>JAEXYA010000058.1 GCA_023451825.1 Pseudomonadota bacterium
GTCGAGCGCGGCATCGTCAAGGTCGGCGAGGAAATCGAAATCGTCGGTATCCGCGCCACCCAGAAGACGATCTGCACCGGCGTTGAAATGTTCCGCAAGCTGCTCGATCAGGGCCAGGCCGGCGACAACATCGGCGCGCTGCTGCGCGGCACCAAGCGTGAAGACGTCGAGCGCGGCCAGGTGCTGTGCAAGCCGGGTTCGGTGAAGCCGCACACCAAGTTCAAGGCAGAAGCTTACATTCTGACCAAGGACGAAGGTGGCCGTCACACCCCGTTCTTCACGAACTACCGTCCGCAGTTCTACTTCCGCACCACCGACGTGACCGGTGTCGTGCATCTGCCGGAAGGCACCGAAATGGTGATGCCGGGCGACAACATCGCCATGGAAGTGCACCTGATCGTGCCGATCGCGATGGAAGAGAAGCTGCGCTTCGCCATCCGTGAAGGCGGCCGCACCGTCGGTGCTGGCGTCGTCGCTTCGATCATCGAGTAATCGATTTAAGACGGCGGGCAGGGGAGTTCCCTTGCCCGCCGTTTTGATTCCGGGGATGTTTTCGTTCCCGTGTGCAGTTCGGCTCTTGCAAATCAGGGGCCGCCTGTGCTTCAAACGGCCCGAACCGGCGGCATGCCGCGGTTCTGTAGGGGTGTAGCTCAGTTGGTAGAGTACCGGTCTCCAAAACCGGTTGTCGTAGGTTCGAGCCCTACCGCCCCTGCCATTTAACCGCCTGAAATCTCACATAAATATTGATCATCAAATGTTCTTCCGGCGGCGTTTGCTACCGGATTGCTACCCTTTGGGTCCAAATTGATGGAGATCGCATGAATATCCCCAAGCTGACCGACAGATCTCTGCTCGACTTGCACACTTTGATTGCTGAGACGCTCGCTGCGGACGATAAGCTTCCGGCAAATGCGAAGCGCTGGGGCGTGCGGTCGTTCCCCGATTGGCAGCAGCAATCCGATGAGTTCGAGGCGGAGATGCGCGCACGCAAGATTCCGTTCTCGCCGACCAAGTGGACCTAGACCTCCGGCTTTCTGACCATCGCCCGGCGCAGGGCCTCGTCGGCTGCATTAGCGGCGCCTTCCTGCATGCCCGGCAGAACGTGGCTGTAAAGGTCCAGGGTGATGCCGACCGAGCTGTGGCCCAAGCGTTCGCTGGCGACCTTGGGATGTGCTCCTGAGGCCAGCAGGTGGGTGGCGTGGGCGTGGCGCAGATCGTGGAAGCGATAGGCCGGCAGTCCGGTGCCCTTAATGCGTCGGATCCACTCCTGAGTGATCCAGACCGGCTCCATCATCTCGCCGTCGGGGCGGGTACAGACGAAGGTGTCCGCGGACAGTCCCATGCCGAGCTTCAGAAGGTCCTGGGCCTGCTCCAGCCGGTGGGCACGCAACTCCTGCACGATCGTCGGCGCCAGCGCCACGGTCCGCGCTCGGCCGCTCTTGGGTGGTTTGAGGCGAATGCCGGCCTTGGTCTGCTCGGCACTCTCCACGATGGCCACCTGGCCGCGATCGAGATCGACATTGCGCCAGCGAAGCGCGGCGACCTCGCCACGTCGCAGGCCGAGCAGCACGGCAAGCACGGTGGGCAGGAAAACCTCGGTCCCGCGCAAAGCCTCGATAAGCGATCCGGTCTGCGACAGATCGTAGGTGGTCATTTGCGCGCGCTCGACCTTTGGCGGATCCACCGCGTCGGCCGGATTGCGAGCCAGAATCTGCCACTTCACAGCCTGCAGCAGCGCTTGCTTTAGAACCCGGTGGCAATGGTGGACTGTCCGCGGCGACAATCCACCAGCGGATTTCCGGCGACCGCTCGAGAGTAGAGTGGAATAGGCGGTCGAAATCGTCACCGGCGCAAGCTTGGTCAGGATCACCGTGCCGAGAACGGGCACGATGTTCTTTTGCGCAATCTCGGCATAGCGCTCGGCAGTGCGCGGCGCGACCTGCGTTTTGATATGCTCCAGCCACTTCTCGAAAAACAGTGCGACCGTCATCTTGTTCGGCTCAATCGCGGTGCCGTTCTTCAACTCGGTGATGAGACGGGCGCATTCGACGTTGGCCTGGCGCTTTGTCCCTTGGAAGGAATGCCAGCGGCGCTTCCGCTTGCCGGTGATTGGATCCTTCACTTCGAGGATGATGGAATAGCGATCCGACCCGATCGGCCGGTTGATGATGCTGCCTTTCATTGTTCTGTCTCCTGCAGTTCGAACAAGATCGTTTCACGCAGATAGTTTGTGATGTGGGCGACCATGGCGCGCTTGGTCGCATCGCCGTTCTCCCATCCCGGCTGGCATTGCATCTGAAATGCGATCCAGCGGATGAGGTTGGCACTGGTATCGCTGTTTCCGACCAAAGCCTTTGACAGACTGTCGTCGCCTTGGGCGAACGACATTTCTAGTCGATGCTCGATTTCTTCACTGATAGACCGATCGGCCGGCGCCGCCGCGCGCTCAAGGCGCTGCTTCATCCCGTCCCGGATTCGGAATGTCAGATTTTTTGATCGCTTCTGCTCCGCTGGGAGGGCTGGGCGCCCCCTCTGCTTCTTTTTTTCAGCGTCCATCCTTTGTCATCCTTCGCGGTCCTATTAAGCACAGGATATTGCGTGCGATAAATATTGACAAGGGGGTACGAAGGCCTATTTTGCATTAAGGCACGTAATTTCACGTGCTTTAACGTGATTGGCCTTGGAAGTAGTGCCGCGTCGAGGCCGCCAGCAATGGAGGCTAGTTTGAACGAAGAACTTCGGAATTTGCTGTCCACGCCGACCGCCGACGTTCCCGATGTGGGGCGTGTCTGCTTTGGCCTCAGCCGTAACGGCAGCTACGAGGCCGCCAAGCGCGGTGACTTTCCGACGATCAAGGTGGGGAGGCTTCTCAAGGTGCCGACCGCGCCGCTGCGCCGCCAGCTTGGGCTGGAGATCGCTTAATGATCAAAGAAAAGGCCCGCCAGTGGGGCGAGCCGATTCCGAATGCGATTGTCTGCCAGGACACTAGTTCGGATTGTATATCAGTCGCCCCAATCAATCTGCAAGTGTCTCGACTTATGCATCGCTGCGCCGTTTCGGCAGCGATTGCTGCGACCTTGGCCCCGATGGTGTGGGGAGGTGCGCATGACTAAAGCATTTTACGCACTCGGTCGGCTGAAGTCCGGCACCATGAATAAGACCGAACAGGCTTATGCCGATCATCTCGATCGGCAGCGGCTCGGTGGCCAGCTTCAATGGTGGAAGTTCGAACCGATGAAATTTCGGCTTGCTGACAAGACCTTCTACACGCCGGACTTCGTCGTCCTGACCGCTGATGGATATCTCGAATGCCACGAAGTCAAAGGCTTCTGGCAGGACGACGCCCGCGTCAAAATCAAAGTCGCCGCCGAAATTCATCCCCTTCGCTTCGTCGCCGTCAAGGCGCGCGCCAAGAAACACGGTGGCGGTTGGGATTGTGAGGTCTTCGCATGAAGCACAGCATCAATTGCCAGCTTGATAGCATCATTGAGTATGTGTGCGAAAAAGCACGCCAGCGCGTCATCCCGGTGGATGATCTGAAGACGATCGAAGAAAAGCTGCACTTGATGGGCGCCGCTGTAGCATTCGAGCGCCGCAGGATCATCGCGCCGAGATTTTGGGAGGATTACACCGACGGAGGCGCCGCATGACCGACACCTTCCAGAATTTCGCGCCGGATGATCTGTTCGGCGCGATCGCAGAGCAGGCGCGTGGCCGAATTCTGCCCCAGGCGGCGCGTGAGTGGTTCATCGGCAACGGCGTGCCTCCCATCAACCTCGTTAAAACATGGGCCGGATACTCGGATCTGGTGTTGCATGATGACGTCATTTTTCTCGACAACGGCTGCTTTGAGTTCTGCCGTTATAGAGAGGGAAAAGCGCAGCAAGCACTCACTTTTGTTGCGTGGTCCCGGGACGGCTACGCGGAGGACGTGATCGCGTGGCAGGCCCTGTCCGGGAAGGTCGCGGCTTGGCTCGGTCACGCCTGCATGCTTGGCGAAGACACGCTAGTCGGTCCCAGGCTTGGCGACGGGCTCACGGTCCATGCATCGCCACTCGATTGGTTTAAGGCCAACCGCTACGGCGTCGTTGTGCTCGATCCCGTCCGGTCCGGACCAAAGCTGCGCGACGCCGGCACGCTGATTGCCGGATCGATTGAAGCCGCCCGCAAACTCAAGAAGATGATGGCAGCAGAGCTTCCCAACATCCTCGTGCCGCAAGGGGAGCCTGCATGAACTATATCACTCTGAAAGATGCGGAGCGCACCGAGCGGGCCGCAAAGCGGCTAGTGTTGCCCAACGATATCGTCACTGAAGACAGCGCTGCCGTCACGTTTGTCGATATGCACGCTAATAACCTGCGCTATTGCCATTCAACCGGTGCGTGGTTTCGCTGGGAGCATGTCTATTGGACGAAGGACCAGACCGGCATCGCGTTCCAGTGGGCTCGAGAGTTGGCCCGCAAGTTGGCCGAAAACCAAGACGAGCGGAAACGCTACATCACCAACAAGACCAGCTTTGCTGGCGGGGTGGAGCGGTTTGCCAAGGTCGATCCCAAGCTTGCGGTTACCATGGACTATTGGGACGCCGATCCATGGTTGCTCGGCACTCCTGGCGGCACGGTTGATTTGCGCACCGGCAAACTGCGTGATGGTGTCCGGGATGACGGAATTACCAAAACGACTGCGATCGCACCGATCGAGACAGGCTGTCCGCTCTGGCTGAAATTCCTGCATGAAACGACAGGCGGCGATGCCGAACTGATCCGCTTCCTTCAGCAGTGGTGTGGCTACTGCCTCACCGGCCTGACCCGGGAGCATACGCTGGTGTTCGTCTATGGGCCCGGCGGCAACGGAAAGTCTGTGTTCCTCAACACCGTCGCCGGCATCATGAAGGACTATGGCACCACGGCGGCCATGGACACCTTCAGCGCCAGCAATGGCGATAAGCACCCGACTGACCTTGCCATGCTCCGCGGCGCCCGGCTGGTCACGGCATCTGAAACCGAAGAGGGCAGGGCTTGGGCTGAAGCACGCATCAAGCAGATGACCGGCGGTGATAAGATCGCGGCTCGATTCATGCGACAGGACTTCTTTGAGTTCCTGCCGCAGTTCAAGCTGATGATCGTCGGCAATCACAAACCGGTACTGCGCAACGTTGATGAAGCCGCGCGGCGGCGCTTCCTGATGGTGCCGTTCGAACGCAAGCCGCAGAGCCCGGATCGGGAGCTAGAGCGCAAGCTGCAGGGCGAAGCGCCGGCCATCCTGCAATGGATGATCGATGGCTGCATGGACTGGCAGCAAAACGGCCTCTCAAAGCCGGCAATCGTGTTGGCCGCGACCGAGGAATATTTCAGCGATCAGGACTTGTTCAGTCATTGGCTGACTGAGGAGTGTGAGACCGACATCGACAATATGGACAAATCGGAAGCCAGCAGCGTGCTGTTCAAGTCATGGAAGGAATACGCAACTGGGTCGGGCAGCACTCCCGGCACGCAGTTATCGTTCAAAGATCAAATGACGAGGCACGGCTTCAAGTTCATTCGCGGACGCAGAGCACGCGAGTTTTTCGGTATTAGAATCCGGCCAAAGGCAAGCTTTCATGTGTGAGCGTGACGACCGTGACGAGTGTGTCGGGCTTTTGCATTTGCGCTTGTACGCGCGCGCACGTGAGCGATTAACGGGAATTCGCGTCACACTCGTCACACTCGTCACAGATGGAGGAAATTGAAACGTGAATAAACAGGTTGAGAGCAGGTGGAAGCCGGGACAATCGGGTAACCCTCGTGGAAGGACTCCAGGAGCGCGACAGAAGCTCACCGAGTCGTTCATTGGCGATCTGCACAAGAAGTGGCAGGCGGATGGCGAAGACATCCTGGAGCGCGTGGCGAAGGATGATCCCAAGGCTATCGTGCAGGCAATGACGCAGCTGATGCCGAAAGACGTGGCACTGTCTGTCACGCAAGCGTTGCCAGGCAACATGCCGGCTGCGGACTGGTCTGTGATGATGGAGATCGTGCGGACAGTTCGAGACAACGCGCCTGCCGGCAATCCACCGACCGAACTGCTCGATGTCATCGCTGAAACAACGAGGATGTACTTCGCCAAACTAGTATCAAACGACACTGTGATGGTTGCAGATCCGGTAGCAAACGTTGCCGACAGCGCGAATTCGTGAGTCATATCAATAACGACAACCGGTTTTGATGTTCGGTGGCGATGTCCACAGCGGCCAGTGATCGAACGGTATGAAAGAGTACGATATGGTATAAGCGATTGATTTTGCTAGTTATTATGCGATTTTACCTTGATTGCGAAGTGTAGTTGCCTCAGAATCGCGTGAGATGATTTGGAGAACTACACATTGGCTTTCCCTCAAGCGTTGATGGCGCCGCTCGGCCGGCTCGGTGTGTCGCAGTCGGTGGCTTACACGGCCACTGCCGGCACCGTTGCCAACCCGTTCGGCGCCCAGACCGTCAAGGTGCGCGTGGTCAGCACGACCGACGCTCGCATCAGGATCGATAACAATCCCACGGCCGACGCCACTGAGCGATCCTGCCGGCCTTGAAGGCTGAATACTTCATCTGCGCACCCGGTCAAAAGATCAGCGCCGTCCAGTTGACCGCTGGCGGCTCTCTCACCGTGACGGAGTGCCTATGACCCGCTTCACCGACACCGTAGCCACAACGCTCCCTAAAGGTGCTGGCGAGTCCGTCAGGGCCGTTGCCGCGGCTCAGCATGCCACGGTAGCTCACTATCTCCGCACGGCCATCATGGACCGCCTGAAGGCTGATGGCGCCACCTTGGATCAGCGCACCGAGGAGACCGCTTGATGTCGGACACCGACGCTCCCGCCCGCGACGAGTCATCCGGCCAGTTCACCTCCGCAGAGCCGCTATTCGGTAAGGCGCGGGAGGAGGCTGATCAGGGCTTCAAGCCGATGGTCACCGCCCCGGATGATGACATCACCTTCGACAACGCGAAGGAAGCCGGCGACATTCTGGCCATGGCTCGGCAGGACATGCCGGACGACGTCAACCCCATCGAGATGCAGGTTACGGCGACTGGCGAAAAGGCGCCGGCCAATGAGACAATGTCAGTCGAACAGGCCGCATTGGCACTCACTGCCTATCGCGATGGCCAGAACCTCGATTTTGCAAAAAGCCTTGGTTCCGACTTTGCGGCCGAGATCGACAAGCTGCGCGGTGATGCACCGGCCGAAGAGGGTGAGCAGCAGCAGGTTGAAGCCAAGCCCAGGGCTGAGACACCGGCCGATGCCGAACCTAAGCCGGGCGAGCTTGATGCCGAAATTGCCAAGGCGCTAAAGCATCCCCAGGTGCGTGAGGCGGTAGAACAGGAGCTTGGCAAGGCTGCGCAGGCTCACCAGCAGTATTCCAGCGCCGTGGACGTTGCGCAGCAGTTCGCCGTGGCATCGTTCATGGAGCAATTTCCGGAACTGGCCCAGCTATCGCCGGAGCATCTGCAGCAGGGCCTTGAGGCGCTATCGCAGGTCAATCCTGAGCGCTTCGACAGCGCGATGCGCACGCTCACACGTGTGTCAAACCTGCAGCAGGAGCAGATGCACATCCAGCAGCAGCAACAACAGCAGCGGCGGCAAGAGCTTAGCGCTTATAAGGACGCGGAGTGGGCGAAGTTTCAGGAGGCGGTGCCGAACCTGCCCAAGAATTTCGGCGATGATTTGCGCACCTACGCTGCCGAAATCGGGGTGAACAACCGCGACCTGCAGTATCTGATGGAGACGCAGCCCTTCGTTCACTCGGCACCATTCCAGCGCATGCTTCATGATGCGGTGATGTATCGGAATATCCAGAAGGCGAAGGGCGAGGTTCTGAAGAAGCCTGTGCCGACGGTCCTGCGTCCTGGCGTTTCTCGCAGCTCTGGCGAGACGAACAGCGAGCATATGAACGCGCTGTCGGCACGTCTCGCCAAGTCAGGAAGCCTCAAGGACGCGCAGGCGCTGCGCCAAGCACAGATCAGGAGCCGCGGTTGATGGCAGACGAACGAACATGGCTGGAGAAGGAGCAGGCTCGCTCGCACGAGTATCATGGCCGCGAGCTGACATCAGATGAGGTTGCGGTGCAATTCGCGAAGGCAGACATTCACACGCGGGCGGAGATACTGAGCACGGTCAAGGCCGATCTGCCGGACGACATGTCACCGCGTGAAGCTGCACGGCGCTTCGCTGATATCCGCGCGCTGGACAGCATGCACCAGCGGCTGAAGGAGGTGGATCGGTGAGCAATCCGTTGATGAACGCGCTGGTGTCTGCACGATTGCAGGAACATGCCGACCGGCAGACTGCCATCCACGCTGCAATTGCGGGCGAGGTGGCCAAGCTGAATGCGCAGCACGGCGTGGAGCCTGAGCAGATCGATATCGATGGCGACGATACGCGCCTGCTGCATTTTGCAACCTGGTGCGACAACCTGGGCATTCCAGCCCTTCCGGCCAGTCCCGCAACGGTCGGTCTATTCATATGGCAGCGTCCGGCCGATCATCTGGCTGACACGCTGGCTATTGTCGGTGCTGTATCCCGTGCTCATCAGGCCCGCGGCCTTGCCGACCCGACGCTGGGCTATGCGGTCACGTCGATCGTTAATCACTTGGCTAGCATCGATCCTCCGCGGTCATGGCCGAAGGCTGAACACCAGACGTTCAAATCTCTGCCGATCGAGCTGCAGCGATTTCTCGTCAAGCGCGAGAAGGAACGGGATCGCGAAGTTCGCCGCGTCCAGAATGATGCCGCACGCAACAAGGGAAAGACCGATGAAGCCAAAGCCGCTTGAAGACCGCATTACCGAGCTGCGCGCCGATATCGACGCGTTCATCGAAGATCGTGTGAACGAACTGGCCGCCGGCATCACGACTGTGCCGCGGGAATCGCTGCGCAAGTCGCTGGTCGGATACAATCAGGGCTGCCAGTGCGACGCACTGCTGTCCATTACGAAGCAGGAGAAGGCGGCATGATGGACCCTCGATATGCGGGATTGCTTGGAGAGATCTCGTTCGTCAGTGACCAGATGAACCAGACTGGCTGCAGCCGTGAAGAAGCTCGTGCTCGCTGGGACGTCATGCAGGGCTCGCCTGGTCGTGGCCGCGCCATCGATCGCTTGGTCGAGACAGCCGGGGTGTCCCGTCAGGACGCGCTCGATGCGGTGCTCTGCTTCGAGAACGACATGACCAGTGCCGGTGAGGTGCTGAACTGATGGATTGGCTCAGCGGCGTTCTGGAGGCCGGCGAACACGCGATCAAGATCGACAGCGATCTGGAGTATTTCGCCGAGCACATGCTGAAGATCCGGCCGAAGGTGGGAGGCACGGCGCCGCTGATGTTCAATCCTGCACAGCGCCAGCTCCATGCAATGCTTGAAGAGCAGAAGGTCAAGACGGGCAGGGTGCGCGCGATCGTCTTAAAGGCCCGCCAGATGGGCATCAGCACCTATATCGCCGCCCGCTTCTACAAGCGCACCACTGCTAATCCCGGCCTGCGCACGCTGATCATCGCTCATGAGAAGCCGGCGTCGAACACACTGTTCAAGCTGGTGAAGCGCTTCAATGACCACATGCCCGACGACCATCGGCCGTCGGTTGGTATCTCCAATGCGCAGGAACTGATCTTCGACACCATCGACAGCGGCTATGGCGTGTCCGTGGCGACGGAGGAGGGCTCTGGCCGCTCCGACACCGCCCAATCGCTCCACGCTTCTGAGGCGGCGTTCTGGGTCGATCTGGACACGCAGATCGCGGCATTGATGCAGACCGTGCCCGACATGGACAACACCGAGATCATCATCGAGACCACGGCGAACGGCTACAACGAGTTCCACAAGCTCTGGCGCAAGGCCGAGACGGGCGACAGCGAGTACATGCCAGTCTTTCTGCCCTGGTCGATCGATCCGCTGTATCGTCGGCCGGTGCCGGAAGATTTCACGATGACGGCGGATGAACAGCGCCTTGCCGAGCTTCATGGCCTGGATGCCGAGCAGATCGCCTGGCGCCGGAACAAGCTGCTGAGCATGCCGGAAGAGCTGTTCTGTCAGGAATACCCCCTGACGCCGGCAGAGGCGTTTATCGCCTCCAACTTTGACAGCTACATCACGCCGGAGCTGGTGCTGGCCGCGCGGCGCCGTCCAAAGCCGGAGGGTGGTCCGAAGTTCGCAACCAACTCGTTGGGTGAGGTGAACCGTACCGGAACGTTGATCATCGGCGTGGACCCGGCGGGCAAGGGGGCCGACCGCACCTCGATTGCATGGCGGGAGGGATCAGCCATCACCAAAATCGAAAGCCGGCGCGGTCTGGATACAATGGAGGTTGCCGGCCTGATCGCGAAGATCATCCGCGAGGAAAAGCCAACCAGGGTGAATATCGACGTCGGTGGGCTCGGTGTCGGCGTTGCCGATCGGCTGGAAGAGCAGGGCTTTGGTAGCGTGATCAACCGCGTCAATTTCGGTGGCAAGCCGATCGAGCCGCCTGCGCTGGACGAGAACGGCCGCCCAGGTGGCGGGCCGCTCAATCGCCGCGCCGAGCTCTACTACAACATGAAGCAGATCCTGGAGAAGGGCGGCTTCTCGTTCCCCGACAGCGAGAGCCTGCAGGGTGATCTGTGCAGCATCGGCTACAAGTATAACTCTGAGGGCCGTCTGGTCCTGGAGAGCAAGGAGGACATGCGCCGCCGGGGGATGCCGTCACCGGACGAGGGAGATGCTGTTGCGCTGTGCTTCTCAGAAGCGAATGGGTCGAGCTATGTGGGGGTGAGCAACTTCAATCGGCGGATTGAGTATGAGACTTCGGGGTATGTCTAGAGGCTTCGATTGACGCGCGGAGTTGATCGAGGGTCTCGACCGACTGCGAAACAAAACCTTGCACCAAAATCGCATTACGGAACGCTATGAAGAAGACGGATGTCGTCTTGTCTTCATCGACCCCGTATCGGTAGGCAAACTGGTCAGATAGATTGCGTCCATTGCGCACGATCGGCGGACACGCGGGCAATGTTTCATACAAACGCGCTTCGTCAGTCTTAATGAATTCGCTAAAATATGCGTTCAAAATCCACGTGGCGACCACGCCGTCGTGATTCCGCACAATGTGACCAGTGTGCTTCCAGTGAAGCGCGCAAAGCAGTTTGCGGATACACGTTTCGAATAGTTGGCGTGCATCAGGGGCGTTGACCCCCGCGGCATACATTTCAGACAGAGCCATGCCGAGCGGACGGGTCAATCCCTGTGAGCGAAGAAACCGACGCTTCTCGTTGGCTGACAGCGCGTGTAAAAAGCCGGGAAAGTTGTTCTGCATCGCCCGTGCGAACTTATCGAACTCGGCGATGCGCACGGGATCATCCTGCGGATTGATGTCGATCCGTGATAGCAGCGCGAGCTTATGCTCCGCTCCTTTTGAGGATTGATTGCAAGGCTCGCATGCAGGGAAGGCGTAACCATCAGGCCATTCTCGACGATCGAAGAGCGATCGAGCCGGCTGATGATCCACCGTCGTTGCCGGTTTAGCTCCCCCGCAAAAGATGCAGTCGCGACTGAGCTTCAAGATATTTGCGATGCGTTGTTTAGATTGCCCCATTTAAGAGAACATAGCACCCAACGGCGCTAAAAATGGCGTTATCACCCCAATATGATCCGCACACAGCGCTATAAATTTTTGATAAGCTTGAGCGAATCCTGCTGATCCTCGCGTTTGTCGCATCTCCTCAACTGCTCGGTGCAGATCCGAGAGCAGCACGCGGTCTGCAACGTGTTCTTCGAGAACCTTCTCAATTTGCGAAAAGATATCTCCCGCCAAATTGGCGTTCACTGAGTTATCGACCGAGTTGTTATTGATGCGGGCGCCTTGCCCCGTCGCATAATTCTGAGTATGCGACGATCCAAAGTATGCTGTGTCGATACTGATAGGCTGCGGGCTGCTTGGATTTTCAATAACATCGACGCCTGCAGCGGATATGCTCGCGTAGCCGCTCCCATTCGTTAGCGGCGTCCAGTCGATCAGTCCGTATTCCTTCAAATGTCGGCAAATCATTCCCATCCGGTCAAAATCTAGATCAAGCTCATCGTCTGGCAGACGAATGGGCACCGCAATCAAACGCTTGTCGTAAAGAAATTGCAGAACCTTCGCACGCGCTTCACTATCTCTCATCGTCGGGGCTTCCCATTTTGATCGGCCGCAAAGAAAAGCCCGCCAGTTGTGGCGGGCTTCGACACGCAATTGTTCAGCGGCAGCCGCAGCTTTGTTTGCCGTTAAAGGTCGTCTGGCAGTCGTATCGCGTGCCGGCAGGGCAACCGGCGTTGGCTGGAGGGATGGTAGTTGCAAGGAACGACAGTGCGGCTAATGCAAGAAAGAGATGCTTCATGACTTTCTCCCTAGTCCCCGCAATTGGGGCGGTGGCATCTGAGCGCAACCTGAGGGAGCAAGCAACAAAAACCCACCGGGTGAGGGCGGGGCTAATCAGGATGCCGGTGTATGCGGGATGGACCGGTCCATATCCATCGATCGGACAAGATACGATCAACTACATCGGCATCCAAATAACCATCTATTGGCAGCGGAAAGGTAATTTCGATCCCATCTGGAGCGTATATGCCGAGGTCATGGTCGGTTGCGTCGCCCTCAAACGTGCATCCGTGGGCAATAAGAAATCGATAGACATCCTCAGCCGAATAGCGGGGCACTAGCCAGTACGCGCCAGTTTGTTGAATTTGGTACGTTCAAGACGGCGTTCTGCCATCCGTTCCAACATTGCTATAGCGTCGGGAACGGCCGCGCGGGCGGTTTCAAGATTAGGATCAGCAACGTATAGCCCGGGCAGCTGCGGAGACGTGATCAGCCACTGGCTGCCGACGCGCTCTTCTCTATATTCAATTTTCATAGTCCACCCCTGGCAAAGGATTACACAACGCTCCTTCGAAGAACCAGATGTTGGCATAACGGTTCCAAAAATCAAGTGTCGAATCAGTGACTTAGCTCAAGTAATGAGGGAAAAATCTCTGCAATATCAATGGCAGCGACAAATTAACCATCAATATTTCAATCAGGGGATCACGAGGGATCATGAAGGATCATCGCAAAACCATCAGCGCAACCATCGCGATTCTTAACAAACAATGCGCGAGTTTAAGAGCTGCAACGTTCGGGATTGCGGCAGGTCGAGCCATTGCGCCCGATAAGGATGGATTTGCAGCGGTGAGACGTCAATAGGCGGCGCGGCGCTATCGCAATTCCACGGATTGCCAAGATCTTCGGCAAGGTCATAAAGCTCGCGTAGCTGCACGCTAAGCTTCATCAGCTTATCGCGGAATGGGTTAAGTTGAACGTCCGAGTAGCCGACGAAGAGACGCCAGCTGTCATCGTATCTGTAGAACACCAGCTGCACGCTATCGGGCCAAAGACCGTCGTGTTTCAGAGTTTCTCGACAAACGGTCTCAAGATCGGCGGCGGTTTTCTTCGGCTTCCTGGTCAATGCAGATAATTAGAACGCTTCTAAAAACGAGTCCAGAAAGCGATGCGCCTCGGACGCGAAGCGGCCCGCACAAGCTCCCTTGGTGGGGATTGATTTATTAACCGAACAGGTGGAGCATGTCCGTGGGTGTCAGAACCCGGACTTGGACTAGAGCCACCCTTGGCGGGGATGGCTTGATCGCGCGTAGGAGGCCTTGGCGGGCATCCTCAGGCGCTTAGGAGCGCTTGGCGGCGCACCTCAACCTGGCTCTTATGCCGGGGGCGGTACGCCATGTCCAGAGGGGGTGATTCCCATCCTCCCCTTAAAAGCGCGCCGAACAGTCGTCCAGGCTGTTTCTGACCCCCCGGCTGCCGGCCCGATGCCGGTGCGGCTGTCAGAAGCCAAATCCTGGATCGAACACCATGACCATAAGTCCCAATAAGATATTGGACGCCAACTGCGTCGTCGTTGACCAGTTTTGCGAGACGATCGGCAAGATCGAGCACATCGGGCCATGCCGGCGCCTGACGTTCGTCACGCGGTCGCCTATCGCTGGCTGCTACGACGTCGTAGTCCGCATGGTCCTGCCTGCGGAGGCGCTGCAGGACCTGGCCCAGATGGCCGCGGCTGACAGCCCGATGCCGGCCGTGTTCGTCGACATGCCCTCCGATCAGCTTGCGAACTGATGGAGGGGCACCGTGAACACGCCTCTAGCATCGCCTGGGGAGCCCCAGGATTCGTTCGCCGCACTATCGGCGGCAGTGCACCCCGCATGGCATCAGGCCTTACTGAGACTCGCCAGCGCCACTGAGAGGGTGGCCGTCCGATTCGACGCCTGGGGCGCCGCAACGTCGGCCGATGGGACATTCCTCAAGGAGTGCCGAGACCTCGTCGAAGTGCTGATCGACTTTATCGATGAGGCCGACGCCTTCGCTCAGACCGAGTGCGAAGTGAATGGCGACGAGGCCGACCAGTCCTATCGGGAGGGTTGGTCAGCTGCCGACAACCCCATGGAAGACGATGAGGACAGCGACTGCGACGAGGACTCCGATCCCGGCGAGGAAAGCGACACCGGCATCGCCGATTGGGAGGGACTGTACGAACAGCTCGGCACGCGCGACTGGCAGCAGGGGGCAATGGCATGAACGCTCAGACAAAGGAGCAAATCCTGCACTGGTGCGGCTATGGCGTGATCCCGGTCAACGCCAACATGACGGCCGCCATAGCCGCGCATCGCAAGGCGCAGACCTTTGCCACCCTGCAGGCGGTCATTACCGCAACGGCGCCGGAAACCGCCGATCGGCAGAAGCAGATCGACTATCTGGCCGGTCTGCCGGATACGGCCTGGCGCCACCGGGAGGATTGGCCGGAATATCGGGAGCGGACGATTGAGGCCGTCCGTCGCAGCATCGCATGGGGGTCGATATGTGCGTGATCGAACCGAATGAGGAAAGCCCGGCCGAACAGGCGCTGCGGATCATGGAAGGGACGGGTGATGATCGGTACGCCATCATCCAGCTCTGCGAGCTTCTTTTGAAGGTGACCGATGTCGAGTGTGTCGAGGTTGGCGCGTTGGAGGGCATCCATCGCGTGATCGGTCTGATCAAGAAGCACGGGGAGGCGGTATGCGATGCGCACGAGCTCGCTGAGCGACTGGTGAAGTCATGCGCCTGATCCGCCTCTATCTCTCCCGGTTCGTCCTGCGCGCCAGCATCAGGATCGCGGAGAGGGCGGCGCGTACCATTCTTTAAGGATTAACGCGCATCCTAACTAAAGGCGGATCAGTAATGCGTACCGCCAGCAGGCAGACATGACAGACCCGCCGGGAGCGACACCGGCGGGTTTTTCAATAGCGATACCGTCGAAAAGGATTTTCGATCCGTTCGAACTGAGGCTCGCCGCGCAGTTCTCCCCTTAGCTCGGCGCGTATGAAGGTCCAGACATGATCCGGGATGTGATGCGGCCAGTCGAGGATAGAGTGGTGCCCAGGCACAAGCTCAACGTAGCCCTTCGCAACCAGCGGCTCAAGAAGTTCGTGATTATACGGAGCCAAGAAGACCTGCGTGTTTTGCGACGCGGCCCAGAGCAACACGCCGATTTCGGGAATCGGCAGATCCTTCATCTTCTCCGCATGTTCCTGCCTCCACTTCTCGACCCGCTTGCGCCTGATGGGCCGAGTTATCGCATTCACGACGAAGCGAAGCACGGAGACAACGAGGACTGCGCCCGAGAAGACAAGAAAGATGAATGTCGCGCCTAAGAACCATTCGGGCAAAACCTTCGTATACGGCAGCCCGAAATGGTCGCAGGTCAGCAGAGCTGCTGCCCCGAGAAAGACGGTCAGCGCTACCGGCCAGGAAGCCTCCATGGCTTCCATAAAATGCTTAAGGGATGGCATGACAATCTGCTGTGAGCATCGCCAGAATCGGCGAACGCTCTGCAGTTTGGCGCGGGCAACGTAGGCAACGCAACTGCTACCAACTTTGCTACCGAACCTCAGATGACGGAAGGGTAGGTGAAGGTATAAGTGAACAGGTCTGCCACTACTTTCCCACACTAATTGGTAGGATTCGGGACATCATCAAATCAGCCGACACGGACCTCAGCAATCTCCAAAACCGGTTGTCGTAGGTTCGAGCCCTACCGCCCCTGCCATTTTTCCATCATCCGCATTTTCCGATTTCATCTGCGCGTGAAGCGCATCGGTACGTCTGCCGTTTCTTAGCGTGGCAGCAGAGATACAACCTCAAGAGAAAAAGACTGAATCGCACATATCTTGCGTGATGAATTGAGGTTTCTTAATACCATTAACCATTCGATGGACGGTGTCATATAACCATTGAAGCTGAGTCCCCCTCTGCTTTCACCCAGAGAGCGGGGCCGAATGGTTGGAAATGGTGCCGATGTCATCTGAATTGTTCGCTCGCAAGGCCGGGATTCAACATCATGCGGGCGTGACTAGTGCCGCAAGCTGCGGACGGCGCTCTCATGACGGGCAGCGGCGGATGATCTGGCTGCTGACGGCCAGTGTCATGACCTTGGCGGTCTTGTCGCTCGGCGACCGGGCGTTTGCCGAGCAGACTGGCGGCAACGGTGGCAATTCCTACCAAGGTAACGGCGGCGGCGCCGGCGGCGAGACCGACGCGGTGACGGGGGCGGCGACGGATGGGGGCTCTGCGCCGAACGTGGGTGAAGGTGCCGGCGGTGGCGGTGGCGGCGCCGGCATCATTGGCGGGGCTGGCGGCAGTGGCGATGGCGGCGATCCCGCCTATGCGACACAAGGAGGCGCAGGCGGCAGCGCAGCCATCAACGGCGTCGGTGGCAATGGCGGCAACGGCGGTGAACACTCCTCCCTTTCAATCGGCGGCGGCGGCGGAGGCGGCGGTGCACACGGCGCCGTCGCGGCGACATTCCCGTCGAGCGGCCCATTGATCGGAGGCGCCGGCGGCAACGGTGGCAATGGCGCGGTAGGCGCATCGGGGGGCGGTGGCGGTGCCGGCGGTTACGGCGCATTCATCACCGGCGTGGGCGGCACCAATCTCGACGCGATCACCGGTGGCAATGGCGGTGCCGGCGGCTATGGCCAACAAAGCGGCGATGGCGGCGTTGGCGGTGTCGGCGTGTTCTTTGCGGCATCGGGCGGGGTGCTGATCAATCAGGGCGCGATCCTCGGCGGCAATGGCGGTGGGTCCAGCGCCACGGCCGGCGCCGGTGGGGCAGGCGTGGTCGGCGCGGGGCTGACGATCGACAACACGGCCGGGACGATTTCGGGGGGTATCTGGGGCGACGGCAGGCAAGCCGCCGACGCGATCACCTTTACGGGCGGCGCCAACACGCTGACTCTCGCGGGCACCGGCGGCCTGGGCGGCAATATCGGCATCACCGCGGCCGGCAGTACCGTGACCTTCAATCAGAGCGCAGCGGCAACGCTGAATAATATCATCACAGGCGCTGGCGGCATCGTGCAGAACGGCGCCGGCACGCTGACGCTGGGTGGTGCGAACACCTATGCCGGCGCGACGTCGGTCACCGCGGGCATGCTGTCGATCAGCAACGGCGCGGCGCTTGGCGGGACGACGCAGGGCACCTCGGTGTCCTCGGGGGCTACCCTGGCGTTGAGCGGCGATATCGCGGTCGGCGCGGAAGCCCTGACGATCGCCGGCCTTGGCGCATCCGGGGCTTCAGGCGCGCTCGTGAATCTGAGCGGCACCAACAGTTTTGCCGGGCCGATCACGCAGTCCGCAGCCAGCACCATTGCTTCGGATGCGGGGCGCCTGACGCTGAGCGGGAGCATCGCCGGCAATTTCGGCCTGACCCTCACGGGGGCTGGCAGTGGCACGATCTCGGGCGCGATCGCGACCGGAAACGGTGCGCTGACCAAGACGGGCAGCGGCACCTGGACCCTGTCCGGTGCCAACACCTATGCAGGCAACACCGCCATCAATGCTGGCGTCCTGCAGATCAGTAACGGCAATGCGTTGGGGGCAGTGACGTCGCTGGCGACGGTCGCCTCGGGCGCGACGCTGCAGATCGCCGGCGACATCACCGTGCAGAAGGGGCTCCGCCTCTCCGGTGCCGGAGCCGCCGGCACGACAGGCGCATTGGTGAATGTGAGCGGGACCAACACCCTCTCGGGCAACGTCGATCTGCTCGCCAACAGCACCATCGCGGTCGATGCGGGCACGCTCACTTTGTCGGGAGTCGTGTGGGCGTCGGGCTACACGCTGGACGTGACCGGGCCGGGCACATTGGTTCTCTCCGGCAGCGGCTCCGTGACGCAGACCAACATCGCCTCTGGCGCCACCCTTCAGATCGGCGCGGGCGGCTTAACCGGCCTGCTCGCCGGCGACATCGTGAACGACGGGGAACTGGCCTTCAACCGTTCGAACAGTCACACCTACGGGCGGGGAATCTCCGGCAGCGGTAGCCTGACGAAGCTTGGTGCAGGCGCCCTTTATCTGTCCGGCGACAACACCTATAGCGGCACCACCACCATTTCCGCCGGCACGCTTTATATCGGCGACGGCGGCACCACCGGCTCCATCGTCGGCGATGTGGTGAACAACAGCGCTCTGGCCTTCTATCGCTCGAACGCGCTGACCTATGGCGGTGTCATCTCCGGCACCGGCCAGGTGGGCGTGGGCGGCGGGGGCACGGTGACGCTGACCGGCGCCAACACCCATACCGGTGGCACCTGGATCAGTGGCTCAACACTGCAGATCGGCGCCGGCGGCACCACTGGCTCCCTCTCTGGCAACGTGGCGACGGAGTATTCAGGCGTCGCCGGTGCATTGGCGTTCAACCGCTCGAATGACCTCACTTATGCGGGCGTGATCTCCGGCATCGGCACCCTGACCAAGCAGGGCGCGGGCGTGCTCACGCTCACCGGTGCCAATACCGTGAGCGGGGGCACCACCATCAGCGCCGGTACGCTGCAGATCGGCAATGGCGGCACCACCGGTTCGCTCGCCGGTGCCATCGCCAACGATGGCGCGCTGATCTTCAATCGCACGGGTGCCGTGGTGGCGGGCAGCATCACCGGCACCGGCACGCTCACCCAGCGCGGCGCGGGCACGGTGACGCTCAGCGGCATCAACAGCGCCGGTGGCACCACCGTGGAGGCCGGCACGCTGGCACTGCAGACGGCAAGCGTGCTGACCAGCGACGTGCAGGTGGCGTCCGGCGCCACGCTGGCGCGCGCCAGTGGCGGCGCGGTCACGGCGGCGATCAACGGCGTGGTGACGGTGGCCAATGGCGGTCATATCTCCGTAGCGCCGGTGGGCGGCGGCAATTACGGCCTGTCGGTGACAGACCTCGTGCTCAACAGTACTTCCAACGTGGATGTGGCACTGGGCGCGAATCTCGGCGCGGCGGCCATCTATGCCCAGACGCTGACGCTCGATGGTGTGCTCAACGTTACCAATACCGGCGGCATGACCTTCGGCACCTATCGCATCATCGACTATGGCACGCTTGCCGCGGACAATGGCCTGACGCTCGGCAGCATGCCGTTCGGCTTCGAAGGGGTGCTTCAGACCAGCGTCGCGAACCAGGTCAATCTCGTGCTGGGCTCCAATGCGCTGTTCTGGAATGGCAGCACCACGACGGCGGACGGCACGATCCATGGCGGCAACGGCACCTGGAGCGCGGTCGCACAGACCAACTGGACCGATGCCGCCGGCACCCTTGCCGGCGCCTGGCAGGGTGGCACCGCCATCTTCCAGGGGGCGCCCGGCGCGGTGACTGTGAATACGAGCGGTGGGGCGGTGAATGTCGCCGGCATGCAATTCGCCGTGGACGGCTATCAGGTCTCCGGCGGCACCCTGACGCTCGCCAATACAGGCGGCCAGACCGGCATCCGCGTGGGCGATGGCACCGCGGCAGGAGCGACCTATGTCGCCACCATCAGTTCGGTGCTGGCCGGCACATCCGGCCTCGACAAGCAGGATCTCGGCACACTCGTCCTCACCGGCGCCAACACCTACACCGGCGGCACCACCGTCAGCGCCGGTACCCTGCAGATCGGTGACGGCGTCACCAACGGCAGCATCGTCGGCGACGTGGTCAACAATTCCAACCTGGTCTTCAATCCCGCCGCAGCACAGACCTATGCCGGCGCCATCTCGGGCACCGGAAGCTTGTTCAAGCAGGGCTCCGGCACACTGACCCTGACAGGAGCCAACACCTATACGGGCGGCACCTCCATCACCGGCGGCCGCCTGATCGTCAGCGGCGGCCGTTCGCTGTCGGATCATGACGGCCTCATCATCGGCAGCGCCGGCACCCTCGAATTGCTGGATGCCGATGAGACCGTCGGCTGGCTGTCCGGCGCCGGGGCGGTGCACCTGAACGGCAACGGCCTGACCGTGGCCAGTGGCGGCACAACCTTTTCCGGCAGCATCAGCGGTTCGGGCTCACTGACCAAGACGGGTACAGGCACGCTGACGCTGTCCGGCAACAACACCTATTCCGGTGAGACGACGGTCGCGGCCGGCGTGTTGAGGATCGAGAACGTGAATTTTCTCAGCTCGACCACGGGCGAGGTCACCGTCTTGTCGGGCGCTGCGCTGCATCTTGCTGCGGGCAACTCGCAAAGCTCTCGCGGCGCACTGACACTCAACGGCATGGGCGTCGCGAGTGATGGCGCGTTGCGCGCCGTGTCTGGCGATAGCTATTTTGGTACGGTCACGCTGGGCTCGGCGACCAAGATCCAGGTGGATGCCGCCGGCTATCTCGGGCTCGACAGGATCACGGGCAACAATACCGATCTCACAGTTGATGGCGCCGGCAATATGACCGTGGAGGGATCGCTCAGCATCGGCACCGGAGGTCTCGTCAAGAACGGGGCTGGCGATTTGCTCCTGATGGGAGCCAATGTCTTCACGGGAACCACCACCGTCAATGACGGCACGCTCACGCTGCAGAATGGACACGCTATCCGCGACACCAGCGCGGTCGTGATCAATACTGCGGGCGCGTTGTACGTTGTCCATTCCGAGGCGATCGGCTCGCTGGCTGGCGCGGGCAATGTGCATGTTTGGTCCGACCAGACTCTGACGATCGGTGACGACAATACATCCACGACGTTCTCAGGCGTTTTGGCCGACTACTTCATGGCGACGTATATCGAAGGAGGAGGGCTTCGTAAGACCGGCTCCGGCACTCTCTCGCTCACCGGCACCAACACTTACACCGGCGCGACGACGGTCGATGGCGGTACGCTCAGCGTCAACGGTTCGATCGCGTCCTCATCACTCACCGTCAATGCCGGTGGCACGCTTGGCGGCAACGGCATCGTCGGCAACACCACGATCAATGGCGGCACGCTCGCGCCCGGCAATTCCATCGACACGCTCACGGTGCAGGGCAATCTGTCGTTTACGGCCGCGTCGCGTTACATGGTCGAGGTGTCACCGAGCAATGCCGACCGCGTCAATGTCACGGGCACCGCGACGCTCGGCGGTGCAACGGTGAACGCGCATTTCGCGGCCGGCAGCTATGTGGAGAAGCAATATACTATCGTCAATGCGACCGGTGGCGTGATCGGGAAGTTCGGTGCGCAGGTCAACACAGACCTGCCGTCGAGTTTCAAGTCGAGCCTCAGCTATGATGCAAACAATGCCTATCTCGATCTCAAGCTCGACTTTACGCCGGTGCCGCCCACGCCGGGACCGACGCCGCCCGTCTATGTTGCGCTGAACGGCAATCAGGCCGCGGTTGGCAACGCGCTGGTCAGCTACTTCAACCACACGGGTGGCATCCCGCTGGTGTTCGGCGCGCTCGATGCGAAGGGGCTGACACAGGCATCAGGCGAACTCGGCACCGGCAGCCAGCAGACGACGTTCGACGCGATGAACATGTTCATGGGCGTGATGACCGATCCATTCGCAGCCGGACGCAGTGACGGCGCGGGAGCGGTGTCCGCCTTCACCGACGAGGCGATGGCCCATGCGGGCAGACGCGATACGTCCGACGCCTTTGCGGCCATGCAGCGCAAAGCGCCGCCGCTGATGCCGGCCTTTCACGAGCGTTGGAACGTCTGGGCGGCCGGCTTCGGTGGTTCGCAACGCACCGATGGCAATGCGATCGCGGGATCGAACAATACGACGTCGAGCATTTATGGCACGGCAGTCGGTGCCGATTACTGGTTCTCTCCGGATACGATCGCGGGATTCTCGCTCGCCGGCGGAGGGACCAATTTCTCGGTGAACGGTGGCGGCTCTGGCCGCTCCGACCTGTTCCAGGCCGGCGGCTTCGTGCGGCACATGATGGGCTCGACCTATGTCACGGCCGCTGCGGCCTATGGCTGGCAGGACATCACGATGGATCGCTTCGTCACCATGGCCGGCGTCGATCACCTGCGCGCGAACTTCAATGCAAACACGTATTCAGGCCGCCTTGAAGTTGGCAATCGCTTCGTGACGCCGTGGGTCGGTGGTCTCGGCCTCACGCCCTATGGCGCTGTGCAGGTGACGGCGTTCGATCTGCCGTCCTATGCGGAAAGCACTGTCTCCGGCGCGACGACATTTGCGCTCGCTTATGCCGGCAAGACCATCACCGCCACGCGCACCGAACTCGGCCTGCGCAGCGACAAGTCGTTCGCATTGGACCACGCGATCCTGACGCTGCGCGGCCGCGCGGCATGGGCGCATGATTTCAACACGGATCGCTCCGCCTCGGCGACATTCCAGACGCTGCCCGGTGCAGGCTTCGTCGTGAATGGCGCAGCGCTGGCAAGTAACGCCGCGCTGACCACCGCATCGGCCGAGATGAAGTGGCTGAATGGCTGGTCGGTGGCTGCGACATTCGAAGGCGAGTTTTCGGATGTGACCCGCAGCTATAGCGGCAAGGGCCTGGTGCGCTACGCGTGGTGATGCAGCGAGATCACGGCGTTTAACGTAAACAGCATATCGGCAAACGCGGTGGTAGCTTCGTAACCGCCGTTAACACATCCGGGCCTGTATCGCTCAAACTCCCGCATATAACAACCATGCGGGAGTAACATTCATGACCACAGCACTGATCGTCATTTGGGCCGGGCTTGGGCTTTGTCTCGTACCTTTTATCGGCGCGTCGTTGCTGGCGTCGGTGTGGGTGTCGTTGGATGATCCGCACGAATATCACTGATGCAGGCAAAGAAGCGCCCGCCTGTCGGCAGAGAGTTGCCGATAGGCGGGCGCTTTTTGTTTGGCGCATATTTCACCGGTGCATGCATGGTGATGTGGGCGGTTTCCCGCCCACATCTTTGTTAGTGGAGAGGTCTAGTCAGAGGTCAGCAGCCGCAGGCTCCGGCATTGGCGCCGACGCCCACACCGACATTGAGCCCCTTGCTCAGCAGACCGCCGATCAGGCCGCTCTTGCCGACCGCGGCGCCGACATTCAGGCCCACGCCGGCGGCTGCGCCACCCGTGCCCGTTCCGGTCCCGCCGACACCCACCGCAACCGATGGATTGACCGCGATGGCCGTGTTGAGCAGCCCCGAGGTCGCAACACCGACCCCGGCACCGAGGCCGAGATTCAGCCCCTTGGCAAAGACGGGCGGGCTCGCGAGCGAAGCCGCCACCACAACAATGGTTGCAATTTTCTTCATGCGTTTTCTCCTGTCTAGACGTGCGCTTTGCTGCGCACGCATGGATCAGAACGAGTGAACGCGACGCCTTCAATGAGATGAAAAGTTTAACCTTAGTAGCCGCAGGTGTCGGCGAATTCGCGTATGCTTGCACCAGCGCGCGCGTAGCAGCGCACCGTGTGCACTGCGTGATACTTTTGAATGATTATTTCACTCAGCCAAAGCGCCGTCGCTGCGCAGCGGCAAGCACGCGGTTGCGGCCGGCATCCTTGGCGCGATAGAGCGCGCGGTCGGCGCGTGCGAGCAGGTCTTCGGGCGTATCGTTGGAGGCGATCTCGCTGAGGCCGGCAGAGATGGTCAGCGTCAGGTCAGGTGCGATCGCCGACCAATCCAGTTCGGCGATGATGCCGCGCAGGCGTTCGACGATCTGCATCGCCTGATCGGCATTGGTATCGGGCAGTACCAGCAGGAATTCCTCGCCACCGTAGCGGCCGAGTTTGTCGATCATGCGGATATTGGCAAAGATGGCCCGCGCGAAGCGGCGCAGCACTTCGTCGCCGACCGGATGACCGAAGCGGTCATTGATGCGCTTGAAGTGATCGAGATCGATCAGCGCGATGCAGCCATGAGCGCCGTGCTGGATCCTGGTGATCTTCTCGCCGAGGGATTTCATGATGTAGCGACGGTTATAGGCGCCGGTGAGTTCGTCGATCTGGGCCAGCTCCTCGATACGCGCATTGGCTGCAGCAAGGGCGTTGCTGCGGCGATAGAGCTGCTCGCGCATCGATGAGCCATAGAGGCCGGCACCTGCGCAGCGGGCGAGGGTGCTGACGAAACAGGCGAGCGCAAGCGCGCGCTCGGTGGCATCCGCCATGGGGATGCCGATCGGCTTGTCCGTCATCAGGAAGAGAAAGGCGAGACCGAGTGTAGCATAGGCCCAGACAATGCCGGTCTGCTTCGCCGACATCCGCAATGCGCCGAAGCCGAGCACCACAAAAATGATGGCGATGAAATAGAAGCCGATCTGCGGCACCAGATAGATGGCGCCGACCTGGATGGTGATGCTGACCAGACTGAGCGGGACGAACAGATAGTGGTCGCGTAGCCGATCGGTGGCACGTGTTTCCGAAAGGAAAAAGGCGACGCCAACCACGGCGAGGCGCAAGGTGAGATAAACGAGGCCGGTGGTGACGGTGGTGACGCCGATGCCGGCATAGGCGAAAAGGATTGCGCCGTCGATGACATAGCTGACGGCCTGGGCGATGTAGGCCGGGCGGCGTTGCGCGACGCGGCGTGTCGGCGGCGCGGCGGCGTCACCGTTGATGCCGGTGCTGTCCGGGATCGTTTTGACGCTGGCGACAGGCTGCATGGTGACCATGATTCTGATCTCGCACAACTCTCCCATACGAACCATTTAAGGCGATAGTTTCGTCAACAGATGGTGGTGTGATGTTGTGCAGAAAGGCGCAGGACTGCGCGACTGGTTAAGACCGCCTAAGTTCATCGCGCGGCAATTCGCTCAATAGCCGCACGGGTTCCGCAGCAAGTGGAACTGCATGCGTTGCTGCGGCGCGGCGTCGCGGTCATGAACCTGACATGCATTCTGCGCGACATATCGGCTGGGTCAGCCGGAAGTCGATAATGAAATTGCTCGTGACGTTCGTCGTGGGGGCCACGACGTTGCTGGGTTCCTCCTTTCCTGGCGCGCATGCCGCCGATCTGCTGTGGCAGGTGGAGAGTCCGTTCCGCTTCTTCAAGAACGCCGCGTCTTTCGCCATGTATGAGCGCGGCTATCCCGCGGCTCGCAATGAAGCCGTGATGCCGCCGACCGACGTGGTGTGGCGCACGGAGCGACGACTCAACGATCCCGATTGCACCGACAGGACGAGCCCGACCAGCTGCGCCGACACCGCGCGCGCGGGCTATAACCGCACGAGGCTCGGCTGGGCGGCACAGACCATCGACGCCGTCTGCTATGACAGCCGGCAGGGGCGATATCTCCAGACCTGCGATCGTCGCTATTCCTGGGGCACGGCCAAGGAAGACTATGTGTTGCCCGACGCGCATACGGTGGTGATCCGCCTTGCGCCGGAGCGCATCGCAGACGTCGGTGCAGGCGACTGCGTCTGGAGCTGGACGCCGCGAAAGCCTGGCGGCAAGGCCGAGACGCGGACGCAATCCTGCGCGACGCCGCTGAAGATCAATCGCCTGCCGTTCTCCGTTGATCGCAATCTCTCGGGTGCAACTGTCCAGGTCGCATTGCCGGGTGGCCGGACATTGAGCGAGCAGGTGGCGGTCGAGGATCTGTTCATCGTCGCACTCGGCGATTCCTTTGCATCGGGCGAGAGCAATCCCGATGTGCCGGTGACCTTCAGCGCAGTGCGCGAGATGGTCTATGATCCCACGCTGATGCGCGAGGAGATGGCGACGCGCAGTGCCACCAAATCGCTGCAGAAGCTGACGCCTCCGGCGCCCGCTGGAAGTTTCGACTACAAGAATCTGCCGCGGCGAAAGCTGTCCGACGAAGAGCAGGAGCTGTACTTCCCGCTTGCATCGGCGCAATTCGACAAGGCGTTCAACGCCGCCAATGCACGCTGGCTCAGCCCGGACTGTCATCGCTCGCAATATGGCTATCCGTTCCGGGTCGGCCTGCAGATGGCGATGGAGAATCCGCACCGCTCGGTGACGCTGGTGAGCCTCGCCTGCACCGGCGCCGAAGTGACGGAAGGTCTGTTCCTCGAGAAGAAGGCGCGCGAAGGCGCCGGCAATGCGATGGTGCGGTCGCAGCTCGATCAACTCGCGGATTTGATCTGCAGGAGCCCGCAAGGGCGCACCCAGCGCGCGACCTATAACCTGCCGACCTATGCGAGCGGCAGCGTGCAGGTGGCCAACACGCCGGTGTCGAAAGCGTGGTGTGCACCAGCGGAGCGCAAGCGGCCGATCGATACGCTTCTGTTGTCGATCGGCGGCAATGATGTCGGCTTCTCGCCGCTGATGGTCTACGCCATGACGGACTCCGCGGGCGATCTTGCGCCGATCGCGAATTTGCTCGGCAAGCAGATCCGGTTCTCGCCACAGGTGTCGCGCGCTTACATGGAGCAGCTCGACGAGCGCATGGTGGCGCTGCGCGATGCCTTGCGTGATGGTTTTGGCGTGCAGCCGGCCAATGTGCTGCAGACTGCCTATGAGCCGATCCAGTTCGACGAGACCGGCGCGATGTGCGGCGCGCAGCCGACGCTCGGTCTCGATGTCCACAAGAAGCTGTCGTTGTCGCGCGAGCGGCTGGCGGAGACGGTGAGTTTCCTGAACGATTTCTTTGTCCGCACCGCGTGCATCACCAATGGCCGCGGGGCAGGGTGCCCGGCACTGGCCACCGGGGCCGGCACCGGCTTCCGGCTGATCACCGATCATCAAGCCGAATTCACCAAACGTGGCCTTTGCGCGCGGGATCCGAAGCGGCCACAGGCGGATGGCGAAGCCATGGCAATGCCGCGCCGCTGGTTCGGCAAGGAGGAATTTACCCCATACTCGCCCGCCGCTTATCTACCCTATGCTTCGAAATGGCGCCTGTTCCGCACCCCGAATGATGCCTTCCTGACCGCCAATGTCCATTCGCCGGGATTCACCCAGTTCGACATCCTGCAGCCGGTCTATGCGGCGATGTATAGCGGGGCGGTGCATCCAACAGCGGAAGGGCACGCCATCGTGGCCGACCATGTGGTTCGGCATGTGCGGTCGCTTGTGCGAAAATAAATAAATGTTATCAATGGGATGGTCGGGCGAGGTTGGTCCGGCCAGGACAGCGCTGGGGACGTGGCCGGTTCCGGCCATCCCCATTGGCGTTCTTGACCTTTTCCCGCCGCCGCCCTACAAAGCGCCACTCGCTGTCGGCCCGGTTTACGGACTTCCGACGCGGCTTCGATCTCCAGACAAACGAGCTCGCTTGGCGGCTCATCCACGGCGAAGATTTCCTTCGGTGATGGATCGGGCGCAAGAGGGCTGTCTGGATTCCTGAAACTATTCAATCGTCTGACGACGGATGCGGATCACCTAACGATGGCTTTCAGCCCGTTCAAATTCCTGCAGGAAGTGCGCACCGAGACCAACAAGGTCACGTGGCCTTCGCGTCGCGAGACGACCATCACCACCATCATGGTGTTCATCATGGTGGCGCTGTCGTCGGTTTTCTTCTTCGCGGCAGATCAGATCATTCGCCTGCTTGTGACTTTCTTGCTCGGCATTCGCTAAACGGACCTGAATTATGAGCATGCGCTGGTACATCGTTCACGCCTATTCGAACTTCGAAAAGAAGGTCGCCGAATCCATCAAGGAACAGGCGAAGCAGCGTGGCGTCGAAGACCTGTTCGAACAGGTTCTCGTCCCGACCGAGAAGGTCACGGAAGTGCGCCGTGGCCGCAAGATGGAAACCGAGCGCAAGTTCTTCCCCGGCTATGTGCTGGTGAAGATGCAGCTCACCGACGAAGCCTTCCATCTCATCAAGAACACCCCGAAGGTCACGGGCTTCCTGGGCGCTGAAAACAAGCCGATGCCGATTTCGGAATCGGAAGCCATGCGCATCCTGCATCAGGTGCAGGAAGGCGTGGAGCGCCCGAAGACCTCGATCTCGTTCGAGGTCGGCGAGAATGTGAAGGTGGCCGATGGCCCGTTCGCATCGTTCTCCGGCGTGGTGGAAGAAGTCGACGAAGCGCGTTCGCGCGTGAAGGTCGCCGTGTCGATCTTCGGCCGTGCAACGCCGGTCGAACTGGAATTCGGTCAGGTCGAGAAGGTCTGATCGCAATAGCGCGAAGCGCGTCTTCGCGTTGATGAAGGTCGTGGGAGGAGAGGGCGGTTGCCAACCGCACTTGAACCGCACCACGAAACCTGAACCGCCGGCATCCGCCGGCACAACAGGAGTGTAGTATGGCAAAGAAAGTGACCGGATACCTGAAGCTTCAGGTGCCGGCCGGTGCGGCGAATCCCTCGCCCCCGATCGGTCCAGCGCTTGGTCAGCGCGGTTTGAACATCATGGAATTCTGCAAGGCGTTCAACGCGCAGACGCAGAAGGAAGAAAAGAACACCCCGATTCCGGTGGTGATCACGATCTACGCCGATCGTTCGTTCACCTTCGCCCTCAAGACCCCTCCGATGTCTCACTTCCTCAAGCAGGCCGCCAAGATCCAGTCCGGATCGAAGCTGCCGGGCCGCGACGTGGCCGGCAAGGTGACCTCTGCGCAGATCCGCGAGATCGCCGAGAAGAAGATGAACGATCTCAATTGCGATTCCGTCGAATCGGCCATGCGCATGGTCGAGGGCTCTGCCCGTTCGATGGGTCTCCAGGTTCAGGGGTAATCGATCATGGCAATCGGAAAGCGTTTGAAGGCTATTCGCGAAGGCGTTGATCGCGAGAAGCTCTACACGATCGATGAAGCGATCAAGATGGTCAAGGAACGCGCCAAGGCGAAGTTCGACGAGACCATCGAAGTCGCGTTCAATCTCGGCGTCGATCCCCGCCACGCCGACCAGATGGTCCGTGGCGTTGTCTCGCTGCCGAACGGCACTGGCCGTACGCTGCGCGTCGGCGTGTTCGCCCGTGGTGCGAAGGCCGAGGAAGCCAAGGCTGCCGGCGCCGACGTTGTCGGTGCGGAAGACCTGGCCGAGAAGGTGCAGAACGGCGAAATCAATTTCGACCGCTGCATCGCCACCCCCGACATGATGCCGCTGGTCGGCCGTCTCGGTAAGGTGCTCGGTCCGCGCGGCATGATGCCGAACCCGAAGATCGGCACCGTGACCATGGACGTCACCGGCGCTGTGAAGGGTGCCAAGGGCGGCTCGGTCGAATTCCGTGTCGAGAAGGCTGGCATCATCCAGGCCGGCGTCGGCAAGGCATCGTTCGACGAAGCCAAGCTGGTGCAGAACATCAAGGCTCTCGCCGACGCCGTCGTGAAGGCGAAGCCGGCTGGCGCCAAGGGCACCTATATGCAGCGCGTGGCCGTGTCGTCGTCCATGGGCGTCGGCATCAAGGTCGAGCCGAACACCGTGCTCAGCTAAGCCGCAACACGGCTTGCAGATATCAGGGCGGGACCGGGCAACCGGTCCCGCTCTTTTTTTTGGATTGAGATGACCGCATGGCCGTGGCCGTCGTCATGACAATGGAATCATCGGTGAGGTTGTCAGGACGTGTCTCGCGATCTGACAAATCTCGAACGGGTGCGCCGCGCGTCAGTCACTGAACACCGCAAACTGTACCTATCGTCCCATATTCTTATTCCAGCGTCCCAGTAGGTGCCATCGATCTTGAATGCCTCAGCGCCTTGTTGAAGGAGTGCTTGAAAGTCGGTGCGGATCGGTGGAGTGTTCGCGGTGGGACGTGAAGGCAAGCGTGTTGCTTCAGCGGCGCGGTGGGATAAACGCTATTTTCGCATCGATGCCGCGACGCCAAAGCTGTTGCGACGCGTGCTGCTGGCTTCGGCCGCGCTAGTCGTTGCTTCGGTTGCCGCCATTCTGGGCGCGAGTCCGGTCGGCGCCCAGAGACTCAACGTCACTGCAGGCAACTCCCCGTATTCGGTGACCGGCGGCACCAATAACTTCGACGATATCCACATTGGCCTTGTGACAGGCGATGGGACGCTGAACCAGTCCGGCGGCACCCTGGCAGCTACCGGTCCCGGTAACAATGTTCGTATCGGCGACGTCAGAGCAGGGACCCTGAATCTGTCGGGCGGCACCTTCTCGGGAGATCAGGTGATCGTCGGTTATAGTACCACCGGAACCGTCAATCAAACGGGTGGTGAGTTCGTTTCCACCGGCGGGATCAACGTGGGTTTCACTGGAACGGGCGGGGGAAGTTACACGATTTCGGGGGGCACAGTTCGGGGCGATTTCTATCTGGGTGCGTTCTCGAGCGCCACGCTGACGGTCAGCGGCACCGGATTGGTTCAATCGACGATCGTCCAGGTCGGCGCCGGCGCGAACGGTACCGTCAATCTCGATGGAGGCACGATCTCTACTCAACGTGTCACGACGAATGCCGGATTGTCGATGTTCAACTTCAATGGTGGAACGCTGCAAGCCGCCGCATCGACGGCGTTCATGCAAGGCCTCAGCGTCGCCAATGTCCGTAACGGCGGCGCGGTGATCGACACCAATGGATTTGACATCACCGTCGCGCAATCCTTGCTGCACTCGACGATCGGTGGCGATGCCGCGATCGATGGCGGCCTGACCAAGGTTGGTGCTGGCACGCTGATACTGTCTGGCGCGAATACCTATACCGGCGCGACCATCATCAATGAAGGCACGCTGGAAGGTGGCGTTGCGAATACGTTCAGCGCAGCGAGTGCAACGACGGTGAATGCGGGCAGCGCGCTCGATCTCGGCGATTTCGCACAGGCGATCAACACGGTCACACTGGCGGGCGGCACGCTGACCAATGGTCAACTAACCGGTGCGATCACATCGACGGGCGGCACGATTAACCGCATATCCGGCGCAGCGACACTGACAACGAACAGCGGTACGACGACGGCCACCGGCACCAACAGTTACACCGGCACGACCATCATCAGTGGTGGCACGTTGGCGGGCGGTGCGGCAAATGCGTTCAGCGCAGCGAGCGCAACGACGGTCAATACTGGCGGCACGCTCAATCTCGGCGGTTTCGCGCAGGCGATCAATACGGTCACGCTGGCCGGCGGTACGCTGACCAATGGTTCGCTGAGCGGCGCAATCACTTCGACCGGTGGCACGATCAACGGTCTTTCCGGTGCGGCGTCATTGACCACCACCGGCGGCACGACGACGGTCATCGGCGCCAATACGTTTGCCGGCCCAACCATCGTCAATGGCGGCACGCTGAGCGGCATCGGTTCGGTCGGCGACACCACCGTCAATGCCGGCGGCACATTTGCGCCAGGATCGGGAGTGGCAGGCACGTCCATGACGGTGAACGGCGCGCTCGCGCTGCAATCCGGGGCGACCTATCTCGTCCAGGTTGATCCTAGGACCGCGAGTTTTGCCAATGTCACTGGCACCGCTACGCTAGGCGGTGCAACCGTCAACGCGAATTTTGCCAATGGCAGCTATATCGCCAAGCAGTATACGATCCTGAGGGCCGGCGCCGTTCAAGGGACGTTCGGCGCGCTTGCCAACACAAATCTGCCGGCGAATTTCAACGACACGCTGAGCTATGACGCGACCAACGTCTATCTGAATCTCGCGCTGAATTTCGTGCCGGCGCCTGGCTACGGCAATGGTTTGAACGCGAACCAGCAGAATGTCGCGAATACGCTGGTGAACTACTTCAACACGACCGGCGGCATCCAGACCGTGTTCGGTGCGCTGAACGCCAATGGCTTGACGCAGGTGTCCGGCGAAACGGCAACCGGTTCGCAACAGGTCGCCTTCGATGCGATGAACCAGTTCATGGGCATTATGACCGATCCATTCACAGCCGGGCGTGGTGGATCAGTGCCGAACGCGTTGGGCTATGCCGAAGCGAACGCGTTGGCTTATGCGTCCGACGTGCGCAAGCGCAGCCGGCTTGAACGCGAGGCTTACGCAATGTTCGCGAAAGCGCCGCCAAAGGTCTATGAAGCGCGCTGGAATGTTTGGGCGGCAGGCTTTGGTGGATCGCGTGCGACCGATGGCAATGGCGTGCTCGGCTCCAATAACACGACATCCAGCATTTATGGGACCGCTGTCGGAGCGGACTACTGGTTTTCGCCGACGACAGTTGCCGGCGTCTCGATGGCGGGAGGCGGCACCAATTTCTCTGTGGCGAATGGTGGCTCCGGCCGTTCCGATCTGGTGCAGGCCGGTGCTTTCATGCGCCATAGCGAAGGCTCGGCCTATGTCACCGCAGCAGCGGCCTATGGCTGGCAGGGCATCACGACGGATCGTCTCGTGGTGGCGGGCGTAACCGATCGTCTGCATGCAACGTTCAATGCCAATGCCTATTCCGGGCGCGTGGAGGGCGGCAACCGCTGGCTGATGCCGGCATTGGGCGGCATCGGTTTGACGCCCTATGCGGCTGTACAGGTGACGGCTTTCGATCTGCCGGCTTACGCGGAGACATCGACGAATGGCGCCGGGACCTTCGGATTAAATTATGCCGGCAAGACGATCACCAACACGCGCACGGAGCTAGGCCTGCGTACCGACAAGTCCTTCGCCATCGACGATGCGCTGCTCACGCTTCGCGGGCGTGCTGCGTGGGCTCATGACTTCAACACCGATCGGTCGATTGCCGCCACGTTCCAGTCGCTGCCCGGCGCGAGCTTCACTGTCAACGGCGCGATCGCGTCGCGCGACGCGGCACTCACCTCGGTCTCCGCAGAAATGAAATGGCGCAATGGCTGGGCCATTGCTGCGACCTTCGACGGCGAGTTTTCCGACACGACCCGCAGCTATGCGGGGAAGGGCGTCGTGCGCTACGCGTGGTGATGCCCGGCACGCCGGGCGGCTCGAAGCGCAGCGCTACGCTGTGAGCTTCGATGATACAGCGATCTCGGGGGGGCGTGATCGGGCTCAGATATTTCATCAGCTCGGGCGAGACCATCAACTCTATCTCGCGCTCTTTCGACTGCGCAGCCAATATCTGCACATCCTTCGGCGACAGCCCGAACGTTTCCTTGAAAGCGCGAGTAAAGGCCGATGGCTGGCTGAAGCCGAGCTCGAAGGCGAGATCCGAAATACGGCGTCTTGGCTGCAGGGTATCGGTCATCACGCGGAACGCGCGATGCAGCCTGCGTTGCGTGATGTAGCCGCTGACGCCGCCGAGAGGCTCGAACAGCCTGTATAAGGTCGAGCGCGTGATGCCGAATTCGTCGAGCATTGTTTGCGGTCGGAGCCCTGCATCCGGCAGGCGCTGCTCGATGAAGGTCTTGATGGCGACCAGCGAGACGGCACTGCGGCCCGAGCTTGTCTCGATCTGCTGACGCGACAGCGGTTCAAGGCAGGACACGGCGAGGTCGATGATCGCACTTGCCATGGCCCGTGCATCGACCACCGGAATGGTGGGGCCGAGCGCCATGATGTCTTCCATCATCCCGCGCAGCAGCTGAGATAGCGGGCCGCGTTCGCGGACGAAGCCATGGGCGTCATCGATGAACGGCACCAAGGTCTCGAGCTTGCGCCGCGACACCGCGAGGCTGACATTCTCGACCGCCGCCGCCTTGATGGTAATCTCCTGCGACAGGTCGATGAAGGCGAATTCGCCGGCCTCGACCTGTCTGGTATGGCCGGCTGTGGTCATGGTGAAGGGGCCATTTGTGTAGCACACGACCAGGATCTGGTCCGTGCCGCGCTCGGCGATGGTCTTTGCCGTGCGCGTGAAACGACTGGCGCCGCTGCGCACGCGCGACAGCGTCACGTCGGGCAAACCATAGATGTCCGTGCGGGCGAAGAACGGCTTTCCGCGCGCGATGGATGGGACTTCGAAGTCGAACACCGGCGACAACATTTTCCCGTAGGACACCGCGCTTTGGGGATCGTCCTCCGGAAACTCTGCCTTGTAGCAATCGATAAAGGCAGCCGACTGGTCGTTTGGCGAAGGCATTCCGATTCCCGAGGTTGTCGCACGGGACGCTGTCATATCGCAGGACGAACTTCAAACCATGTTCCGGTTTGTTTCCAGATATGGAGTCGGCTTGATCTGCCGTCTCATTTACTTACCCCACCGTCCCAACGCAGCTCTGCGGGCAAGGGCGTCGTGCGCTATGCGTGGCGATCGCCCCGGTGCCTGCGCCCATCACGGTTGAGCAGGGCGGCTTGCTCGGCTAAGCCGGTACGCGGCTTGCAGGGTTCAGGGCGGAATCGGGCAACCGGTTCCGCCCTTTCTTTATGTTTTCGCGTTTTGACCGCAGCAGGAATGAGCATATGGCCGAGAAGGTCCTGATCTATTCGCGTTTTCCGAAGGCCCAGATGGTGCGTATTGGTGAACGCTTCGACCTCCTCGATGCCGGCGGCAAGCCGCCGCGAGACGTTTTCTCGGCAGACGAACTGAAAGATGTGCGCACCATGATCACCGCCGGCGGCCAGCTGCTGCCGGCTGAGGTCATGGACATGATGCCGGCGCTCGGCGCCATCATCTGTTACGGCACGGGTTATGACGGCGTGGATTTCAAGGCCGCCGCCGAACGCAAGATCTTGGTCGGCAACAGCCCCGGCGCCAATGCCGCCTCGGTCGCCGATCTCGCGCTGACGCTGATGCTGGCGGTGACGCGGCGCATTATTCCGGCCGATCAGTATGTCCGCGAGGGCGGTTGGTCGGATCGCAAACCGTCGCCGCTGATGGCGCCGCAGCCGGGCAATCCCGGCCGCAAGGTCGGCGTTTATGGCATGGGCGAAATCGGCCGCAAGATCGCCTCGCGGGTGGCTGCGTTCGAATGCGACGTCGCCTACACAAATCGCACCAAGTATAACGAGCTGCCGTATCGTTATGAGCCGGATCTCGCTGCACTGGTCGAATGGTGTGACGTGCTGATGATCGCCGTGCGCGCCGGCAAGGAGACGCATCACATCATCGATGCCGACATGCTGACAAAGCTCGGGCCGAATGGCTATGTCGTGAATATCTCACGCGGCTCGGTGATCGATCAGGCAGCTCTGGTGCAGGCCCTGACCGAGAAGGCGATTGCCGGTGCCGGCCTCGACGTATTCGAGACTGAGCCGCATGCGCCTGATGCGCTGACATCATTCCCGCAGGTCGTTTTGACGCCGCATATCGGCGGCCACACGCAGGATTCACATGTGGCGATGCAGGATTGCGTGATTGCCAATCTCGACGCGTTTTATGCGGGACAAGGGCTGCCCTATCCGGTGAAGACATAATCTCGCCGTCGCCGGGACCGGATGTCGGTCGTCCGCATTCAAACGCACCATCGGATCATGACGCCCGTGCGGGACTTTCGTTCCCGCGCGGTACAAAAATAATTAAGTAGGCCATTCCACACGGCGGTTGTAATTGTCGAATGCATTTTAGAAGCACTCGAATGTAGGCGTACATTCGACGACAAGGACAACAGCGATGGCTGCGTTCACCCTCAAGATCAATGGGGAGTCGCGTCAACTCGACGTCGCCCCCGATACCCCGCTCCTCTGGGCGATCCGTGACGGCGCCGGGCTGACCGGCACGAAATATGGCTGCGGCGTCGCGCAATGCGGGGCCTGCACGGTCTATCTCGACGGCCAGCCGGTGCGCTCCTGCTCGATGCCGGTCTCGGCTGTCGGCTCCAGCGAAGTCACCACCATCGAAGGCGCGACCAGCAAGGAAGCCAAAGCGGTGCAGGCCGCATGGGCGGCACTCGATGTGCCGCAATGTGGCTACTGTCAGTCCGGGCAGGTGATGAGCGCCGCGGCGCTGCTCAATCTCAATCCCAAGCCCACCGATGAAGACATCGATCTGGCGATGAATGGCAATATCTGCCGCTGCGCCACCTATGTCCGCATCCGCGCCGCGATCCATAGCGCCGCCAAGTCGCTGGAGGGCTGAGCCATGACCGTACATGATACCAAGCTCTCTCGCCGCACGCTGCTCAAGGCGGGCGCAGGTCTCGTCATCGGCGCCTATGTGGCACGGGCCGACAAGCTGTTTGCGCAGAACACGGCAGCGCAGAAGATCAATATCGCGCCCAATACGTTTCTGATTATCGGCGCCGACAACACGGTCACCGTGCTGTGCAAGGGCTTCGAGATGGGCCAAGGGCCGCTGACCGGGATGGCAACGCTGGTTGCGGAAGAACTCGATGCGGACTGGTCGCAGATGCGCGCCAGCCACGCGCCGTCCAATCCGGTTCTGTACAAGAATCTCGCCTTCGGCATGCAGGGCACGGGTGGCTCCACGGCGATTGCCAATTCCTTCATCCAGATGCGTCAGGTCGGTGCTGCCGCGCGCGAGATGCTGGTCGCTGCGGCCGCCGAGGCCTGGCAGGTGCCGGCTGGTGAGATCTCTGTCGACAAGGGCGTGATCAAGCACGGCTCGGACAAGGAAGGTCGTTTCGGCGAATTTGCCGCGAAGGCGATGGCCATACCGGTGCCGGCAGATCCGAAGCTGAAGGATCCCGCGAATTTCAAGTTGATCGGCAAGGGAGGCGTCGTGAAGCGCCTGGACAGTGTCGAGAAGAGCAATGGCACGGCGGTCTTCGGGCTCGATATCAACGAGCCCGATATGCTCACGGTGGTCGTGGCGCGCTCGCCGAAATTCGGCGGCAAGGTGAAGTCGTTCGACGCGACGGCGGCCAAGGCCGTCGCTGGGGTTGTCGATGTCAAGCAGGTGCCGACCGGCGTTGCCGTCTATGCCAAGGGCTTCTGGGCAGCGAAGACGGGGCGCGAGGCGCTGAAGATCACGTGGGACGACAGCAAGGCCGAGAAGCGCGGCAGCGCCGAATTGCTGCAGCAGTTCCGGGCGCTGTCGAAAACGCAGGGCAAGCTGGTCAAGGCCGAAGGCAAGTTCGAGGAGTCCATGGCCAAGGGGGGCCGTGTGGTGGAAGCCGAATATGTCTTCCCTTATCTCGCCCACGCGGCGATGGAGCCGCTGAACGCTTATCTGAAGTGGGACGGCGATAGCGCTTATGCGCGCTATGGCTGCCAGTTTCCGACCCCGGATCACCAGGCCATCTCCAAGGTGCTTGGTTTGCCGATCGAGAAAGTGAAGATTGACGTCACGCTGGCAGGTGGCAGCTTCGGCCGACGCGCACAGCAGACAACGCATCAGGCTGTCGAGCTTGCCGAAGTCGCGAAGGCGATCGGGCCGGGCAAAGGCGTCAAGCTCGTCTGGACCCGTGAAGACGACATGCGCGGCGGCTACTATCGGCCATACGCCATTCACCGCATGCGTGGAGCCGTGCGCGATGGCAAGATCGAGGCGTGGAGCGACACCATCGTTTCGCAGTCGATCATGAAGGGCTCGTTCTTCGAAGCCATCATGTTCAAGGACGGTCTCGATCCGACGTCCTATGAAGGCTCGAACGAGATTCCCTATGAGGTCGCGAACTTCCGCTGTGACATGCATCAGGTCGATGTCGGCGTGCCGGTTTTGTGGTGGCGGTCGGTGGGCCACACCCATACCGGCTATGTCGTCGAAGCATTCGTCGACGAGTTGCTCGAAGCCGCGGGGAAGGATCCGGTGGAAGGCCGTCTCGAACTGCTCGGCAAGAAGCCGCGTCATGCCGGTGTGCTCAAGGCTGTTGCCGAACTGGCTGACTGGAAAAACTACAAGGTGCCGGAAGGTCGCGCGCGCGGCGTTGCCGTCGTCGAAAGCTTCAAGACATTTGTCGCGCAGGTGGTCGAGCTCTCGATGACCGAAGACGGCCCGAAGGTGCACAAAGTCTGGTGCGCCGTCGATTGCGGCGTGGCCGTCAATCCGGACATCATCCGCGCCCAGATGGAGGGCGGCATCGGCTTCGGCCTTGGCCACATTCTCTATGCCGAGCAGACGCTCGATGCTGGCGCGCCGGTGTCCGGCAATTTCGACACCTACCGTTCGCTCCGCATCAACGAGATGCCGGAGGTCGAGGTGGTGATCGTGAAATCGACTGAAAAACCTTCGGGCGTCGGTGAGCCCGGCGTGCCTCCGCTCGGGCCGGCTGTTGCCAATGCAATGGCGAAGCTCGGCGTCGGACGACCGCGACAACTGCCCATCGTACCCGGAGCCTCGGCATGAACAAACTGGTGAAGTATGCGATGCTGGCGCTGGTCGCTGGCGGGATGTCAGCGGGCGCGCTTGCGATTGCCGAGTTCGGTTCAAGCGAGGCCGATGCCGCAGTCAGCAATCCGAAGACGCTGCAGCCGGTCTCGGCTTTCGCCAAGATCAAGAACAAGAACGAGCGCGCCGTGGCGCTGTTCAATGAAGCCGGCAAGGTGATCCAGTCGCCGCGCTGCCTGAACTGTCACCCGGCCGGCGATCGCCCAACCCAGACCGACCGCATGCGTCCGCACATTCCGCTGGTGGTGCGCGGCGAGGGCGGCATGGGCGCGGCCGGTGGTCTCGCCTGCACGACCTGCCACCACGAGAATAATTTCGATGCCGCCAATGTGCCCGGCAACGCGAAATGGGCTTTGGCACCGATCGAAATGGCCTGGCAGGGCAAGACGCTCGGTCAGATCTGCGCGCAGATCAAGGACAAGGAGCGCAACGGCGGCAAGGACATGGCGGCGCTCGTGCGCCACATGGCCGAAGATGAGCTGGTTGGTTGGGGCTGGAATCCCGGCGGCAACCGCACGCCGGCACCGGGCACGCAAAAACAGTTCGGTGAACTGATCAAGGCGTGGGCGGATGCAGGAGCGGCGTGTCCGAAAGGGTAGCTTTATCCGATGTTGAGTTGATGGAGTGCGTGGGAAAGGTGAGGTGTTAGGTTGGCGCGGCCTTAGCTCTCGTCAATGCGGTTGGTCAGCAAGCTCCTTTCCCACGCGAGCCGGAGGGCACGAGTTCTTCAAAGGGGCGTAGACTGTACGCCCCTTTCGTTGGAGACGGTGGTTTCCGTCATAGCTCGCGCAGCATTCCTCACAGGGCTTTCGAAATAGTCGAAAGATATCTTAGCCAATATGATCGTTATCGCGAGCGAGAGCGTTGAGACGATCAGATTTTGATAGGGGAACGTCGTCCCTTTGAAGAAAATCCAGCAGATCATGAGCGAAATGCAGATGGCGTATACGTGATACATGTACATTCCGTAGGAAATCTCGCCCAGATAGCGCATGGGCCGATTTTCGAGCTGCAAGATTGTATTTTCATTGAAGGCTGCGTTTAGGATCAGGATCGAGAAAGCAAATGCGACCCATCTGAAATCAAAGTACTGCTCTTTTCCTGCAAAAATCGCAGAGGTGATGATAGCGGATATTGCGACAAGTGCCGCGCTCTGGATCTGTGCAGAGAATAAAAACGAATTGATGCGTTGATTGTTCAGGCTGTAGGCCAAGTAAGTCAAACAACCGATCGCGATTGTGCCGTAGAAAGTTGGCGCCCAGTAGTAGGCGGCGATGAGCTTCTGGCATGGCATGAAATGGCATGTCACCGGGGATGTCATTTCAAGGAGTTCAGGAGCGAAAACGATTCCTATCAGCGTGAAGACAAGGACGCTCTTACTTAGATTGTCTGCAAGGAACGGAAAGACAAGGTAGAAGCTCTCTTCAATGGCTATGCTCCAGGTCTGGCCCATGAAAAGTGGTCTATCGGCGTAGCCCGGCAGGATGAGTAGGATGAGAACATAGTCGTTGAGAGTCATCGTTTGGTGGAGGCTCGTGTCCCTGAGCGACACGTTCAATAGTAGCGCAGGTATAGCGATTGCGAAATATAAAGGCCAAATGCGTGCGGCGCGCTTGATATAGAAGTTCCTGATGTTCAAGCCACCTGTGGCTTTGATCTCCGTGTCGATGAGGTATGTGATGAGGAATCCGCTCAGGCAAAAGAAGAGGACGACGCCAAATTTTCCAGACACCCACAACCATTCACGATTGAAGTAGCCGCCAAACTCGTACTGCAAGGAAGTGGCGTGCCCGAGAAGAACGACAAGAACCGCGATTGCGCGCAGGCCATTCAAGTTCGGTAAGTAGCGCGCCATGACGACGTTTCTTCCGTTCATTTGAAAGTGGCGAGCCTAGAGAGGCGGTGCCAACACGTAAACCCCGGTTGGTTCAACTGCCAACGCATCGTCATGACTTACGACTTTTCCCGTGAGCAAGAGCGCGGCGCGTTGTGGGTATGAAGAGTATCTGGCTAGTGCCGCTCTGAACTTTGAGCCGATTGTTACGAAGTTTGGGGAGGGGCGGGCGGTGTAGACCCGGTGTTTCGACCTTCTGCTGCTGAGGCAGTTGGCGCAGCTTAATGGTGCTGAGAGGTCGACGGAATGGAGAAGCGCTTACGCAATTGGCTAGTTTCTTGTCGGTGCCGCATGCGCAAAAGATGGGATTTAAATCTCCTTTTCTCCAGCCCCAGTTTTTGGATTTTCTTACCAAAGGAACGGCGCGGTATCTGCCGCTTGCTGTAGATCTAGTTTGTTTTGATCTTAGATGCGGCACGGGATGTAATCCCTCCCGGCAAAAACGATGCCAGTTTGGCACTTCCCCCTTGGCAAGCCGATAAAGACTCGTTAAAGAGCCGCTTCCAGACTCGCTGGCCTGTGCTGGCACGTCTGTGTTCGTATTCCGACAACCCGGTATCTAGGAGACCTTTCCTTTCAGGCCATCCGCATGGATCGCTCGAAGGGCACGGGATCGACGACCGGTTTTGACGAAAGCGGGCAGGGGTCTTTGAACGGCCGGTACTGAGCAATCAGATTTTGGCCAATCGATGATCTCGAATCCTGTCCGAGACTGCTGGCGCCCGCGACGAACCTTGTTCGATCAACGGCTTAATCCCCAAGCCAGCATAGATGGGTGAAGACTGATCTCGCTAAACGCCGCCATGCGGCTGAAGCGTATTTGGTTCGAACCTCGACACCCCGCGCCACCGCTGCTCGCAGCACCGGTTCGGGAGGGCAGGCTATCATGATCGTCTCGCCCGGGATGTCTGGAGGCTGTGTGTCTCGAGGTCATGTCGGTGAGGCGGTTGGGTGCAAACCGGCGGCCTCACGATCGGGGCTGCCAACCGGAGAGAGCTTGCTGTGGAAAGAGCGGCTAAAAAGGACGCGGTCGAAGCGCTGAACGGGGTCTTCAAGACCACCGGCGTTGCGGTCGTCGCCCATTATTCCGGCCTCACCGTTGCCCAGATGCAGAACCTGCGTAAGCAGATGAAGCAGGCGGGTGCCTCGGTGAAGGTCTCGAAAAACCGTCTCGCCAAAATTGCTCTTGAAGGCACGGATGTTGTTGCCATCGGTTCCCTGCTGAAGGGCCCGACTGTGATCGCCACTTCGGACGATCCGGTAGCCGCACCGAAGATTGCCGTTGAATTTGCCAAGGCGAACGACAAGTTCGTCATTCTTGGCGGCTCGATGGGCAAGACAGTCCTGAACGTCGACAGCGTCAAGGCCCTGGCCGCGCTGCCCTCGCTCGACGAACTGCGCGGCAAACTCGTTGGCCTCCTTGTGGCGCCGGCGACCAAGATCGCTCAGCTGTCGACAGCACCCGCGGCAAAGGTCGCGCGCGTTGTTCAGGCCTATGCCTCAAAGAGCGAAGCGGCCTGACGCCCTTCGCAATCAAACTGGTTCGAACCAAATACGCTTAAGGATATAGACAATGGCTGACCTCAATAAGATCGTTGACGACCTCTCGAGCCTGACCGTGCTCGAAGCCGCCGAACTCGCCAAGCTGCTCGAAGAAAAGTGGGGCGTGTCTGCCGCCGCTGCCGTGGCTGTTGCCGCTGCTCCGGGCGCTGGTGGCGGTGCTGCCGCTGCTGAAGAAAAGACCGACTTCACGATCGTTCTCGCCGCTGCCGGCGACAAGAAGATCGAAGTCATTAAGGAAGTCCGCGCCATCACCGGCCTGGGCCTCAAGGAAGCCAAGGACCTCGTCGAAGGCGCGCCGAAGCCCCTCAAGGAAGGCGTTGCCAAGGACGAAGCCGAAAAGATCAAGGCTCAGCTCGAGAAGGCTGGCGCCAAGGTCGAGCTCAAGTAAGACCTTCGAGTTCCCGGGAAGGGCGGCCTTCGGGCCGCTCTTCCTCCGGGCCTCGCGTGTATCCAGCGATGGCTGCACACAAGAAAGTGTGGGGAAGCTGAGGGAACGACCCTCGAATCTCCACGATTGCCGCCCCATATCGGGTCGGCAGCAGGCAAGCGCGGTTTGACGGCGAGAGCGGTAACGTTCTATCCTAAGCCGTTGGGAGATTGGCCAATTTCGGGCTATTCGATCCGCAGCTAAATGGTTTTGGACGGGCGAGATGCAGCCAGGCATCGCGCACGTCGTTTTGCGTTCTGGGGTCTGAACGCTCGATTTGGGGATTTTGTTCCTGAGTTGGGGCGCGGATGTCGGGACGAAGTCGGAAAAATTCAACCCGGAGGCGGCGGCAGCCGTGCTTCGGAAGGATCGCCCCTCCCGGGCGACGCAATGAGAGGCCACGATGGGTCAGCAGACGTTCACCGGTCGCAAGCGCGTTCGCAAGTTCTTTGGTCACATCAAGGAAGTCGCCGAGATGCCGAACCTCATCGAGGTTCAGAAGGCGTCCTACGATCAGTTCCTGATGGTTGACGAGCCCAATGGCGGCCGCCTGGACGAGGGCCTGCAGGCCGTGTTCCGTTCGGTGTTCCCGATCTCGGATTTTGCCGGCACCTCGATGCTGGAATTCGTCCGCTATGAATTCGAGCCGCCGAAATATGACGTGGACGAATGCCGCCAGCGCGGCATGACCTATGCTGCGCCGCTGAAGGTGACGCTGCGCCTGATCGTGTTCGATATCGACGAAGAAACCGGCGCCAAGTCCGTCAAGGACATCAAGGAGCAGGACGTCTACATGGGCGATATCCCGCTCATGACCATGAACGGCACCTTCGTCGTCAACGGCACCGAGCGCGTCATCGTCTCGCAGATGCACCGGTCGCCGGGCGTGTTCTTCGATCACGACAAGGGCAAGACCCATTCGTCGGGCAAGCTGCTGTTCGCTGCCCGCGTGATCCCGTATCGCGGTTCGTGGCTGGACATCGAGTTCGACGCCAAGGACATCGTGTTTGCGCGTATCGACCGTCGCCGCAAGATTCCGGTGACGTCGCTGATGTATGCGCTGGGCCTGGACGGCGAAGAGATCCTGTCCACGTTCTACCAGAAGATCATCTACAAGCAGATCAAGGAAGGCGGCTGGCGCGTTCCGTTCGATCCGTCGCGTTTCCGCGGCTACTCGACCGTCAACGACCTGATCGACGCCGACACCGGCAAGGTCGCGCTCGAAGCTGGCAAGAAGCTCACCGTGCGTGGCGCCCGCCAGCTCGCCGAGAAGGGCCTCAAGGCCCTGCAGCTCACCGATGAGGATTTGATCGGCAGCTATCTCGCCGACGACCTGGTCAATGCGAAGACCGGTGAAATCTACGCCGAAGCCGGCGAAGAGATCACCGAGAAGCTGCTGAAGGCACTCGACGAAGAGGGCTACAAGGAGCTGCCGCTGCTCGATATCGACCATGTCAATATCGGCGCCTATATCCGCAACACGCTCGCGGCCGACAAGAACGTCACGCGTGAAGACGCGCTGTTCGACATCTATCGCGTGATGCGTCCGGGCGAGCCGCCGACCCTCGAGTCGGCGCAGAACATGTTCCAGTCGCTGTTCTTCGACGCCGAGCGCTACGACCTCTCGGCCGTGGGCCGCGTGAAGATGAATATGCGCCTCGAACTCGATGCGCCGGACACCCATCGCACGCTGCGCAAGGAAGACATCCTCTCGGTCATCAAGACCCTGGTGGACCTGCGCGACGGCAAGGGCGAGATCGACGACATCGACCATCTCGGCAACCGCCGTGTGCGTTCGGTGGGCGAGCTGATGGAAAATCAGTATCGCGTCGGTCTGCTGCGCATGGAGCGCGCCATCAAGGAGCGCATGTCGTCGGTGGATATCGACACCGTGATGCCGCAGGACCTCATCAACGCGAAGCCTGCCGCCGCAGCTGTGCGTGAATTCTTCGGCTCGTCGCAGCTGTCGCAGTTCATGGACCAGACCAACCCGCTGTCGGAAATCACCCACAAGCGTCGTCTCTCGGCGCTTGGACCGGGCGGTCTGACCCGCGAGCGCGCCGGCTTCGAAGTCCGCGACGTGCATCCGACCCACTATGGCCGTATCTGCCCGATTGAGACGCCGGAAGGCCCGAACATCGGTCTGATCAACTCGCTCGCCACCTTCGCGCGCGTGAACAAGTACGGCTTCGTTGAGACCCCGTATCGCAAGGTCAAGGAAGGCCGCGTCACCGACGAGGTCGTGTATCTCTCGGCCATGGAAGAGGGCCGCTACTCGGTCGCGCAGGCCAATGTGCAGCTCGACGCCAAGGGCCACTTCGCCGACGAGATGGTGATCTGCCGTCACGCTGGCGACGTGTTGCCGCTGCCGGCCGACAAGGTCGACTACATGGACGTGTCGCCGAAGCAGCTCGTGTCTGTCGCTGCGGCGCTGATCCCGTTCCTCGAGAACGACGACGCCAACCGCGCGCTGATGGGCTCGAACATGCAGCGTCAGGCCGTGCCGCTGGTGCGCGCCGAAGCGCCGTTCGTCGGCACCGGCATGGAAGCCGTCGTGGCCCGCGATTCCGGTGCTGCGATCGCTGCTCGCCGTTCGGGGGTCATCGACCAGATCGACGCAACCCGCGTGGTTATCCGTGCGACCGAAGATCTCGATCCGACCAAGTCGGGCGTCGATATCTATCGTCTCATGAAGTACCAGCGCTCGAACCAGTCGACCTGCATCAACCAGCGTCCGCTGGTGAAGGTCGGCGATGTCGTGCGCAAGGGCGACATCATTGCTGACGGTCCGTCGACCGATCTCGGTGAGCTCGCACTCGGCCGTAACGTGCTCGTCGCGTTCATGCCGTGGAATGGCTACAACTTCGAAGACTCGATCCTGCTCTCCGAGCGGATCGTGAAGGAAGACGTCTTCACCTCGATCCACATCGAGGAATTCGAAGTCATGGCCCGCGACACCAAGCTTGGTCCTGAGGAAATCACCCGCGACATTCCGAACGTGTCGGAAGAAGCGCTGAAGAACCTCGACGAAGCCGGCATCGTCTATATCGGCGCCGAAGTCCGCGCCGGCGACATCCTGGTCGGCAAGATCACCCCGAAGGGCGAAAGCCCGATGACGCCGGAAGAAAAGCTCCTGCGCGCCATCTTCGGTGAAAAGGCGTCGGATGTTCGCGATACCTCGCTCCGCGTGCCTCCGGGCGTGCAGGGCACCATCGTGGAAGTCCGCGTGTTCAACCGCCACGGCGTCGACAAGGACGAACGTGCGCTGGCCATCGAGCGCGAAGAGATCGAACGTCTCGCCAAGGACCGTGACGACGAACAGGCCATCCTGGATCGTAACGTCTATGGCCGTCTGGCTGATCTCCTGGAGAACAAGGTCGGCATCGCCGGTCCGAAGGGCTTCAAGAAGGACAGCAAGATCACGCGCGCCGTGCTCGACGAGAATCCGCGGTCGCAGTGGTGGATGTTTGCCACCGCGAACGACAAGCTGATGACCGAAATCGAAGCGATGCGGAAGCAGTACGACGAATCGAAGAAGGGCCTTGAACAGCGCTTCCTCGACAAGGTCGAGAAGCTGCAGCGCGGCGACGAACTGCCGCCGGGCGTGATGAAGATGGTCAAGGTCTTCGTCGCCGTGAAGCGCAAGATCCAGCCGGGCGACAAGATGGCCGGCCGTCACGGCAACAAGGGCGTGGTGTCGAAGATCGTTCCGATCGAAGACATGCCGTTCCTCGAAGACGGTACACATGCGGACATCGTGCTCAACCCGCTGGGCGTGCCGTCGCGCATGAATGTCGGTCAGATCCTCGAGACGCATCTCGGCTGGGCCTGCGCCGGCATGGGCAAGAAGATCGGCGAAACCATCGACGCCTTCTATCAGCGTCAGGATCTCAAGCCGCTGCGCGAGACCTTGAAGAACGTCTATGGCGATGATGAAGTCATCAAGTCGCTGAACGACGACGAGCTGATCGAGCTTGCGCGCAACCTGAAGCCTGGCGTGCCGATCGCGACGCCGGTGTTCGACGGTGCGAAGGAAGCCGACATCGAAGACATGCTGAAGCTCGCAGGCTTCGACAAGTCGGGCCAGTCGACCGTCTATGACGGCCGCACGGGCGACCAGTTCGATCGCAAGGTGACCGTGGGCTACATCTACATGCTCAAGCTTCACCATCTCGTGGACGACAAGATCCACGCGCGTTCGATCGGTCCGTACTCGCTCGTCACGCAGCAGCCGCTGGGTGGCAAGGCGCAGTTCGGCGGCCAGCGCTTCGGTGAAATGGAAGTGTGGGCACTCGAAGCCTACGGCGCGGCTTACACGCTGCAGGAAATGCTGACGGTGAAGTCGGACGACGTCGCGGGCCGTACCAAGGTCTACGAGGCGATCGTGCGCGGCGACGACACGTTCGAGGCCGGTATCCCGGAATCGTTCAACGTGCTCGTGAAGGAAATGCGCTCGCTCGGCCTCAACGTCGACCTGCACAATTCCAAGCTGCCGGGCCCGACCTCCGAGGCTGCCGAGTAATTGATAGCGTCACGCCCGGCCTCGCGGCCGGGCGTCTGCGCCGCAGCCCGGACGTATGGCAGCGCGCGTGACTGAAGAATTTCGAATTTGCTGCTGATGGCGATCGGCACGCGAGGAGAAGACCATGAACCAAGAAATTATGAATCTCTTCAACCCGACGACTCCGGCTCAGGTCTTCGACCAGATCCGGATCTCGATCGCGAGCCCCGAGAAGATTCTGTCCTGGTCCTACGGCGAGATCAAGAAGCCGGAAACCATCAACTACCGTACATTCAAGCCCGAGCGCGACGGCCTGTTCTGCGCCCGCATCTTCGGGCCCATCAAGGATTACGAGTGCTTGTGCGGCAAGTACAAGCGCATGAAATACAAGGGCATCATCTGCGAGAAGTGCTCAGTCGAAGTGACCCTGTCGCGCGTCCGTCGCGAGCGCATGGGCCACATCGAGCTCGCCGCTCCCGTTGCGCATATCTGGTTCCTGAAGTCGCTGCCGTCGCGCATCGGCCAGTTGCTGGACATGACGCTCAAGGATCTCGAGCGCATCCTGTATTTCGAATATTATGTCGTTCTCGAGCCGGGTCTCACCGCGCTCAAGGACCGTCAGCTGCTGTCTGAAGACGAATATCTGAAGGCGCAGGACGAATACGGCCAGGACTCGTTCACCGCCATGATCGGCGCGGAAGCGATCCGCGAGCTGCTGCGTGGCCTCGACCTCGAGAAGCTCGATGTCGAACTGCGTGCCGAGATGAAGGAGACGGAATCCGACATCAAGCACAAGAAGCTCGCCAAGCGCCTGAAGATCGTCGAAGCCTTCCGCTTCTCCGGCAACAAGCCGGAATGGATGATCCTCACCGTCGTGCCGGTGATCCCGCCGGATCTGCGTCCGCTGGTGCCGCTCGATGGCGGTCGCTTCGCGACGTCGGACCTCAACGACCTGTATCGCCGCGTCATCAACCGTAACAACCGCTTGAAGCGCCTGATGGAGCTCCGCGCGCCGGACATCATCATCCGCAACGAAAAGCGTATGTTGCAGGAAGCCGTTGACGCGCTGTTCGACAACGGCCGCCGCGGCCGCGTCATCACCGGCGCCAACAAGCGTCCGCTGAAGTCGCTCGCTGACATGCTGAAGGGCAAGCAGGGCCGCTTCCGTCAGAACCTGCTCGGCAAGCGCGTCGACTATTCGGGCCGTTCGGTCATCGTGGTCGGTCCCGAACTGCGCCTGCATCAGTGCGGCCTGCCGAAGAAGATGGCGCTCGAACTGTTCAAGCCGTTCATCTATTCGCGTCTCGACGCCAAGGGTCTGTCCACCACGGTGAAGCAGGCGAAGAAGCTCGTGGAGAAGGAGCGTCCCGAGGTTTGGGACATCCTCGACGAGGTCATTCGCGAGCATCCCGTGCTGCTGAACCGCGCGCCGACGCTGCATCGTCTCGGCATCCAGGCGTTCGAGCCGGTGCTGATCGAAGGCAAGGCGATCCAGCTGCATCCGCTGGTCTGCTCGGCCTTCAACGCCGACTTCGACGGCGACCAGATGGCCGTGCACGTTCCGCTGTCGCTTGAAGCGCAGCTGGAAGCGCGCGTGCTGATGATGTCGACCAACAACATCCTGCATCCCGCGAACGGTCAGCCGATCATCGTGCCGTCGCAGGACATCGTGCTCGGTCTGTACTACCTGTCCACCATGCGCGCCGGCCTGCCGGGCGAGGGCAAGGTTTATCGTGAGATGTCGGAGATCGAGCATGCCCTGCATGCGAAGGTCATCCACCTCCACACCAAGATCAAGTACAGCTGGACCGGTCTCGATGCCGACGGCAAGACCGTCACGCGTCTGATCGAAACCACCGCTGGTCGTGCGATGCTCGGTCAGGTTCTGCCGAAGTCGCCGAAGGTGCCTTACGAGACCATCAACAAGTTGATGACGAAGAAGGAAATCTCCGGCGTCATCGATCAGGTCTATCGTCACTGCGGTCAGAAAGAGACCGTGATCTTCTGCGATCGCATCATGGCGCTCGGCTTCTACAATGCGTTCAAGGCCGGCATCTCGTTCGGCAAGGACGACATGGTCGTGCCCGCCACGAAGTGGAAGGTCGTCGATGCGACCCGTGCCTTCGCGAAGGACTTCGAGCAGCAGTACAATGACGGTCTGATCACCCATGGTGAGAAGTACAACAAGGTCGTCGACGCCTGGTCGAAGGCTTCGGAAGAAGTCGCCAAGGAGATGATGAAGGAAATCTCCTCGGTGAAGACCAATGCGCAGGGTGAAGAAGCCCAGATCAACTCGATCTACATGATGGCGCATTCCGGTGCCCGTGGTTCGCCGGCCCAGATGCGTCAGCTCGGTGGTATGCGCGGCCTGATGGCCAAGCCGTCGGGCGAGATCATCGAAACGCCGATCATCTCGAACTTCAAGGAAGGCCTGTCGGTTCTCGAATACTTCAACTCGACCCACGGCGCCCGTAAGGGTCTCGCGGACACCGCGTTGAAGACCGCGAACTCGGGTTACCTGACCCGTCGTCTGGTTGACGTCGCGCAGGACTGCATCATCACGCAGACCGATTGCGGCACCAATCTCGGCATCAAGATGCGCGCCATCGTCGATGCGGGCTCGGTAGTCGCGTCGCTGGCGTCGCGTATCCTCGGTCGCTCGGCTTGCGAAGACATCGTCGATCCGAACAGCGGTGAAGTGCTGATCAAGCGCAACACGCTGATGGAAGAAAAGGATGTCGATCGTCTGCAGAAGGCCGGCATCCAGGAAGTGAAGATCCGTTCGGCTCTCACTTGCGAACTGGTCAACGGCATCTGCGGCACCTGCTACGGCCGCGACCTCGCGCGCGGTACGCCGGTCAATCACGGTGAAGCTGTCGGCGTCATCGCCGCGCAGTCGATCGGTGAACCCGGCACGCAGCTCACCATGCGTACGTTCCACATCGGCGGCGCCGCTCAGCTCAACGAGCAGTCGGTCATCGAGTCGAACTTCGACGGTAAGGTCACCATCCGTAACGAGGCTCTCGCCAAGAACGGCGAAGGTCACACGGTGGCGATGGTCCGCAACATGGTGATCGCGATCAGCGATGCCGACGGCACCGAGCGCGCGACGTATCGTATTCAGTACGGTGCCCGCGTTCACGTGGCCAATGGCGACACCGTCAAGCGCGGCCAGCGCATCACGGAATGGGATCCGTATTCCCGTCCGCTGCTGACCGAAGTCGATGGTGTGATCGGTTTCGAGGATCTCGTGGACGGCCAGTCCGTCACCGAAACCCTCGACGAGTCGACCGGTATCGCCAAGCGCGTGGTCATCGACTGGCGTTCGTCGCGCGCGGGTGCAGACCTGCGTCCGGCCATCGTGGTCAAGGGCTCGGATGGCAAGGTGCTGAAGCTGGCTCGCGGTGGCGATGCCCGTTACATGCTCTCGCCTGACGCGATCCTCTCGGTCGACGTCGGCGCCAAGGTTCAGGCCGGCGACATTCTCGCCCGTGTCTCGACCGAAAGCGCGAAGACGCGTGACATCACCGGCGGTCTGCCGCGCGTTGCCGAACTGTTCGAGGCCCGCAAGCCGAAGGACGCGGCGATCATCGCAGAGATCGGCGGCACCATCCGCTTCGGACGCGACTACAAGAACAAGCGTCGCATCTCGATCGAACCGCTCGACAAGCTTGAGGAGACTCGCGAGTACCTCATTCCGAAGGGCAAGCACATCCATCTGCAGGATGGTGATATCGTCGAAAAGGGCGACTTCATCGTCGAAGGCAATCCGGCGCCGCATGACATTCTGGCGATCAAGGGCATCGAGGAACTCGCTGCCTATCTGGTCAACGAAATCCAGGAAGTTTACCGGTTGCAGGGCGTGCTCATCAACGACAAGCACATCGAAGTGATTGTCCGTCAGATGCTGCAGAAGATCGAGGTCACCGATCAGGGTGATACCGACATGATCTCGGGTGAGCAGGTCGACAAGATCGAGTTCAACGCGCTGAATGCGAAGGCGGAAGAGGAAGGCAAGAAGCCGGCGACCGGAAATCCGGTGCTGCTCGGCATCACCAAGGCCTCGCTGCAGACGCGTTCGTTCTTCTCGGCGGCATCGTTCCAGGAGACCACCCGCGTCCTCACCGAGGCGGCGGTCAACGGCAAGATCGATCCGCTCGAGGGTCTCAAGGAGAACGTCATTGTCGGCCGCCTGATCCCGGCCGGTACGGGCGCCTCCATGGCCAAGATCCGCGAGGTCGCCATGAAGCGCGACACGATGATCCAGGACGAGCGCGAGAAGCAGGCAGCCATCGTGCCGTCGGCCTCGCCGGAAGCCGAGCCGCTGGCTCTGCCGCCCGCCGAGTAAGTCACGCGGATTCGCTAGAAGTTGAAAGGGGCTGGCTTACGCTGGCCCCTTTTCTTTGATTTGATCGTCCCATCCTCTTTGTACGGATGCGATCTCATGAGGCACGATGTGCGGGCTGCTGATGTCAGCGATGCGGCTGATATCAGCCGTGTCATTATCCGAGCTCTGCGCGAAACCAACGCGAAGGACTACGCACCCGACATCATCGCCCGCGTTGAACTCAGTTTCAGCCCCGCTGCAGTCGCGCAATTGATCGCCAGACGAGACGTTTTCGTCGCTCTGGTCGATGGCGAGATTGTTGGTACCGGAAGTCTCGACGGGGCAGTGGTTCGCACAATGTTCGTGTCGCCCGACTTTCAAGGACGCGGAATCGGTCGGTCATTAGTGCAAACCATCGAAACATTGGCTTCTGAGCGGCAAGTCGCCGTTCTGACCGTTCCCGCTTCCGTTTCCGCCGAGGCATTTTACGCTCGGTTAGGGTTTGCTGCTGTCCGAGATGCTTACCATGGCGACGAAAGGACGGTCATCATGGAGCGCGCTCTATCTCTGCCGGCACAAAAAATCGGGCGCCACTGACAGGAATCGAAGGGCCGGTGCGAGCCAGCCCCTAGCTTAAGTGTGGAAACGTCAAAATGCCGATTCCAAACGACTTTTGAGCCTCCAAGAATATCCTGTTGATGCTCGAATCGTATTCGAGGGTCTAATTTTTCTCGACTAAACCATCACACACTGAAAATCAGCGTTCAGTTTGAATTGCGGTGACGACCAGTTCGCTTCCGTCAATCATTTGGGTTCTTTGCCAAACATTCTTTCGGTTTGGAATTGGCTCAAACCCAGCGTGCATGCTCTGAGCGGCTTTCGCTTTCAATGCAGCAGGCAGCGCGTGTATCCAGTCGCCGAAGCCCTGATAGTTACTTCGCGTTTGCTGAGCGATGTAACTGGTCCCCTTGTAGACGGCGACATAAGTGTAAAGTGGCATCATGCCTCCCAGATCATTTCGACGCGCTGACCTCTCTCAACGCAAGTCCGTGACCACTCCCATCAGGGCTGCCATCGGTAACATAATCCGAGGTGCATCGCAGCCGCCTTGTTGTAGAATCTGACATTGCCCGCTCGAAGATGGAGACACACTTCTGGCTCTTCCAGAAGAAATCTCCGCCATGGTTGGGACCCGGAATTCTCTGTCGAATAAGGGGCATTGGAGGTGGAGTAAGAATTCCACATTTGAGCTATGGGCTGGCCGGCGCGAGCCACTCCTTTTTCGTGATGTGAACGCCGATGACAGTTGAGCTAAAGGCGATTGGCGGCTGCTGCTACAAGATCAGTCCATATCGTGTCGGCTTCGATCGCAAGGCGCCGATCGATCCAGCTCATCGCATCGAAGGGATGTGCGACGAGCAGATCGATGCCGGAGCGCCGATGTCGCAAGGCGTATAGCTGTCTTGCACGAGAGGCCGCCCCGATGATTTGTGTATCGACGTGGAGAGCATCGTCCGTTTTGAAATCTTTCAGGTTATCCGTCACAAGGAGCGACGCTTTTGCCGCGAACGCGGTCGCCAGCACGCCTGCGTCCTCGACATCGCTCATCGCGAATTGCTCGCGGCCATCGCCAAGCAACAGATAGGGATCGAGACGGTCGGGACCGGACTGCATGATGTCCTTGACCGCCGCACAATAGGCTTCCGCGGTCGCCGAACCGGCGCCTATGCGCTCCAACACGGTTTGCAGCGTATCGAGCATTTCGAGCGAGACGATCAACTGCACATCGCGTTTGTCCCATCGGCCTTGGCTCACGATGGAAACCAGCCGCTGGGCTGCGGTGTTACGACGTCCTTTGGCGGCTGCCAAAAGGTTTGCCACCCAAATATTGACGTCGAGAACGATGCGCAGCGATGCCGTCACGGATTTGGCTTCGCCTGCCGGACTTCTTCGGCAAGGCGGGTCGCTTCTTCCAGGAGATCGCGCTCTTCCGAGATGTCAGACCGCTCCGTCATCAAGCCTTCGGCAACCAGCTGCTCGGTCGCGATTTCCAGTCGAATACGCGCGACGGTCGCCTGCATTTCGCGGGCGATCCGCTTTGAGGCCTTCGCATCGTGGGATGACTGCAGTTCGAGCAGCGTGTCGCGCAGTTCTTTCGGCAGACCCATGAAGACCGTGAGAGCGCTGGAGACGACGTTGGACGTAGATCGGTGCTCCTTGTCCGCCACGACGCGCACCTTCTTGGCCATCTGATCATCGACATTAGCTGAAATAGTCGCCATATCGCCCTCGTATATAGAAGTGACGCGTTTCTATATCGCCCAGTTTTGCAGGGTTTGCAACCGGTTGCAGCAATCCTTAGTTTCAATTTGCGGCGTCGGCCCCGGTGTTGTCGTTGTCCGATGCCGCGAATTGGTTCGGGCATCGCCGGCTTGAGCGCAAGATCGAGGATCCTCAGCGCGGCATGGGGCTGACCAGAATCAATGGGCCGGTGCACAGCCGGGTTTTCTTTGCGGGTTAGCGCAATTTGACCCATCGCATAGACTTTGCCACCTCCGTTCATCTTTCCTTCAGATCGAAAATGGTCTTAGTTCGAATGGTTTAGTGTGCTTCGAGGCGGGCAGGCAGCAGCCTTGCGCCGGCCCGGATTCCGCCACGGCGACGAATGCGCTAGATCGATTCACGCCGGGGGCGACCGGCACCAAATTCAGGGCGCGAAAGAATTTAGATGCTTGATCTTGCGATTGTTGGTGGTGGTCCGGGCGGCCTGATGAGCGCCTGGTATCTCAAGAAGAAGCTCGGCGATCTCTGCCGGGTCACCATCTATGAGGCTTCGGACCGTCTCGGCGGCAAGATCGTCACGCGCAAGTTCGACACATCTGATGCGATGTATGAAGCCGGCGTTGCCGAGATCTACGACTATTCGATGATCGGGCCGGATCCGCTGCGCGAGCTGATCCAGCATTTCGGCCTGCAGACGATCCCGATGGATGCCGAGCAGGTGATGCTCGACGGCGAGCTGATCGACGACGTGCCCGGCATGCGCAGGAAATACGGCGCCAAGACTGCGGCAGCGATCGAAGCCTTCCGCAAGAAGTGCGCGAAGATGATCTCGCCGCTGGAATATTATGAAGGCGTCGGCGCGCACGACAACGAAAATCCCTGGGCGTGGATCAATGCCGAGGAGCTGCTTGACCGCGAAGTCAGCGATCCAACCGCAAAGCGCTTCTTCAAGGCCATGGCGCGCTCGGATATCGCCACCGAGGCGCATAACACCAACGGCCTCAATGCCCTCAAGAACTTCGTGATGGATGTGGACGGCTATATCGGCCTGTATTCGATCCAGAACGGCAATGAGCAACTGATCGACTGCCTGCGCTCGGAAGTGAACGCCGATATCGCGCTCAATCATCGCGTCCTCAAGGTCGGCAAGACCGAAGAGGGGCGCTATCGCCTCGACATGATGAACGGCAAGGGGCCGGAAGCGCGCGACTTCGATCTGGTCGTGATGTGCCTGCCGCATTCCTGGCTCGCCACCATGCGCTGGAGCGGCGAGGACCTGCGCAGCTCCATGGTCAAGCATGTCGCTTACTTCGATCGCCCCGCGCATTATCTGCGCGTCTCCATTCTGTTCGATACCCCGTTCTGGGGCGACCAGATCCCCGGCGCCTGGTTCATGTCCGAAGCCTTCGGCGGCTGCTGCGTCTATAATGAAGGCGCGCGCCACGATGTCGGCAAGCACGGCGTGCTCAACTGGCTGATCGCCGGCTCCGATGCGCTGGCCTTCGCCAATCTCTCCGACGAAGAACTGATCGACGCCGCGATCAAGTCGCTGCCGGCCTCGTTTGGCGATGCGCGATCGCATCTTGTCGAAGGCAAGATCCATCGCTGGCTGTCGTCAGTGAATTCGATCCCCGGCGGCATGCCGGTGCGCGACGTGATGACCAATCACCGGCCGGAGCCGAAGGGCCATCCGGGCATCGTGGTGGTCGGCGACTATCTGTTCGACTCCACGCTGAACGGTCTGCTCGATTCCTCGGATGCCGCCACCGACATCATCGTCACCGAGATGATGAAGCTGCGCCGCGCGCAGGGCGTCAATGGCGTCGTCGCCTCCGACAGGATCGACAACAACTACTTCAAGAACTATCGCAATGCCGGGCCTTACAGCGAAGTCTGGAGTCAGTTCACCGATCCCGACTATCTGACCAAACTGATCAAGATCGTCTGGGGCCGCGCCAAGGGCTACAAGTTGCTGGTGGCCGGCTCGTCATCGGGCGAGCTGGTCGGCGCGCTGCGCACCAAGGGGATCGATGCCTGGGGCGTCGAGAACAACAAGGCGATCCACGCCAAGACGCCGAAGGCGCTGCAGAAGTACAACAAGCTCGGCTCCATCACCGATCTGCCGTTCAAGGACGAGCAGTTCGACTTCGTGTTCGAGACGTCGCTGTGCCACGTCGCCGACAAGCAGGTGACGGCGGCCATCGAGGAGCTCAACCGCGTCATCAAGACCGGCCTGATCTTCGGCTCGGTGACCTCCGACATGGCGCCGGCGGTGATCGATCGCTACGACCTTTTGCGCGGCGTGAAGAAGCTTGGCACCTGGTGGGAATGGTCGGAACTGTTCTTCGGCAACGGTTTTGATCTCTCCATGCACCGCCGCGATTGCACCGAGCAGGTGTGGGAAGCGACGCTCGCAGCCGGGAAGGGCCCCGGCCACTGGTACGCCGACGCGGACAGTCTGCGTTATTCGTTCTTCGACAAGGTCGAGGCGGAAGAGGACTAAAGCTCCGCGGCCGTAGGATGGGTTGAGCGCAGGCGCGATAGCGCCGAAGCGAAAACCCATCAGCCGAGCTTGCGGCAAGGAACAGTGATGGGTTTTCGCTCCGCTCAACCCATCCTACGGCCGCCTGTCTTGTGGCGGCCTTTTGCGGAACCGATCCTGATCGCATAGACTTCACGTCGTGGCTGTAGAAGCCACGACATTGATTCTTGCAAAAACGGTCCGGTTCATGGCGTCGAAGCCTCCTGAAAAACCTGCCTCCGACGACGCTAAAGCGACCGATCCGCTGGACGGAAAATTTGCGCTGCCGGTCGGTGTGGCCGCGGCGTCGGTGCCGAGCACCAAGCCGCCGGCGCCGGAAAAACTCGTCACGGAAAAGAACGTCAAGGCCAAGTCCGTCGAGGACGAGGATGAGGACGACGATGATGACGATGACGACGACGAGGAGCTCGTCGTTTTCACCGCGCGCGAAGCCGCCGGCGCCTTTGGCACCATCTATGCCTTCACGCGGCCGTTCCTGGCCAATCGCCGCAAGATGCTGGCCTTTGTCGGCTTCGGCGTTCTGGTCGAGACGTTGTTCAACGTCATCATGCCGCTCAGCCTCAAATTCCTCATCGACGATGCGCTCGGCGAGGAAGATTTTGACGCGCTGATCAAGATCCTGTCGGTGCTCGCCGTCGCCGGCATCATCACCTCGATCGTGGCGATCTGGTATGAACGCTGGGACGCGCGGCTCGCTTCATCGATCATCTCCAGCGCGCGCGAGCGCTTGTTCGGACACGTGCAGGAGCTGCCGTCGGCCTATTTCGCGCGCACCAAGCGCGGCGAAACGCTGTCGCGTTTCTCCGTTGACATGGCGTCCTACGAGACCTGCATCAAAAGCTTCGCCAACAGCGCGTTGCTGCCGTTTCTCGAACTGATCGCCGGCATCCTGCTGATGTTCTATCTGAACTGGCAGCTGGCATTGGTGGCGCTGCTGATCTTCCCGATCACGCTGATCGGCCCGCGCATTCTCACGCCCAAGGCGGTGCAGGCCAATTACGAGCAGAAGCAGAGCGAAGCGTCGATCCTCGGCACCATCCAGGAAAACATCGCCGCACAGGCCGTGATCAAGGCCTTTAGTCTGCAGCGCCGCACCCTGGGCTGGTTCCGACTGCGCAATGACGACACCCAGAAGAAGATCGCCGCGGCGACCTTCCTCTCAACCATGGTCGAGCGCTCGGTCACCATCTCGGTGCTGATGCTGCATCTCGTGGTGCTGGCCATCGGCGCCTATCTCGCCACCAAAGGCCAGATCACCGTCGGCACCTTCGTCACCTTCGAGAGCGCGTTCTGGGAGGTGTCGTATAACATCGCCCATGTGATGCACTTCATCCCGGTGTCGATCCAGACGGCCGCCGCCGTGCAGCATATGAACGAGATGCTGGACGAGCCGACCCGCGGCTCCGACAAGCCCAACGCGCCGGAATTGCCGCGTGTCGAAAACAACATCACGTTTGATCGCGTCACGTTCCAATACGAAAACAGCCGCGCGCCGGTGCTGGACAATCTCAGCCTCAAGCTCGATGTCGGCAAGAAGATCGCCATCGTCGGCCCGTCGGGCTCGGGCAAGAGCACGCTGCTGAACCTGATCCTGCGGCTCTATATGCCGGACGAAGGCAAGCTGACCATCGACGGCGTGGACATTCGCAAGGTGACGCGCGAGTCGCTGCGCAGCCATATGGCTGTCGTGTTCCAGGAGAACATGCTGTTCAACATGTCGATCCGCGAAAACATCCGGCTCGGCAAGGAAGGCGCGACCGACGAGGATGTGGTGGAGGCAGCCAAGAAGGCCGAGATCCATCGTTACATCATGAGCCTGCCGGACAAATACGACACGCAGGTCGGCGAGCGCGGCGACACGCTGTCCGGCGGCCAGCGCCAGCGCATCGCGATCGCGCGTGCCATCGTGCGCAATCCATCGGTGCTGTTGCTGGACGAGGCGACGTCCGCGCTCGACCAGACCACGGAAGCGGCGCTGAACGCCACGTTGTTCAAGCTCGCCGAAGGCCGCACCATGATTTCATCGACGCACCGGCTGACGTCGGTGGTGGAGATGGACGAGATCATCGTCATCAGCGGGGGCAGGGTGATCGAGCGCGGCTCGCATGCGGAGCTGCTGGCGCTCGGCGGGACCTACCGCGAACTCTGGGACAACCAGGGACGTCATACCGCTGATGAGGATGACGACGAAGACGAGGATGATGAGGACGAGGAGGATGAAGACGACGAGGAGGAGTAATAATCCTCTCCTCCGACTGTCGCCGCCCGGCTTGACCGGGCGATCCAGTAAACGCCGGCATCGGTGATAGGGGCGCACCGCTTGCGTTTACTGGATCCCCGCTTTCGCGGGGATGACAATGCGGGAGCGGGTCAGGCTTCCCGCAACAACCCCGAAGCCAATTCCCGAAACGCGTCCACCGCCTTCGGCAGCACCGCTTCCGGCTCCTTCGCCGCCGCAACCCACAGCGCTGCATTGAGCGCCGCGCCGTTGATCAGCCGCGCTGCTGCTTCCGCATCGACGTCCTTCACCACCCCATCGGCGATCAGCTTCTGAACTGCCTGCGTGGTCGTGCGCAGGCACGCCGTCTGGTTCGGCCATTGCGAGGGATCGCCGAGCACGGCGGGGCCATCCAGCAGCATGATGCGCTGGATCTCGGGCTCCAGCGCCATTTCGATATAAGCCACGCCCTCGATCATGAAGCCGTGCCAAAGCGTCTCTGCCTGGCTGGACGCCACCCGCATCCGCGCCAGCATCTCCGCATCGATCTGGTCGATCACGGCCTGCAGCAGGCCCTTCTTGTCGCCAAAATTGTGATAGAGCGCGCCGCGCGTCAGCCCAGCCTCGGCGGTGAGGTCGTCCATGGAGGAGGCGGCGTAGCCTTTCTCGGCAAAGGCCTTGCGCGCCGAAGCGATCAGCTTGCCCCGCGTTTCCTCCATCATCTGCGCGCGCTTGCCCGTCGCCACCGTCATTCTCCGTTCGCATACATTGCGTATGTCAATATTGACATACGATCCGTATGCTCCCAAGTAATCGCGTACGGCGCGTATATCAACCGGCGCGCCGATTGGGAACAGGCGAGACATGATGGCCAAACGCGACGCAATCTTCCCTGCCGGCCGGCAGGCGCTTTACGAGATCAACAGCTATTCAGCGGCGATCCGGTCGGGAGATCTGCTCTTCGTCTCCGGGCAGGTTGGCAGCCGCGAGGACGGCTCGCCTGAGGCGGATTTCGCCAAACAGGTGCAACTGGCCTTCGACAACCTCGCCAGCGTCCTGAAGGCCGCAGGCGCGTCCTATGACGACATCGTCGATGTCACGACCTTCCATACCGATCCGCAGACTCAGTTCGAGACCGTCAATGCCGTCCGCGCCATGATCTTCCCGGACAAGCCTTATCCGAACTGGACCGCTGTCGGCGTCAATTGGCTCGCCGGCTTCGATTTCGAGATCAAGGTCATCGCCCGGCTGCCTTAACGAACAGGTAATGGCCTGAACCCCGATTCTCCCGATTCTGACCGCGCTATGACGCGGGAATCGGGAGGAGGGGGCGGAATCGTCCGTTTCGGGGTTAAAGAATCTCTTCCAACTGCCATTCAGTCGTCATCAAACTGCAGTTTTGGAGTCCGCGCACGGAGCGGTGGATGACCTTGAATCCATGCGGATTCAGCGTGATTTTCCGGGGCTTCGCGTGCTAAAAAACCCTGCGGCACAAGCGTATTTTGCATGTGGATAGGTGTTGACTTGCCTAACCCCTGCGGATACAACCCGCCCACTAACGACAGGCGGTGAGCTTCGCCAGTGTCGGTACGGATCACCCAATGAGCTAGCTCAGCGGGCACCAACCTCGACCAAGACGCTCAAACGCTGCCGTTTAAATCTAGGCAATGCCGATACGATGTTTGGTCTTTCTGAGATCATCTCAGAAGATCGAATTCAGTGCATGACCAAGGTAACGACTGAGGGCGACAGCCCGATGTCACCATCGTGGTCCTCTGCGGCGTTAGCGCTATCCATTCAGCGATGAATGGTTGGCGTTATTTCGTTTTGCGCGAAGAAATTCGTGTGGCGCGAGACCGGTGGGGCCGGAAGCTCCGAGCAATTTTTGCGAGGCCATGCAGGCTTCGCGCGAATAAAGGGTGAAGGCTGACATGCCGACGATCAACCAGCTGATCGCAAATCCGCGGGTCATTCAGAAGGCGCGCAAGAAGGTGCCGGCTCTGCAGCAGTCGCCGCAGAAGCGTGGCGTTTGCACGCGCGTCTACACCACGACGCCGAAGAAGCCGAACTCGGCGCTTCGTAAGGTCGCCAAGGTGCGTCTGACCAATGGCTTCGAAGTCATCGGTTACATCCCGGGTGAAGGTCATAACCTTCAAGAGCACTCCGTGGTCATGATCCGCGGCGGCCGCGTCAAGGATTTGCCCGGCGTGCGTTACCACATCCTCCGCGGCGTGCTGGATACCCAGGGCGTCAAGAACCGTAAGCAGCGTCGTTCGAAGTACGGCGCGAAGCGTCCGAAGTAAGCCGGAGCCTGATCGATGTCTCGTCGCCATTCTGCTGAAAAGCGCGTTGTGAACCCGGATCCGAAGTTCGGGAACATCATCGTCACCAAGTTCATGAATTCGATCATGTATGACGGCAAGAAGTCTGCCGCCGAACAGATCGTCTATGGTGCTTTCGATCTGATCGAAGCCAAGACCAAGCAGGGCCCGCTGACCGTGTTCGAGCAGGCGCTCGAAAACGTCATGCCGACCATCGAAGTCCGTTCCCGCCGCGTCGGTGGTGCAACGTACCAGGTGCCGGTTGAAGTGCGCAGCGTGCGCCGTCAGGCCCTCGGCATTCGCTGGCTGATCACCGCCGCGCGCGCCCGCAACGAAAAGACCATGACCGAGCGTCTCTCGGCTGAACTGCTCGATGCTTCGAACAGCCGTGGCAACGCGGTCAAGAAGCGTGAAGACGTGCACAAGATGGCGGAAGCCAACCGCGCCTTCTCTCATTATCGCTGGTAATCGCGTCTCGAACGGACACGTAAGGACACTCTCATGCCCCGCCAAAATGCCATCGAGGACTACCGTAACTTCGGTATCATGGCGCATATCGACGCTGGCAAGACCACGACGACCGAGCGCATCCTCTATTACACCGGCAAGAGCCACAAGATCGGCGAAGTGCACGAAGGTGCAGCGACGATGGACTGGATGGAGCAGGAGCAGGAGCGTGGTATCACGATCACTTCGGCTGCCACCACCGCCTATTGGAATGGCAAGCGCCTGAACATCATCGACACCCCCGGCCACGTCGACTTCACCATTGAAGTCGAGCGTTCGCTGCGCGTGCTCGACGGCGCCGTGTGCGTTCTCGACTCCAACCAGGGCGTCGAGCCGCAGACCGAAACCGTTTGGCGCCAGGGCGACAAGTACAAGGTTCCGCGTATCGTCTTCGCGAACAAGATGGATAAGACGGGCGCTGACTTCTACAAGTGCCTGCAGGACATCATTGACCGTCTCGGTGCGAAGCCGGTTGCGATCCAGCTGCCGATCGGCGCTGAGAACGACTTCGTCGGCATGATCGATCTCGTGATCATGAAGGCATACATCTGGAACAACGAAGCTCTCGGCGCCAAGTACGAGACCGTCGACATTCCGGCTGACATGCTCGACAAGGCCAAGGAATATCGCGAGAAGATGCTCGAAGCCGCCGTCGAACTCGACGACGACGCGATGGCCGCTTATCTCGACGGCAACGAGCCGGATGAAGTCACGCTGAAGAAGCTGATCCGTAAGGCCGTGCTGACTGGCGCGTTCTATCCGGTGCTTTGCGGCTCGGCCTTCAAGAACAAGGGCGTGCAGCCGCTGCTCGACGCCGTCGTGGAATATCTGCCGTCGCCGGTCGACGTTCCTGCCATCAAGGGCACGGACGACGAGGGCAACGAGATCGTCCGCAAGGCCGACGACAAGGAGCCGCTGGCTCTGCTCGCATTCAAGATCATGGACGACCCGTTCGTCGGCACCATCACCTTCTGCCGCATCTATTCGGGTGTTCTGCAGTCGGGCACCGGTGTCGTGAACTCGACCCGTGAGAAGAAAGAACGTATCGGCCGCATGCTGCTGATGCATGCGAACAACCGTGAAGACATCAAGGAAGCCTATGCCGGCGACATCGTCGCTCTGGCTGGCCTCAAGGAAGCCCGCACCGGTGACACGCTTTGCGATCCGGACCAGCAGGTCATCCTCGAGCGCATGGAATTCCCGGAGCCGGTGATCGAAATCGCCATCGAGCCGAAGTCGAAGGCCGACCAGGAAAAGCTGGGCGTGGCTCTCGCCAAGCTCGCTGCGGAAGATCCGTCGTTCCGCGTGTCGACCGACCACGAGTCCGGCCAGACCATCCTGAAGGGCATGGGCGAACTCCATCTCGACATCAAGGTCGACATCCTGAAGCGCACCTACAAGGTCGATGCCAACATCGGCGCTCCGCAGGTGGCGTTCCGTGAGAAGATCACGAAGCGCGCTGAAGTCGACTACACCCACAAGAAGCAGACCGGTGGTACCGGCCAGTTCGCCCGCGTCAAGTTCGTGGTCGAGCCGGGCGAGCCGGGTTCGGGCTTCGTGTTCGAGTCCAAGATCGTCGGTGGTGCCGTTCCGAAGGAATACATCCCGGGCGTCGAAAAGGGCCTGAACAGCGTCATGACCTCGGGCGTGGTCGCTGGCTTCCCGGTCGTGGACGTTCACGTCCAGCTGGTGGACGGCGCCTACCATGACGTCGACTCGTCGGCACTGGCGTTCGAAATCGCATCGCGTGCGGCTCTCCGTGACGCTCTGCAGAAGGGCAAGTCCGTTCTGCTCGAGCCGATCATGAAGGTCGAATGCGTGACCCCGGAAGACTACACCGGTTCGGTCATCGGCGACTTGAACTCCCGCCGTGGCCAGATCCAGGGCCAGGACATGCGCGGCAATGCCAACGTCATCAACGCGATGGTGCCGCTCATGAACATGTTCGGTTACGTGAACACGCTGCGCTCGATGAGCCAGGGTCGTGCAACGTTCTCGATGTCATTCGATCACTACGCTGAAGCGCCGGCAAACGTGTCGGCCGAAGTCCAGAAGAAGTTTGCCTGATCGTCGTAGGCGACAGCTTGCGACCCAGAGGAGAGAATCATGGCCAAAGCAAAATTTGAACGTAACAAGCCGCACTGCAATATCGGCACGATCGGTCACGTCGACCACGGCAAGACCTCGCTGACCGCTGCGATCACCAAGATCCTGGCCGAGTCGGGCGGTGCGTCGTTCACCGCTTACGACCAGATCGACAAGG
>JAEXYA010000046.1 GCA_023451825.1 Pseudomonadota bacterium
GGGCGCGGCGCGCCGCGGCCCGCCCCCCCCCCCCCCCCGCCGCGGGCGATGGAGCTTGTGGAAGCCCCCTCACCCGCCCGACTTCGTCGGTCGACCTCTCCCCGGTGGGGAGAGGTGAAACAAGAGCCTAGCTCGCGGCAACAGCATCCTTGGCTGCGGCAATGTCATTGGGGCCACCGACGGCAACGCCGACGGCGCCATCGGCGATACGCTTCACCAGACCGCTGAGCACCTTGCCGGCGCCGATCTCGAGGAAGCGCGTAACACCCTGCCCGGCCATATAAGCCACCGACTCGCGCCAGCGCACGGTGCCCGTGACCTGCTCGATCAGGCGGCGGCGGATTTCGTCGGGATCGGTGATGGCAGACGCCAGCACATTTGACACCAGCGGCGCGGCGGGCTTGTTGATCGTCACCTTGGCCAGCGCCTCGGCCATCACGTCCGCGGCGGGCTGCATCAGGCTGCAATGGAACGGCGCCGACACCGGCAGCAGCATGGCGCGCTTGGCGCCCTTGGCCTTGGCGATCTCGACGGCGCGGTCCACCGCGGCCTTGTTGCCGGACACGACGACCTGACCGCCGCCATTGTCGTTGGCGGCCTGGCAAACCTCGCCCTGGGCGGCCTCTTCAGCCACGGCAACGGCTGCGTCATATTCCATGCCCAGCAGCGCGGCCATGGCGCCGACGCCCACGGGCACGGCCTTTTGCATAGCCTGGCCGCGGGTACGCAGCAGGCGGGCGGCATCGCTGATGGAGAGGCTGCCGGCGGCGGCCAGCGCCGAATACTCGCCGAGCGAATGGCCGGCCACGAAAGCCGCGTCCTTGGCCAGCGAGATACCAGCCTCTGTCTCCAGCACGCGCATGGTGGCGAGCGAGACGGCCATCAGCGCCGGTTGGGCGTTCTGGGTCAGCTGCAGGGTCTCGGCTGGACCGTCCCAGATAATCGCAGTCAGTTTTTCGCCAAGCGCCGAATCGACCTCGTCGAACACGGCCTTGGCGGCGGGAAACGCGTCTGCAAGGGCCTTGCCCATGCCGACGGCCTGGGAACCCTGTCCGGGAAATGTGAATGCTGCGGTCATCGGCTCGCCCCGGTCTCGCTTTTTCGATTAAACTGCTGAAAACGTGCGCCGTAAGACACTGGCATGACCAAGGATGTCAAGTTGCAGCGTCGAAAGTGGAACTCAGATGTAGCCCGGATGGAGCGCAGCGCAATCCGGGAACCGGCGTTTCAATGGGCTCTATGGTCCCTGGGTTACGCACCCGTTTCCCTTGCTATCCCCTGAAAAATCCGTATAAGGCGCCGATCCGCAGATCCCGGCCGGGAGCTGAACGGACGGTCACAGCACAATCCATACACAGATTTAGCTGCGATAGGGCCAGTCGGTCCGTCGTCCCGTGCTTCCGCCTTCTGAGCAGTCGAGTCCTTTCCGAAGGGTTCGAAGGGCTTGCCGCCGGGTGATGCGCTAACACTGGAAAGGACGCAAATGGCTCTCTACGAGCACGTATTCCTCGCGCGTCAGGACGCGAGCGCGCAGCAGGTGGAAGACTTCACCGCGCAGATCAACACCATCGTCGAAGGCGCTGGTGGCAAGATCACCAAGACCGAGAACTGGGGCGTGCGCTCCCTCACCTACCGCATGAACAAGAACCGCAAGGCTCACTTCGTTCTGCTGAACATCGATGCCCCGTCGGCCGCGATCGTCGAGATCGAGCGCCAGGAGCGCATCAATGAAGACGTCATCCGTTACCTGACCACCCGTGTCGAAGAGCACGAGGAAGGTCCGTCGGCGATGATGCGCAAGGCCGATCGCGATCGTGAACGTGACGATCGTCCGGGTGGTGGTTTCCGTGGCGACCGTGAAGGCGGTTTCCGTGGCGATCGTCCGGATCGTGGTCCCCGTCGTCCGCGTGACGACAACGAAGCATCGGTTGAGGAGTAAGAAATATGGCTGAAGCTGGTGCACGTCGCCCGTTCTTCCGTCGCCGCAAGACCTGCCCGTTCACGGGAGCCAATGCGCCGAAGATCGATTACAAGGATAGCAAGCTGCTGATGCGTTACGTGTCCGAGCGCGGCAAGATCGTGCCGAGCCGCATCACGGCCGTGTCCGCCAAGAAGCAGCGCGAGCTGGCCCGCGCCATCAAGCGCGCCCGCTTCCTCGGCCTGCTGCCCTACGTGATCCGCTAAGACGTTTCCGACCGGCGGCTTTCGCCGCCGGTCGTTCTTCTCTTTTTTGTTTTTCATAAGGCTTCCGGGTCGTCCGGTCGCCGATGGTTGGGGCGGAATGCTCCTAACCGCTCAAAGGGGGCGGGACAGCTGATGATCTCCAGTCTCCTCATCGCGCTTGCCGCTGGCGCTGCTTCTGCAGTGATGTTCGCCTCGATCGTTTCGGGCGCGCTGGTCTCCATTTTCCTGTTCTATCTTGCCCCGCTCCCGCTGATGGTCGCATGCCTCGGCTGGGGACCGATGACGGCAACGATCGGCGGCATTGCGGCTGCGACCTCGCTCGGCCTGATATTCGGCATGGGCTATCTCGCCATCTTCGCCGTCACGATTGCGCTCCCCGCCTGGTGGCTCGGCCATCTCGCATTGCTTGGTCGCAGCGTCGAAGCGCCTGCGTCCGTCATGAGCAAGGCTGAACCACACACTGAGTGGTATCCGATCGGTCGCATCCTGCTCTGGATCGCCATCTTCGCATCGATCACCACGATGGCAGCATTGCTCACCCTCGGCACCGACAGCGAGACAATCCTCGGCGCGCTGAAGCGCTCTTTTGCGCGCATCATGACCGGCCGCACCGAGGGCGACACCGACAGCATCGCCAACGCCATTGCCATGATCGCGCCGTCAGCCGCGTCGGTGGTCGCCATTATCACGCTGACGCTGAATCTCTGGCTTGCCGGCCGCATCACATCGACCTCCGGTCGGCTGAAGCGGCCGTGGCCAAATTTGCACACGCTCGCGCTGCCCCCGATGACGCTGGTGGCACTCTGCGTCGCGATCGCGCTGACGTTCGCCGGTGGCATCGTCGGCATCTTTGCGCAGATCGTTTCGGCCACGCTGCTGATGGCCTACGCCCTCACCGGCTTTGCGACGCTGCATGCGCTGACCATGGGCATGCGCAGCCGCGGCCTCGTGCTCGGCCTCATCTACGCGATGGTGATGGTGCTCGGCTGGCCCATGCTGGTGCTGACCTGCCTCGGCCTCGCCGATGCCTTTTTCGGATTTCGCCAGCGAATGGGCGAACGTCGACCGCCAGAGACGGCGGCCTGACAACAGTTTCACTTCAACTCACATCAAACAGACCAACGAAGGAGATCTCAAATGGAAGTCATTCTGCTGGAACGCGTCGCCAAGCTCGGCCAGATGGGCGAAGTCGTCCGCGTCAAGGACGGTTACGCCCGTAACTTCCTGCTCAAGCGCGGCAAGGCGCTGCGCGCCACCGCCGACAACCGCGCCAAGTATGACGGCATGAAGGCCGACCTCGAAGCCAACAACATCAAGGCCAAGGGCGAAGCCACCAAGGTTGCCGAGCAGATCGACGGCCGCAACGTCGTCGTCATCCGCCAGGCGTCGGAAACCGGCCAGCTGTTCGGCTCGGTCTCGGTGCGCGACATCATCGCTTCGTTCGAAGCCGACGGCATCACCTTCGCCCGCAGCCAGGTGCTGCTCGACGCCCCGATCAAGACCATCGGCCAGCACGCGATCGCCATCGCCGTGCATCCGGAAGTCGAAGTCAATGTCAGCGTCACCGTGGCCCGTTCGGAAGCTGAAGCCGAGCGCATCAACCGCGGCGAAGACATCTCGTCGCGTCAGGAAGACCAGGACGCTGCCGCCGAAGCCCTCGCCGCTGCCGGCGAGTTCTTCGATCCGGAAGCCCAGGGCGGCGACGACGAAGACAACGGCTAAGTCCGTCACACGCGCAGGATGGGTTGAGCGAAGGCGCGTCAGCGCCGGAGCGATATCCATCGCTGCGGGCTCGGTGCGCGTGGTGATGGTCTCGTTCAGCTCACGCCATCCTGCGGCGCGCAAAAACAAAAAGCCCGGCCTTGCGGCCGGGCTTTTCTGTTCGTTGCTGAAGGCGAGCTATTCAGCGCTCGGCTTTGCCGGTTCTGATGGCGTGGCAGCAGGTGCCGAAGCGCCCGGCTCAGGCTCCTTTGGCGCAGGCGTCACCGCCGGCACCGGATCGGAGCGCGTCGCTGGCGGCGTTTCGGCCTTCGGCTCAGGCGCTTCCGCGGGCTTGGGGGCTTCCGCCGGCTTGGGAGCTTCTACGGGCTTGGGCTCTTCGGCCGGCTTCGCTGGGGCAGCTTCCTTCGGCGGCTCGGACTTTGCCGGTTCAGGCTTGGCAGTCTCACGATCAGTCGGTTCGGCCTTGTCTGTTTCCGGCCTGGCGTCGTGCTTCGGCTCTTCCTGATGACGGCGGTTCTTCTTGCCGGCCTTCTGCTTGGCGGGACGCTCGGTCTCGGCTGCTGCAGGTGCCTCTCCTTCGGCCGGAGCGGCTTCGGCAGGCGGCTGGCGCTTGGTGCGGCCGCGACGCGGCGCCTGTTCGACGGGCGCAGCTGTATCCGGACCGGGCTGCGCCTGCTGACGCTCGGCTGCGGCCGGACGCTGACGTCCCGCGGGCGCCGGATCGGCCGGTGCCTGCTCGCGGGTGAGTTCGCGACCCTGACGGGTCAGATTGTCGTCACTGCCGCGACGACCACCGCCAGCGCCGCCCGCGCCATTGGCGATCACATAGGCGCTCATGACCTTCGCCATGTCGCTGCTTGTTGTGTAGTGCTGGCGCAAGAAGCCCGGAAGCTGACCGGGCGGCACGCTCTTCAGAAGGCCACGGGCGCTCTTGTGGCAAACCCCGCAATTGCCGTTGAACAGCTGCGCCGGAGATTTGCCGGCTTCGAGATTCTGGGCGGATGCGGGAGCGATGAGAAAGGAAGGTGCTGCGAGGCCAATCAGAAGCATCGCCGTCGCTAAACCGAGCGCTCGGCTCAACATATCAATCTCCGGAAATAACAATTGTTCTAACCCGAACCTCTTGTAGCCGAATGCGCCATGAATGGAAGCGGCCAAGCAGCGCTAGGCTGTGCGCGAAACTGTGATGGCGGCTTTTTGGCAAGTGGTGTGACGCGCTCGCTGGCGTGGCGCAGTACCGCACACGACTAGGCGTGTTAGTGAGAAAGACCGCTCGTGTGCGGGACTCGGACGCGCTCCTGAGCTGATCAGGTCACGTTGTTATTCGCGAGGGATTTTTGAAGTGTCGAACGGATCAAGCACCGATATCCGGATGAGCATCGTCCTGTCGCGTCAACGGCCTGACAGCTTCAAATTGAGAACTGCATCGAAGGAGAGATAACGCCGGCCTCTCACCAGCGTTTAAAACGAAAGCTCGAGGACCTCGGCGCGACGGCTAGTGTTCGACGGACGTAGTGCCGGCCGCTGCAGTCTGTTCATGGCCGCAGAAAGCGCTGCTTGGCTGCACGGTTCGTCATGCATCTCCTCGGTACGCACAAACGTATCGACGAGATTGGACAACCACGCATTATCGTCGGCTGCCGAAAACGGCTGTCGCTGACCCATTGACCTGTCCTTACGCCTCTGTCGCCTGCGCTTGCCGCGCATGACTTCGTTGCGGTCTCAACGCCCGAATCCGTGGCGGGTTCCGGGTGTGGCTCAATTGCAAGCCCACTTCTTGTTATAAGTGAGACAAGTCGCCGTCCGGTTCAGGTCCGTCAGGTAATTTTCCGGGTTCCATTAAGACGCTTTTCAGGAACCGGTGCCGGCGCGCTTCAGGGAACAGGTCAAGCACCGATTGACCGAGACCACCGAATTCTCCCATCGCCCGGTGTGAATCGTGCATAAAGCCGATCCGCGCTCCCCCCGCCCGCGCCACTGCGCTTATGTCCGGGGCCGCGCATCCGCCCCATTCGAGACCGATATCGAGACCCATGGCCGCATCCGATTCCAACGTCCTGAAGCTCGCACCCGACGTGAACGCACCTGCCTATCGCAGTGCGCCGCATAATATCGAGGCCGAACAGGGCGTGCTCGGCGCGATGCTGGTCAATAACGACGCGTTCTATCGCGTCTCGGATTTCCTGAAGGCCGAACACTTCTACGAGCCGATCCACCAGACCATCTTCGACACCGCCTCCAGCATCATCCGCGCCGGCAAGATCGCCACTCCGGTGACGCTCAAGACCTTCCTGCCCGCCGATACCGATCTCGGCGGCATGACGGTGGCGCAGTATCTCGCCCGGCTGGCCGCCGAGGCGACGACCATCATCAACGCGCAGGACTACGGCCGCAGCATCTACGACCTTGCCATCCGCCGTCAGTTGATCGGCGTCGGCGAGGACATGGTCAATGTCGCCTATGACGCGCCGGTGGATTTTGCCCCGCGCGCACAGATCGAGGACGCCGAGCGCCGGCTCTATGAGCTGGCCGAAGCCGGCCGCTATGACGGCGGCTTCCAGCGTTTCTCGCAGGCCATGACCACCGCCCTCGAAATGGCGGCCAATGCCTATCAGCGCGACGGTAAGCTCTCCGGTATCTCCACCGGCCTGCGCGACCTCGACGCCCGCATGGGCGGATTGCAGCGCTCCGACTTGATCGTGCTGGCCGGCCGTCCCGCCATGGGCAAGACGTCGCTCGCCACCAACATCGCCTACAATATCGCCGCCGCCTATCAGTCCGAATTGCAACCCGACGGCAGCAACAAGACCATCAATGGCGGCGTGGTCGGCTTCTTTTCGTGCGAAATGTCGGCCGAACAGCTCGCCACGCGTATTCTCGCCGAACAGACCGAGATTTCGTCGAGCCTGATCCGCCGCGGCGGCATCACCCAGGACCAGTTCGACAAGGTCCGGGACTACACGATCCGGCTGCAGAACCTGCCGCTCTATGTGGACGAAACCGGTGGTCTGTCGATCTCGCAACTCACCGCCCGCGCCCGCCGCCTGAAGCGGCAAAAGGGCCTCGACGTCATTATGGTGGACTACATCCAGCTGTTGCAGGGCTCCGGCAAGCGCTCGGACAACCGCGTGCAGGAAGTCACCGAGATCACGACCAATCTCAAGGCGCTGGCGAAGGAGTTGAACGTTCCGATCGTCGCGCTGTCGCAGCTGTCGCGTCAGGTCGAAAACCGCGAAGACAAGCGCCCGCAGCTCGCCGACTTGCGTGAATCCGGATCGATCGAGCAGGACGCCGACGTCGTGATGTTCGTCTATCGCGAGGAATACTACCTGCAGAGCAAGGAGCCGCGTCCGGGCACGCCCGAGCATGAGAAGTGGCAGCTCGATATGTCGCTGGTGCACGGCAAAGCGGAGTGTATCGTCGCCAAGCAGCGTCACGGCCCCACCGGTACCGTGGAAATGCAGTTCGAAGGCCAGTTCACGCGCTTCAGCGATCTCGCCCCCGATCAGGTCCGGGCAATCCAGAGCCATGAGTGATCCGGTCGCGGTTGAACCGCGACCGTCGCGCCTTTATCGTGCGCTGCGAAATGACCGCCTGAACCGGCGTCACCCACGCCTCAGGATGTGCGATGACCGAGCCCGCTTCCACCCCTGCCGTCGAACTCGATCCGACGGCCATCGGCCTCCTCACCATAGATCTCGATGCCATCGTCGCCAATTGGCGCAAGCTTGAAAAAGCGAGCGTGCCGGCCGAATGCGGCGCCGCCGTCAAGGCCGACGCCTATGGTTGTGGGATCGCACATGTCGTCCCTGCCCTCGCCAAAGCCGGCTGCAAAACCTTCTTCGTCGCCACCACCGACGAAGCCCGCGCCGCGCGTATCGGCGCGCCGGAAGCTGCGATCTATGTATTGAACGGCCTGTCGCCGAATGGCGGTGATGCCCTCGCCGCCATCAATGCCCAGCCCGTCATCGGGGATCTCAACGAACTCGCCGAATGGGACATGTTCTGCCGCCGCACCGGATGGGCCGGTGGCGCTGGCATCCATGTCGACACCGGTATGAGCCGGCTCGGCCTCTCCACCGACGAAGCTCAAAGTCTCGCCCCGCGCATCGCCTCGGGCAATCACGGCTTCACGCTTGCAATCAGCCACCTCGCTTGCGCCGAGCAGCTGCAAAATCCGATGAATCCGAAACAGGTCGGCGCCTTCCGCGAAGTCTCGCACCTGTTCTCCGGCATCACCTCATCCCTGGCCAATTCCTCCGGCATCTATCTCGGTCCGAGCTACATGTTCGACATGGTGAGGCCGGGTGCTGCGATCTACGGCGTCAATCCGACGCCGGAAGCCGCCAATCCGATGCTGCCGGTGATCGACCTGAAGGCCCGCATCATCCAGACCCGCGACGTGCCGCGCGGCGATACCGTCGGCTATGGCGCCACCTGGACCGCCCGTCGCCCGACCCGCCTCGCCATCATCGCGACAGGTTATGCCGACGGCTATTTTCGCGCAGCCGGGAGCAGCGATGGCACCCGCGGCGCCGAAGTGGTGATCGCGGGCCAGCGCTGCCCGGTCGCCGGTCGCATCTCGATGGACCTGATCGCCGCCGATATCACCGACCTCCCCGCCAATGCCGCCCGCCGCGGCCACATGGCGACGCTGATCGGCGAAGGCCTGACCGTCAACGACCTCGCGCATCACTTCGGCACGATCGCCTATGAAGTGCTGACGAGTCTGGGGCACCGTTATCAGCGCGTGTACAAAGGCGGATAAGAATGCCGTCATTGCGAGCCCTGACGAATTGCGAAGCAATTCGTTTGGGCGAAGCAATCCAGCCCTTCCTTGACGACGGTTCTGGATTGCCGCGTTGCTTCGCTCCTCGCACTGACGGCTGGAGAGACCAAGATATTGGTCGCAGTTCAGGGGTCTCTTTTGATCACCGGCTTCATCTTCGTCTGTGCCGTCGGCCTGCTGGCCGGCACCATTTCCGGGATTGTCGGCACCGGCTCGTCGATCATGCTGATGCCGGTGCTGATCTGGCAGTTCGGCCCGAAGGAGGCGGTGCCGATCATGGCGGTCGCCGCGGTCATGGCAAATCTGTCGCGCATCATGGCGTGGTGGCGCGAGATCGACTGGCGCGCCACAGCTGCCTATTCCATCACCGGCATTCCGGCTGCTGCGCTTGGCGCGCGCACGCTGCTGGTGTTGCCGTCGCAAGCCGTGGATCTCACCATCGGCGTGTTCTTCATCGCGATGGTGCCGCTGCGGCATTGGCTGGCGCGACGCTCATTCACCATCGGCCTGTGGCAGCTCGCACTCGGCGGCGCCATTATCGGCTATGTCACCGGCATCGTGGTTTCCAGCGGTCCGCTCAGCGTGCCGCTGTTCCTGTTCTACGGCCTTGCAAAGGGCGCTTTCCTGGCCACCGAGGCCGCAAGTTCGCTCGGTCTCTATCTGAGCAAATCCATCACATTCCAGCGCTTCGGTGCGCTCGATCTCGACGTGCTCGTGAAAGGCTTGATCGCCGGCGCCTCGCTGATGTTCGGCGCCTTCATTGCCAAGCGCTATGTGCTGAAGCTCAGCATCGAGACGTTCCGCAGGATCATGGACGGCATCATGATATTGGCCGGCATCAGCATGGTGCTGTCGGGGCTCAGGCTGCTTTGATCGCAAAACAAATCGGCCGCCTCGCGGCGGCCGATTGAAAACTCATAACGATGAGAATAGCTCAGTAGCCGTAACGGCCGTAGCTGTAACCACCGCCGTAGCTCGCGCCGTAAGCGTAGCTGCTATAGCTGGAGCCGAAGTTGAAGCCGCGGTTGCAGGTGGAGCAGCCGACCTGCACCGGAGCATAATAGACCTGCGCTGGCGCCACCTGAACGGTGCGCTGCTGGGTCGCGTACCGCGCCGGGATGCGGCGATATTCGGTGCGGGCCGGAGCGACCATCACGGTCTTCGGCACCATCACCGTGCGATACTGCGCAGGACGATGACGACGCACGGTGTGACCGGGCGACACCATCACGGTGCGCTCCACCGTGCGGTATTGCGGCGGGACCACCTGCGGCTGATAGCACGTGGTGCAGCCGGCCTGCGCCATGCTCGGGATCGCCATGCCGGCGACGGCAACGATTGCGGCAATAATGGATTTTTTCATGATCGTGTCCTGTGCGAGGCCGTATGAGAAACGAGTTCGGATCGCTTTCGGACGCGAGATTTAGATGAGCACGCGCGGCGGTCAACGCGGAGTTGTTATTTACCTTGACGAACGTGCTTAAGATTTGGTGGCGCACGCCACACCATTTCATCGCATGCGCCGCGCAGGACTACTCCCAGATTCGAGCACGTTCGATATCGACGTGCCTGGCGGCAACCGACGTCATCATGGACTGTTCGCGCGTGCGTGACGCTCGTCTGGCGCCGAAGCTGGCTTGCCCAGCTTGCGCATGATGTCCAAGGCGAAAAGCGGCGCCTCCTCCAGAACGTGCCGGCGCAGGAAGAAGGGCATGGCTCCCAGGGTTGCAACGGCCGTAAGGATTGCCGGCATGTGCGTCTCGACCGTGCAGCGGAACAAGGCGTTTTCCCTGTCTTTGTGCTCCACCTCGAGTGTCCACGTCACCCCGATGGTGACTGGTATCAGATGCATGAGATACGCACGCGTATTGCTTGAATGCATGATGACATGGCTGGGGGTGAGTTTCGCGGCGAGATAGTGCTGGATCAGCAGGTGCCCGCCGACATTTTCGACATTGATCGTTCCAAACGTTCCATTTTCGCGGAAAGCGCCGGCCCCGCGATGACCTCTTGAGCAGGCTTGATAGTCGGCGTCGGACAAACTGCCGAGCCATTCGGCAAGGTCTATGCGTTCTGCCGGACACGCAATCACGGTCTCGCAAGAAGACTTCATCGGCTTGCATCCCGCTCTGTCGCCTCGCAACTCGCGCTGCACGAAAGACCAGCATCTCGTCCTGCACGCGTCACCTGCGGCGATCGAAATTTTCCACGTCGATCGAACGACGGTGCGACCATCTATGCTGTGCCACTCACCGCGACGGCCCACGCCCCGCGCCAAGCATGTCACTCCATTCGGCAAATCACAATCTTAAGGCGTAATTCAGACAAGAACAAAACGGGATCGACGTGATTGCCGATCTCCCCTACAATGCGCGCCGCTAACCCACCTCGCGAGCGATTCCACCTCATGGCCAAATCCGCCTCCTCCTTCATCTGCCAGAATTGCGGCGCGGCCTATAATAAGTGGCAGGGCAAATGCGAGTCCTGCGGCGAATGGAATACGCTGTCCGAAGAAAACAGCGACACCGCGATCCCCATCAGCGCGCGCTCCAAGCGCAAGGGCCGCACCTTCAATCTCGAAAGCCTGACCGGCGCCAGCCAGGATGCGCCGCGCATTCCCTCCGGCATGGGCGAACTCGACCGCGTCACCGGCGGCGGCTTCGTGCGCGGCTCGATCATCCTGATCGGCGGCGACCCCGGCATCGGCAAATCCACGCTGCTGACCCAGGCGACGTCCATGATGGCCCGCGCCGGCCACCGCGTCGTCTATATCTCGGGCGAAGAAGCGGTGGCGCAGGTGCGCCTGCGTGCGGCGCGCCTCGGTCTGGCCGATGCGCCCGTGCAACTCGCCTCCGAAACGTCGGTGGAAGACATCGTCGCCACGCTGTCCGAAGGCATGGTGCCGCGGCTGATCGTCATCGACTCGATCCAGACCATGTGGACCGAAACGGTGGAGTCCGCGCCCGGCACCGTCACCCAGGTCCGCGCCTCGGCGCAGGCACTCATTCGCTTCGCCAAGAAGACCGGTGCCACCATCATCCTGGTCGGCCATGTCACCAAGGACGGCCAGATCGCAGGGCCCCGGGTCGTGGAGCATATGGTCGATGCGGTCATGTCCTTCGAAGGCGAAGGCTCGCAACAATTCCGCATTCTTCGCGCGGTGAAGAACCGCTTCGGTCCGACCGATGAGATCGGCGTGTTCGAGATGACCGGGCTGGGCCTGCGCGAAGTATCCAATCCGTCCGAACTGTTCCTTTCGGACCGCGACCTCGGCTCGCCCGGCACCGCGGTGTTCGGCGGCATGGAAGGCACCCGCCCCGTGCTGGTCGAGTTGCAGGCTCTGGTTGCTCCAACAACCCTCGGCACACCGAGGCGTGCCGTCGTCGGCTGGGATTCATCCCGCCTGTCGATGGTGCTCGCGGTGCTGGAAGCACATTGCGGCGTCAAACTCTCTGGCTATGACGTCTATTTCAATGTCGCCGGCGGCCTGCGCATCAACGAGCCCGCGGCCGACATGGCCGCCGCTGCCGCCCTCGTCTCCTCGCTCTGCAATGCGCCTTTGCCGACCGATGCCGTCTATTTCGGCGAAATCTCGCTATCCGGCGCCGTTCGTCCCGTGGCGCAAACGTCCGCACGCTTGAAGGAAGCCGCCAAACTCGGCTTCGGCCGCGCCATATTGCCGGAAGCCGCGCGCGGTGATCCCGGCGGCGATGCGGGTCTCACGCTCAACAGCATCGGCAATCTCACGACTCTGGTCGCCGAGATCGCCGCCCGCGGCGTGAAACCGGCGCGCGATGGCGGCAATACCACACAAAGCGAGAAAAGTGCTCCGCCCGCACGTTTCCGTCGCGACAACGGGTGACGGTTGCGTGACCTCGCGCACTCAGCCCGCTATAGAAAAGGCGCGCGAAAACGTGGCCATCGCGCAACGCTTCGTTCAGGTTCTTGTCGCGAAGCGGAACATTGATGTGCGGCGCGGCCTGCAGGCGGTTTTCCGCCCTCGCGAGACGTGCCATATCACCGTCACCTGAGCCGGTAGCCTTCCTGCCGATTCGCGTTTTCTGACTGAGCGGACCAGACCCGACGATGCCGATCACGATTCTCGACCTTGTCCTGCTCGGCGTCATGCTGATCTCCGGCCTGCTCGCGATGGTCCGCGGCTTCATGCGCGAGATCCTCTCGATCGCCGCCTGGGGCGCCGCCGCCCTCGTCACGCTCTACGCCTTCCCGAAGGTACTTCCTTCCGCCAAGTCCTACATCGCCAACGACACGATCGCGACCGCCGCCACCATCGGCGGCCTGTTCGTGCTGACGCTGATCGTGGTCTCCATCATCACCGTGCGCATCTCGGACATGATCCTGGATTCGCGCATCGGCGCGCTGGATCGCACCCTCGGCTTCCTGTTCGGTCTCGCCCGCGGCATGCTGATCGTGGTCGTGGCTTTCCTGTTCTTCACCTGGCTGGTTCCGGACAAGCAGCGTCCGGACTGGGTCACCGGTGCAAAATCGCGCGTCGTGCTGGAATCCACCGGAAACTGGCTGATGTCGCTCTTGCCGGATGACCCTGAAAACACCATTTTGAAGAAGTTCAAGAAGAACAAGCCGGAAGAAGAATCGACGGAAGCGGCGCCGGACGCTCCGGGTGGAAACGATGGCTATTCGAAAACGGCACGCGACAGCATGAAGAAGCTGATCGACAAACCCGCGGGACGCTGATCCGTCCCGAGCTTGAACTGACTGCGCGAATGCTCGTGCGTGGCACGGCTCGCGACAACAGAGGCGCGGTGCACCCGATGCATGAATCTATCGACGTGAACGACGATCTTTCCGGCGACATGCTGCGCGAGAAATGCGGCGTGTTCGGCATTTACGGCCATCCGGACGCCGCCGCCATCACGGCGCTCGGTTTGCACGCCCTCCAGCATCGCGGCCAGGAAGCCGCCGGCATCGTTGCGTTCGACGGCCGCCGCTTCCACTCCGAACGCCGCCTCGGTCTGGTCGGCGACACCTTCTCCCGCCGCGAAGTGATCGAACGTCTGCCCGGCTCCGCCGCCATCGGCCACACCCGCTATTCCACCACCGGCGATCCCATCCTGCGCAATGTGCAGCCGCTGTTCGCCGAACTGAATGCTGGCGGCCTTGCCGTCGCCCACAACGGCAACCTCACCAACGGTCTCACTGTCCGCCGCGAACTCGTGAAGAACGGCGCGATGATGCAGTCCACCACCGATACCGAGGTGATCCTGCATCTGGTGGCGCATTCCAAGCGCAACCGTTTCATCGACCGCTACATCGAAGCGATCCGCGCCATCGAAGGCGCCTATGCGCTCGTTTCGCTCACCAACAAGAAGCTGGTCGGCGCCCGCGATCCGCTCGGTATCCGCCCACTCGTTCTCGGTGAACTCGACGGCTGCCCGATCCTCGCGTCCGAGACCTGTGCCCTCGACATCATCGGCGCAAAATATGTACGCGACATCGAGCCGGGCGAAGTCGTCGTGTTCGACGAGACCGGTGTGCAGAGCCACAAGCCGTTCGCACCGCAGCCGCCGCGCCCTTGTATCTTCGAGTATATTTACTTCGCCCGTCCGGACTCGGTGGTCGCCGGCCGCTCGGTCTATGATACCCGCAAGCGCATGGGCGAAGAGCTCGCCCGCGAGACGCATGTGGATGCCGATGTCGTCGTGCCGGTGCCGGATTCCGGCGTGCCTGCTGCGATGGGCTATTCGCGCCAGTCCGGCATCCCGTTCGAGCTCGGCATCATCCGCAATCACTATGTCGGCCGCACCTTCATCCAGCCGACCCAGAGCGTCCGCGAACTCGGCGTGCGCATGAAGCACTCCGCCAATCGCGCCGCCATCGCCGGCAAGCGCATCATCCTGATCGACGACAGCCTGGTGCGCGGCACCACGTCGAAGAAGATCGTGAAGATGATGCGCGATGCAGGCGCCACGGAAGTCCACTTCCGGATCGCGTCGCCGCCGATCACCCATCCCGATTATTACGGCATCGACACGCCGGATCGCGCGGGGCTCCTCGCCGCCACGCACACGCTCGAGCAGATGCGCGAGCTGATCGGCGCGGACAGTCTGGCTTTCGTCTCGGTGGACGGCATCTACCGCGCCATGGGCGAGCCCGGCCGCAATCCGGCCCAGCCGAAATTCGCCGACCATTGCTTCACCGGCGACTACCCGACTCCGCTCACCGACATGAGCGAGATCGACGACCCGCGCCAGCTGTCGCTGCTGGCGGAGGCGAGCTGAGCACCGACGCCGCGGCGTAGGATGGGTAGAGCGTTAGCGAAACCCATCACCACATGCGCCTGGCGTCGATGGGTCTCGCTGCGCTCTACCCATCCTACGGCTTCGCGCTTTTGATCACGATCAATCACTGTCATGGCCGGGCTTGTCCCGGCCATCCACGTCTATAAAACCCTCTGCAAAGACGTGGATGCCCGGGACCAGTCCGGGCACGACTGAGTGGAATCGCCAGATGTCAAAACCCCTTGCCTCCCGTATCGCTCTCGTCACCGGCGCCTCGCGCGGCATCGGCTATGCGACCGCCATCGCCCTAGCGAAGGCCGGCGCGCATATCATCGCCGTCGCGCGCACCCAGGGCGCACTTGAAGAACTCGACGACGCCATCACCGCAGACGGCGGCAGCGCCACGCTGGTGCCACTCAGCGTCACCGATTGGGACGGCGTCGCGCGCCTTGGCGCAGCACTCCATGAGCGCCATGGCAAGATCGACATCCTGATCGGCAATGCCGGTGTCGCCGGCGCATCCTCGCCGCTCGGCCATGTCGAGCCGAAGTCGTGGAACGAGACGATGGACGTCAATGTGAATGCGAACTTCCAGTTGATCCGCTGCATGGAGCCCTTGCTGCAGCAGTCCGATGCCGGCCGTGCGGTGTTCGTCACCGCCGGAGCCGCGAACAAGGCCTATGCCTATCGCGGCCCCTATGCCGCCTCGAAGGCCGCACTGGAAGCGCTGGTGCGCGTCTGGGCCAACGAGACCGCGACCACGCCGCTTCGCGTCAACCTGTTCAATCCCGGCCCGATCCGCACCCATATGCGCGCCATCGTGATGCCCGGCGAAGATCCCGAGACGCTCGACACGCCGGCGCAGGCGGCCGAGGCGATCGTGCCGCTGTGCCTGCCGTCATGGACGGAGACGGGCAAGTTCGTGGACTACAAGACCGGGAAGGTGATGGGATTTCACGCGCCGTCGTGACACCATGCCGTAGGGCGGATGAGGCGAAGCCGTCATCCGCCGCGGAGTTTCAATAACGGAATCGGCCGGCGGATTTCGCTTCGCTCATCCGCCCTACAGTCTCCTACGTTGCACTCCGCCCCATCCGCGCTACACTTCCCTTCAAGCGGGACAAACCCGCATCACATAGGGAGGTCGTCATGGCGTCACGCCTGCGCACGTTCGCACTTGCTGCAACATTCACCCTCACCGCCTGCACCCTCGCCGCTTTCTCATCCCGTGCTGCCGACATCCCCCGCTTCGAAGTCGAAGCCTCCTGGCCAAAGCCCCTCCCCAATAACTGGATCCTCGGCCAGGTCGGCGGCATCACCACCGACAAGAACGGCCACATCTGGGTGATCCATCGCCCGAAGTCGCTCACCGATGACGAGAAAGGCGCGTCACTCAATCCGCCGCGTTCAAAGTGCTGCATCTCTGCGCCGCCCGTGCTCGAATTCGACGCCGAGGGCAATCTCCTGCGCTCATGGGGCGGTCCCGGCGAAGGCTATGAATGGGTCGGCCGCGAACACGGCATCGAGGTCAGCGATGACGGTTTCGTCTGGGTTGGCGGCAATCTCGACAACGACAATGCGATCCTGAAATTCACCCTCGACGGCAAATTCGTGATGCAGATCGGCAAGATCGCGCCGAGCAAGGGCAGCAACGACACCACCCAGCTCGGCAAGCCTGCCGAGACCGCCATCGACAAGGATGCCAACGAAATCTATGTCGCCGACGGTTACGGCAACCGCCGCGTCATCGTGTTCGATACCAATACCGGGGCCTATAAGCGGCACTGGGGCGCCTATGGCAACAAACCCAATGACGACAAGCAGGCGCCCTATGATCCAAACGCGCCGGTGTCGCAGCAATTCGCCAACCCCGTCCACTGCGTGAAGCTCGCGGCTGACGGCCTCGTCTATGTCTGCGACCGCATCAACAACCGCGTGCAGGTGTTCAAGAAGGACGGCTCTTTCGTGAAGGAGTGGTTCTACGAGAAGGCGACACTCGGCAATGGTGCCGTGTGGGATCTCGCGGTGTGGCCCGATCCGAAGCAAACCTGGCTACTGACGGCCGACGGCGAGAACAACGAAATCCGCGTCATCAATCGCGAGGACGGCAAGGTCGTCGGCACGCTTGGTCGCAGCGGCAGAAACGCCGGCCAATTCCACTGGATCCACGCAATGGCTGTCGATGCGAAAGGGAATGTCTATACGGCCGAAGTGGACACCGGAAAGCGCATCCAGAAATTCAAACTGGTATCGGACACGCTGAAATAGAGACCGCTCACCACACCGATATCACCCCTTCCGCATGGGCTTCGGATATGGCCGGGCCGCGTTGGCGCCGTCGCGCCAGCGGCCCGGCGCGACGCCGGTCACGCGTTTGAAAGCCCGGTTGAATGCGGCCTCGGATTCATAACCGACATCCCCTGCAATGATGGCAAGGCTGTCCGCGCCTGATCGCATCCGCTCGGCCGCGAGCTGCATTCGCCAGTTGGTGACATATTCGATCGGCGCCTGCCCGAGCACGGCGTTGAAGCGCTCCGCGAGAACCGTGCGCGATGAACCGCATTCGCGCGCCAGATCATCGACCGTCCAGCGCCGACCGGGATCGCCGTGGACCTTCTCCATGGCACGGACGAGCACGGGATCATTCAGCGCCGCGAACCAGCCCCGCGCACTCGGCGGCAATCCGGCGACGTAGCGCCGCAACACCTCGACAAACAGCAGCTCCATGAGCCGCCCCAGCATGATCTCGCTGCCGGGGATGGCGTCCTTGGTAAGCGATACGATCTCGCGCACCGTTGCTGTCAGCACGGCGCTGACCTTGTCGTCGCCCGTCCGATCGATCAGCAATCGTGGCAACGTGCGGAATACCGGCGAATGAAGCAGTTCCGACGACTCGATGAAGCCGCACACCATGCGCGTCTCTTCACCGCCGCCGCCATGCTCGATCACCCACATTCCCGGCAGCGGTCCAGCGCGCACGACATCCACCGCCGACACGATTGCGCCACCGGTGCCGCTGCTGAACCGATGCGCGTCAGGAAATGGCATCAGCAGGATGTCGCCGGCACGGATCGTGTCCGTCTGCCCGTCGGCTAGTTCGACCACGCACTCACCAGCCGCGACGAGATGAAACACGCTGACATGGCGCAGATGCGCCATCGGCGTCTGCTCATCGAAGCGCTTTGGGCTGACGAGCGCAAACGGCGCCGTCAGGCTTGCATTGAGAAACACCGCGCCGCTGAGCCGGATCGATCGCAGCACATCGGCCAGCACATTGCCGCCGAGATCGACATTCGGCGTTGCTGCAAATGATGGCGGCGTTTCGATCATGCGAGGTTCTGAACCTCCGACCATCCTCCGCAGCCCCACTCACGCGATCCGACTGCGGCATCGTGCTCTAACGATGGATAGAATTATGACCAAGAAAAGGCTGAACAAGGCCGTCGATCGCGGCTTTCGCCTGGCCGGCAACGTTTTGATGCGACGTGCGATCGCGCGTCTGATCCATATCGATGACGCCTCGCTCTCGCATTCGGGACTGACGCGCAAAGCTATCAACGATTTCCTGACAACGCCGCTGCGCACCGATCCACACAGGTTCTTCAGGCATCGGCGCGTGCAGGATGCAGCCGCGCTGCCGATCACCGAGCCGGATGTCTGTGGGCCCATCAAAGATATGAATGAACAACCGGCCCCCGTGTTTCCGGCCAAAAGTTCAAACAAGCCGACAATGGCGCTGCGTCTTCGTGTGCTGACCGCGAGCGCGCTGATCGGCCTGGGCGCTTTGACCGCCTGCTCCGGAAGTGTGTTCGAGCCGGACGCGGCGGCAGCGCGGCGCGAGCAACCGGCCCGCTGCCGGCTGAAGCCGGACCGCCCACGCATCATCGCGCAGGCGCCAGGCCCGCAGCATCGTTCAACGGCCCAGGGCTTTGTTCTCACTTACCTGCAACATCCGCAGCACCAACGCCATGCACGCGAGGGGCCAGCAGACCATCCCGTGTGACGTGAACTGCATCTCGACCTTTCCATTCAACACGAGGATGTTTGACATGACCCGCATCTTTGCCCTGCTCTATGGTCTCGTCTCCTACCTGATCTTTTTTGCGACCATTCTCTATGCGATCGGCTTCGTTGATCGCCTGTTCGTCCCGAAACATATCGACTCCGGACCGGACGCTCCGTGGGTCCAGGCGCTGTGGATCAATCTCTCCCTGATGACATTGTTTGCCGTCCAGCACAGCGTGATGGCACGAAAGTCATTCAAGCGCTGGTGGACGCAGTATGTGCCGGCCTCGATGGAACGCAGCACCTATGTGCTGCTGGCGAGCCTGTCACTGGTGTTGCTGTTCTGGCTGTGGCAACCGATGCCGGCGATCATCTGGAACATCCAGAGCGAGACACTCGCCGTCGTCCTGACGGGCGTTTCACTGCTGGGCTGGTTCATCGTGTTCACCAGCACCTTCCTCATCAACCATTTTGAACTGTTTGGTCTGCAGCAAGTGGTGAGGAATCTGTCGCAGCAGGAACCCGCCGCTCCGACCTTCCGCACGCCGCTTTATTATCAGTTCGTGCGACATCCGATCTATCTCGGCTTCATCATCGCGTTCTGGGCGACACCGACCATGACCGTCGGCCATCTGCTATTCGCAGCTGTGACCACGGCCTATATCTTCGTCGGCATCTATTTCGAGGAACGCGATCTGGTCGATCTGTTCGGCGACGACTATCGCCGCTACCGCGATCGGGTCTCGATGCTGCTACCTTGGCGGAAGTCGAATGACACAGTCAGACCGGCACCGCGCAAACCTGTCGAACTCACGACCGAACGCTAGTGCATGGACAGGACCGATGCTGGACCGCTCTCTCGCGATCCGGCATCAATCCTGTCTCGATCAATTCGGCCGCTTGCGCTTATGTGCAAACGGGTTTGCCTTCTCACGCAATGTGATGCGGATGGGCGTGCCTGGCAGTTCAAAGGCTTCGCGCATGCTGTTGGTGAGATAGCGCAGATAGCTGGTCGGCACTGCATCGGCGCGTGAACAGAACACAACGAAGCTCGGCGGACGCGCTTTGGTCTGGGTAATGTAGTTCAGTTTCAGGCGTCGTCCCGACACTGCCGGCGGCGGGTTGGTCGAGATCGCATCCTCGAACCAGCGGTTCAGCGCCGCGGTGGCGATGCGGCGATTCCAGATCTTGTAGGACTCCTGGATCGCGGCCATCAGGCGATCGATGCCCTCGCCCATCAGGCCGGAGATCGCGACGATCGGCACGCCCTTGATCTGCGGCAGCCAGTGATCGGCCTCGGTCCGCAGCTGGCCGATCATGCCGCCGCGCTTCTCCACGAGGTCCCATTTGTTGACGGCAAGCACGAGCGCACGACCTTCACGCTCGACCAGATCGGTGATGCGCAGATCCTGTTCTTCGAACTTGTTTTGCGAATCCATCATCATCACGACGACTTCGGCAAAACGTACGGCGCGCAGCGCGTCGGCGACGGAGAGCTTCTCCAGCTTCTCCTCGATGCGCGAACGACGGCGCAGGCCGGCGGTATCGAAGATGCGGAAGTAGCGGCCTTTGTAATCGACTTCGACCGAAATGGAATCGCGCGTGGTGCCGGCTTCCGGCGAGGTCAGCAGGCGCTCTTCGCCGAGCAGGTGATTGATGGTGGTGGACTTGCCTGCATTCGGGCGACCGACAATGGCGACGCGGATCGGACGCGTGGCGATTTCTTCATCGCTCCACTCTTCCGCGATCGGCTCCTCTTCTTCCTCGTCCTCGACCGGCGCCGGCATCAGTTTTGCGAGTTCGTCATAGAGCTCGCCCATGCCCTCGCCATGTTCGGCGGAGATCTGGATGGGATCGCCGAGGCCTAGCGCGTAACTCTCCATGGCGCCGACTTCGCCATGCTTGCCTTCGCTCTTGTTGGCGAGCAGCAGCACCGGCTTGTCCGCGCGACGCGCGAAATCCGCGAAGGCGCGATCGTTCGGCGTCAGGCCCATGCGGGCGTCGATGACGAAGAACAGTGCGTCGGCCAGCGCGATCGCCGTTTCCGTCTGCTCCTGCATGCGCGCGGTGAGCGAGCCTTTGGCCCCCTCGTCGAGACCGGCGGTGTCGATGATGGTGAAGTCGAGATCGCCGAGACGCGCGGCGCCCTCGCGGCGGTCACGGGTCACGCCGGGCGTGTCATCGACAAGCGCGAGCTTCTGCCCGACCAGACGGTTGAACAGCGTGGACTTGCCGACATTGGGCCGGCCGATAATGGCGATCGTATAAGACATGGGCGATCCGTGCGCCCGTTACGGACGTTCTGTCAATGCGCGACGATGCGCGAGCTTAACGCGAAAAACTTCCCGAGGGCATCGGCGCCGGGAAAGCCGACGACGGCTGCTGTTGCTGAGCGGGCGCTGCAGCCGGCTCTTCCGGCGGCGGCGCCGTGGTGCGGCGGCGTGTGATCTTGCGTCCGGCCGGCGGCTGCGCGACGCCCTCGGCACCGCCTTGTTCGGCGGCGGCAGGCGAACCATCCTGCTGGACCGTGCCGACCTCGACATCGCCGCGGCTCTTGGACCTTGATGCCTTACGACCGCTCGGCGCGCCTGGCGCGGGTTGTGGCGGCGGGGCTGCTGCGGCGGCAGCGGCGGCTTGTTCGGCCTGTTGGCGCTGCTGGCTTTCCTTGTAGAGATCGCGCGGCACGCCCTGTTCGAGACCGGGGACGCCTTCGGGGAAGACCGGTTTGCGGTCGCCGGGGAGCTTTTTCTTGGTGTCCATGAAATCGAGCAGATCCGACGGATCCCAGCTGGACGCACCACCGCAGCCCGTCAGCACGCCGGCGAGCGTGACGAGAACAGCAGCGGAAACAAGACGTTGCATCAAGCGCATGGGACTCTCACTCAAACTCGATCAGCTCTTGGCCGCGGGCGGCAGCAAGGCCTGCAGCGATTCCGCACGGGTGCGGATGCTGGACGGCGTATCGTTGTCGTTGGAAATCAGATCGATCCATTTGCGGGTCTCAGCGGCATTGCCGGCCTTCCAGGCGGACAGTGCCAGCAGTTCGCGGGCCGAATGGCGATAGGTCGACGTGGCCGACGTCGCCGGCTCCAGCTTCGCCAGCAGCGCGTCGTAAGCGGCTGATTCCACGAGCAAAGCGCCAGCACGGACGCGGGCAAGATCTTTCTCGGAGGCGCCCACGGTGTTGTCGGCGATGACGTCGTCATAAAGCTTTACGGCAGCCGCTGAATCGCGCTTGGCGGCCTCACCGGCCGCGCGCAGGCGCGCCATGGTGCGATAGCCCGCCGGCGCCTCGGATGCGAGCTTGAGGAACGCGGCCTCGGCTTCCGCCGGCTTGTTCTGCTCGGAAAATTCTGAAGCCTTATCAAAGGCTTCGCCGGCAACGGCGGCCTTCTTGGCCTCGATATAGGAATAAGCGCGCCAGCCGCCGACGCCGCCGACGATCAGGATGGCGACCAGAATGATCAGGAGGGAATACTTCTCCCAGATCTTCTTGAGCTGCTCGCGACGCAGGTCCTCGTCGACTTCATTAAATAATTCAGACACTTAGAGATTTCCCGTCGCGGATTGCCGCGCTCACCCCGAGCAGTGCCGGACGCATTGGCGTCAGCATGGCGGCGGCGATACATTAGCGTTATGGCGCTGGCAAGGCAAAGCCAGTGCTATCAAGGTGTTATCCCGAAAAGCTTAACGCGCCAAACCAAATCCGCGCGTCAGTTCATCCCACCGGCGCCACCGCTGGTGCGGCCATTGGCATTGGAATCGGCGCCGTTATCGCCGAAGGCGGAATTGGCATTGTTGCCGCCCAGCGCTGCATTTCCGCGAACAATCGCAGCGGGATCAACGACTTGACGGGGAGCCTCGGCGCGCGGGCGCACCGGCTGCGGCCGTCTTGCGTCCTCTGTGTGGCCAGCTTGCGGCAACAGCAGCATCGCGGCGGCAAAGCCGAGCAGTTTCAAGACCTTCATGGCGATCATCCTTCGCACGCAGCCCTGCGCATTCAACACCGGAATGCGCGATGAATTCCCGCTTCTGCGCGCGAATCTTGTGGCGACACGGAGGCAGATTACACGCTCAGGGAAGACGCGTATTCGGCCCAAGCTCGGCGCCAGAATACGCGATTGTCTACGCCGTTCCATGGCCGCCTCAGCGACGCGCCATGCCCTGCAGGATGATGCCGAACACTTGCGCCGCCATCTGCTGCTGCTGGATCTGCTCCATCTTGGTGCGCTCGGCGGTATCGGCCTTCTGCTGCTCCACGGCGACGGCGCGGGTCGCGGCCTGGTGGCCCATCTCCGACGCGCGCATATAGAGCGCGAGCTTGGCTTCCGATGCGCTGCGCGGCTGAGCATGGCCGCGATCGATCATTTCGGCAAGGCTCACCATCGAGTCGGCATCGCCGAGATCGACGCCGCGACGGAAGAGTTCTGCAGCCTCCACCGGGTTCTTGCGATCGACATAGGCCATCCAGCCATAGTTATCGAAGGCAGCGGGATAGCGCTTGGCCACGAGGCCCTGCAGGATCACCGCCGAGCGTTTGCGATCGCTGAGTTGCAACACGCGGGCAAGCTGATACTGGAAACGATTTTCCGACGGCGACTGCCGCACGGCCAGTTCGCACGCATCGAGTGCTTCCTTGGCGCGCAGCTTCAAGGCTTCGAACGCGACGCCATCGCCAGCCTTGTTCGCATCGTTCGGATTGGCCGCGAGTTCGTCGCAGATACGACCGGCTTCGGTGGCTGCCTTCAACTCGGCGGCACGCACGGCTGCAGCTGCGGACTCAGCCTTTTGCTTGGCCGCTTCCGCGGCCTGCGCGGCCGCTACTTGCTGCTCGGCTTCGCGCGTAATGCGGATCACCAGTTCCTTCGTCAGCACGGTCAGTTGATCACCGGTGCGCGGGTGGAAGCCCGGCGCATCATAGAACTCATACTGACCATCCGGCCCGCGCCAATACCATGCACGCGGATCGCCGGTCTTCTGATCGAAGAACACATAGGAGCCGGCATCATCGATAAGCTTGGGAATCCGCGTATTGATCTTTGTCTGCTGCTGACGCCACTGCCCGGCAACTTCCGCCGTGATCGGCAGCAACTCGACGCCGGTGTCGGGATGGAAGCCCATTAGGCTGAACAGTTCGATATTGCCGCTCTTGTTGGTCGCATACCAGATGGCGGGCTCGCCCGAGCGCAGATCGAAGAAGGTGGGATCGGCCGACTCGATACGCTTCGGCCGGTTGCCCTTCTCGTATTCGCGCAGGCGCTCCAGCATCTCGGCGGTGTAGGTGCGGCACTGCCGCCCCGTCTCGGCGTCGATGCCGGGACCGGAGCCGTATTTCACGGAGTTACGCGTCAGCACATAGCAGCGCTTGGCTATCGCAGCCGTCTTGTAGGCCTGCCACTCATTGAGGACATTGGCATCCACCGCGACCAGCGCCGTCCCGGTGCGCGGATTGAAGCCGGGCCGATTATAGAATTCGAATTCTCCGGATGCTGCCTTTTGATACCAAGCCCGCGAACGGCCGCTGACCGGATCGAAAAACGCAAAAGTCTCGTCCGGATAAATCCGCTCGGGCGCTCTGCTCTGCGTCTTCCAAACCTCGACGATCTCTGCGGTGATCGGCTGCAACTCTTCGCCGGTGCCGGGATTGAAGCCCATCAGATCGAAGGCTTCGACAATGCCGTTCTTGTCGCGCGAGTACCAGACCACGGGGTTGCCGGTGCGCTGGCTGAAGAAGGTCGGATTGTCTTGCGGATCGAGTTTGGCGGGACGCGCGCCCTTCGAATAACGATCGAAGCGCTCGGCGATTTCGGGCGTCAGCGGCTTGCAGTCGAGGCCGGTGGACGGGTCCTTGCCGACCCGGTCGCCATAGCGGATGTCGTCACGCGTGATGATATAGCATTTCTGCGCGACGCCATTGCTGTCGAACGGCTTGTCAAAATAGAGCAGCACCGCCGGTTGCGCGATCACGAGCGCGAACAAGCCTGCGAGCCCGATCTTGCGCTTGGTGCCGGAGAACGACATCACGCAGCCCGCAAAGAATGCGGTCAAGGCAAACACGACCCAGGTAAGAATGGACGCTGCATGGCGGCTCAGCCCGATCGATGAGCTGATTTCTTCCACATAGGATTTGGCCGAGAGATACAGGAAAAGCTTGTCGAACAGCCACAGTAGCAGCAACGCTCCGACGACGACCGCAGCGATCTTCACCAGGATGGCGGGCTTGAAAATCTTGTCTTTCAGGCCGCCGGGAATGAGCGCCTTGTCGTCCGAAGAGCCAACCATGATGTCTCCAAAACAGGAACACGCTGAAATACTTGCCGCGTTTCAGCCGCATTCCTGCCACAGAAAAATCACCGGTGCAATTCGAAGGCATGCAACTTGTGCATGGCTTTCAGCGGTGTTGCTGCGATGCCTCGATTGTCGCCCCCGTCAGGTTTTCGGTTTGCCACCATACACATGCTCCGGCCCCGGAAATGCACGGGAGCGCACCTCGGTGGCATAGCCCTCGATGGCCGCCTCGATCAGGGAACCAATGTTCCCGTACTTCTTCACGAACTTCGGCACCCGCGCATTCAGGCCGAGCATGTCTTCCAGCACCAGCACTTGGCCGTCGCAGGCCGAGCTCGCGCCGATGCCGATGGTGGGGATTGCAATCGTCTGCGTGATTTTTCGCGCGACCGGTTCGGCGACCGCTTCCACCACGACGGAGAAGGCCCCCGCTTCCGCCACCGCGATCGCATCGTTCTGAATCGGGCCGCGCACATTCTCGCCGCGCGCGAGGGATTCGGCTTCGTCCTTGCCTTGCGAGCGGAACGAGCCGAGCGCGTTGATCGATTGCGGCGTGAGGCCGATATGCGCCATCACCGGAATGCCGCGCTCGGTGAGGAATGCGATCGTCTCCGCCATGCGCGCGCCGCCTTCCAGCTTCACGGCGCCGCAATGGGTTTCCTTCATGATGCGCGCGGCGGAATGAAACGCCTGCTCTTTCGATGCTTCGTAAGAGCCGAACGGCATGTCGACGACGACCAGCGATTGCTTGGAGCCGCGCATCACCGCATGGCCCTGCAGGATCATCATCTCCAATGTCACCGGCACCGTGGTTTCAAAACCATGCATGACATTGCCGAGCGAGTCTCCGACGAGAATGACATCGCAATAGCGATCGACCAACGAGGCCGTATGCGCGTGATACGAGGTCAGCATCACGATCGGCTCGCCATTTTTTCGCGCGAGAATGTCGGGCGCGGTCTTCCGTTTGACGGCGGTTTGCACGGACATGGTTCAAGCTCCGAATACAGGCATGCCGATCACCACCGGGTGGAAGGCGAATGCCAAGGCAAGATAGGCGACGACACCAACGCCGACGGCGATCGCATCATTGCCGACACCACCCACGGGGATCGGCGGCGCGCCGCTATCGGGACGGCGCTTGAGCGAGATGCGATCGATCACTGCCCAGGCGAGAAACGAGCCGAACAGGATGATGGAGCCGAGATCGCCATTGGCGAGCAGATGCGACAGCGCCCACAATTTGATGCCGGCCAGCATCGGATGTTTCAGCGTGGTGTAGATGCGGCCGCGGATATAGGAGGCGGCGACCATGATCACGGCAGGCAACATCAGCAGGATGGTGATGTGCTTCATCGCTGTCGGCGGATACCAGACATCGATCCAGCCAGTGGCGCGATAGGTCGCATAGCCCCAGACGATCAGCACGAGACCGACGGTGGAGACCAGCGAGAACGCGATCTTGTAACCGCCCTCCCCGATCCGCGCGATCAGGTCGGCGCGCGCGTCGCGTTTGGTGATGAACAGATGGATGCCGAGAAACAGCGCGAGGCCGAGGATCATCACGACAAGGCCCATGGCCTGTTCCTCTCAGCGGGGCGGTTGCGTGCCGGATGGGTTGCTCGCCCCGAAATTCCAATTATGGTCCGCTCGCTTTGAGGGCGTCGGCAGGACGACGTCCGGTATCACTTTTCCGGGGAAACGCGCAATGCTGCGAAACGCCACCACCTCTGCCCGCGCCCGCATGGCGCTTGCAGCAATGCTGCTGCTCGCCGTGCCGGATGCGGCGCTTGCGCAAAGCGTCTGGCCACCAAAATTCGTGCGCATCATCGTGCCCTTCGGCGCGGGTTCGAGCCCGGATATCGTCGGCCGCGTGCTCGCCGACAGTCTGGCCGCGCGGCATCCCGGCACCAATTTCGTGGTGGAGAATAAGCCCGGCGCCTCCGGCAACACCGGCACCGACGCGATCGCCAAGGCGGCAACCGATGGCGGCACGATCGGCATCTCGCTCGGCGGCCCGCTGGCCATCAACACGCTGCTGTTTGCAAAACTGCCTTACAATCCCGACACGGATATCGCACCGATCACGCTGTTGACGCAGCTGCCGAGCGCGCTCGCGGTGCCGACAAGTCTGGGCGTCAATTCGGTGGCGGAGCTCTTGGCCAAGGCGAAGGCCGACAGCAAGGGGCTTGCTTACGGCTCCATCGGCGTCGGCACGCTGTCGCAGATCTGCATGGAGGCGATCGCGCAGAAGGCCGGCGTGAAGATGGTGCATGTGCCCTATCCGTCATCGCCGGCCGCGACCACGGCGCTGATCCGCGGCGATGTGCAGGTGGCGTGTCTGCCGGCCATCGGCGTGACACCGCAACTTGCGACGGGCGCGGTGAAGATCATTGCGGTGACCACGGCGCAGCGTTCGCCGTTCCTGCCGGATGTGCCGACGCTCAAGGAAAGCGGCGTGGACATGCAGTCCGATGCCTGGAATGCGCTGGTGGGTCCGGGCGGGCTTTCGAAGGAAGTGGTGAGCGCGATCAATGCGGAAGTGCGCAAGACGCTGACCGAGCCGGCGGTGATCGAGAAGCTCAAGGCGCAGCTGATCACGCCCTCGCCGACGACGCCGGAGGAATTGAAGAAGCGCATGAATGACGAGAAGGCGCTGTGGGCCGATGTGATCAAGGCGGCGGGGATCAGGATCGAGTGATCTTGTCTCAAACGGCGAGGCTCTAGCTTAACCTATCCCCGCTTTTGCGCGGGGAGAGGTTAAAAGGCGGCGTCGCTTGCGTGTCACTGCTTCGCGAACGGAATGAACTGGTGATATTCCTTCGGCACCTGGCTGCGATAGCGCGCGGGCACCGTGCCGGTGTCGATGGAATGATCCAGCTCCTGCTGGCGGGTCATCTTCTTTTTCTTCTTCGGCTTCTCGTCATCGCTCGCAGCCGCCTTGTCGGACGCAGGGCCCGAAGCCACCGGCTTGCTCGGCGAACGCACGGCTTCCTTCTCCGCGGGCTTGTCTGTCGCGGCCTTGTCGGTGGTTGAGCGCTCGGCGGCCGGGGTCGATCCAGCCGGCTTGTCGGCGACGGGTTTCTCTGCGGGCTTCTCGGCCGCCTTATCCACCGCGGGCTTGTCCACCGCCTTGTCGGCTGCAGCCGCCGGCTCGCCCTTCTCGGCCGCTGGCGCATTCTGAGCGACGCCTGGTTCGATCTGGACAATCGCGAACAACGCGGCGACTGCGGTGCACCCCAGCAGTTTCAACATCCGTGTCTCCAGTCAGTTGGCATGAGCGATGGCATTCCGCAGCGCTTTCTGCTGTGGTTCCGATCAGTCGCAACGACAGGCAAGACGGTTCAAACCGCATCCAGAAGGAAACGCCGACATGACCACCATGGATCTCACACCCAGCGGGCCGACGCATCCGTTCGAGCGCAGCCATTCCATCGTGATCGCGGCGACACCTGAGGCCGTGTTCGACTATGTCACCAATCCAAAGTCATGGCCGGAATGGCTGCCGTCATCCCACGAAATCGATTGCGACGACCGCCCGATGGGCTTTGGCGACACCTTTCACGAACACTGGTCAACGCGCTCCGGCCCGGTTGCGCTCGACTGGCTGGTGATCGCCTGCGAACGCCCGCGGCTGTGGATCGGCCTGACGCATATGAGCGCGATCGGGCCGATCGTGGTGCAGTATGTGTGTCACGCCGTGGATGGCGGGACAAAGTTCATCCGCACGGTGCGCAATCCCGCGCGGCCGAAGGAAGCGAGTGCGGAGATCGTGGCGCGGATCGATGCGGAGGCGGAATTGGGGCTGGGGAATATTAGGAGGAAGGTGGAGGAGATCGCTCTTATCGTGAATAAGCTAGTAACTGCGGTAAAGTATGTTTAGCATCTCGAAGAGACCTCTTGGATGACAATCATGGAATACATTAAACCTGAAAGAATCTCACTCAAACTCCATCCAATACTAAACGAAAGATGGGTCCAAGATCGGATCGCAGCCGACCCATCGATTCTTGGTTTGGGCGACCTAGTCGTTCGCGATAAAGAACGACGTCAACCGAGAGCAGGACGGCTTGATTTACTGCTACAAGACCTAACAGCGGCTCGACGTTACGAGGTCGAGATACAATTGGGATCAACGGACGAGAGCCACATAGTTAGAACTCTCGAATACTGGGATATCGAACGAAAACGCTACCCAAAATACGAGCATTATGCAGTTCTCGTCGCGGAGGATATAACTAGCCGATTTTTGAACATTGTATCTCTTTTCAACGGCGTCGTTCCGCTTATCGCGATTCAGATGCAAGCGCTAAAATTTGGAGATAGCGTTGCATTGGTATTCACCAAGGTTGTGGATGAATTTGCGAGAGGAGCCGTTGACGAAGAGGACGATGCCGAGGCGACACCGACAGATCGTGGATACTGGGAGAAACGTGGAACGAAAGCAACGGTTCAGCTTGCAGATGAACTGCTATCTCTTGCTAGGAGTTTTGACCCCTCGCTGGAACCTAAGTACAACAAATTCTACATCGGAATTTCCAAAGACGGACAGCCCTTCAATTTCGTCGTATTTCGTCCGCGAAAGGCTAATGTAAACCTCGAAATCAAAGTACCGCTCTCGGATGAGATCGACAAACAACTCGACGACGCTGGCGTCGAAACGCTTGAGTACAGCGCACGATGGGGAGCATATCGACTTTCTCTAAGCAAGGATGACGTGACCCGACACCGAGAATTGCTTACGAGTTTAATGCATTTGGCATTTCAGAATCGCAATTCGTGAACATAGAAATATGGCTCACTGCAGCTCAGGCTTTCAAAATTATATCTCGTGTCCACGGGCCAGCAACCTTTAGCGAAATCGAAAATATTATCTTCATCACTGCCGACCCGCGCGTTCAAATATCGAGAATGGTGGGCAGACAATCAGACGCTTCCAAACCGGTTGCATGGCTTAAATGGGCGCTTGAGGTAGATAGTTACTATCTCACAAAATGGATAGTGCCCTTCAGATGAGTAGAGCTCTGCTGCGACCGACGCCGGGAAGCGGGACCAAACATGAAGCGAGATGGTACGCGTCATCACCGGGCGTGAACACGAAAGTCGAACCGACCGGGATCTATGCGGCGATCACTTGGACCAGGTTCGTGCATGGCCAACCATGAAACCGATGAGGAGATGATCGTGATCAGATCAACCCCCGATTTGAGTGTCGAAGTCGTTCCGCAGGCAACCCTCAATCTGCCGATCGACAATGTGGTTGGACGCCACGGCAAAGTGATACAGGGCGTCGATGATTTCGACAGTTTCGAAGGCGCGTCGTTCGAACTGAACGGCAAATTGGAAATTGCCGTTCGTCACTATGCGGGATATCCGCCGAATACATCGACGATCTATATCGATCGACGAATCCAGGATCTCGACGAGATCACAAAACTCATCCGTGTGATTTTGCGGGAGTTCAGGATTTCGGAAACTTCGCTCGAATGGGAACGCGCGGATAATCCGGATTATTAGTTTGTAGGATGGGTTGAGCGTAGCGAAAACCCATCATTCCGTCGTTGCGGCAGGCTCCGCCGATGGGTTATCGCTCCGGCGCTGACGCGCCTGCGCTCAACCCATCCTACGGCTGCGAGCTATCCCTTCTTCTTCACATCCTTCACACTCGAAAACACGATGCCTTCGGCGCGTTCTTTCGTGTAGTTCAGATAGAAATCGTTCTTGGCCAGGAACACCGGATCGTTGTCGACGTCATCCGCCACGCCGGAATTGTTGGCGTTCATGAAGGTGTCGAGCTTCTTCGCATCATCCGACGAAATCCAGCGCGCCAGCGAGAATTCCGAGATCTCGAAACTCACCGGCAACTGATATTCGGCATCGAGCCGCGCCTTCAGCACGTCGAGCTGCAGCGGGCCGACGACGCCGACCAGCGCCGGCGCGCCGTCGCGGGGACGGAAGACCTGCACGACGCCCTCTTCCGACATCTGCTGCAGGGCTTCCTTCAGCTTCTTCGCCTTCATGGCATCGCCGAGTCGCACGCGGCGAACGATTTCCGGCGCGAATGAGGGCACACCGATGAAGGTGATGTCCTCGCCGTCCGTCAGCGTGTCGCCGATGCGCAGCGTGCCGTGATTGGGGATGCCGACCACGTCGCCGGCATAGGCTTCGTCCGCAATCGCGCGGTCCTGCGCGAAGAAGAATTGCGGGCTCGACAGCGACATGTTCTTGCCGGTGCGCACCAGTTTGGCCTTCATGCCGCGCGTGAGCTTGCCCGAGCACAGGCGCGCGAAGGCGATGCGGTCGCGGTGGTTCGGGTCCATGTTCGCCTGGATCTTGAACACGAAGGCCGACATGCGGTTCTCTTCCGCTTCGACCTTGCGCGTATCGGCTTCCTGCGCGCGCGGCGACGGCGCGAAACGGCCGAGGCCTTCCAGCAGATCGCCGACGCCGAAATTGCGGAGCGCCGAGCCGAAATAGACCGGGGTCATGTGGCCTTCGCGGAAGGCTTGCAGGTCGAACGGCTTGCCGGCTTCCTTCACCAGTTCGAGTTCGCCGGCGATTTCGTCGGCGTCGAGATTGGTGTTGCGGCTCGCGAGGTCGGAGATGGCGATCTGTTCGCCCGCGCCGGTTTTGGCGCCGCCGCCCTCCAGCAGGCGGATGCCGCCGGTTTCGATGTCATAGGTGCCGACGAAATCGCGGCCGCGGCCGACCGGCCAGTTGATCGGCACGGTGTCCAGCGCCAGCGTCTTCTCGATCTCGTCGAGGAGATCGAAAATGTCGCGGCTTTCGCGGTCCATTTTGTTGACGAAGGTGATGATCGGGATGTCGCGCAGGCGGCAGACCTCGATCAGTTTCAGCGTGCGCGCCTCGATGCCTTTTGCGGCGTCGATCACCATGATGGCGGAGTCCACCGCGGTGAGCGTGCGATAGGTGTCTTCCGAAAAATCTTCGTGGCCGGGCGTGTCCAGCAGGTTGAAGACATGGTCCTGGAATTCGAAGGTCATCACCGAGGTGACGACGGAGATGCCGCGGTCGCGCTCGATCTTCATCCAGTCGGAGCGCGTGTTGCGGCGCTCGCCCTTGGCCTTGACCTGGCCGGCGAGATTGATGGCGCCGCCGAACAGCAGCAGCTTTTCCGTCAGCGTGGTCTTGCCGGCGTCAGGATGCGAGATGATCGCAAAGGTGCGGCGGCGCGCCACCTCGAGGGCGAGCGGGGACGCTGTGGAATTGGAAATGGCTGCGGTGTCGGACATGCGGGGGCTGTGGCAGGGAAAGAGAGCGATTTCAAGGGTTTTCAGCAGGATGCGGCGACCTTCGGCCGCGTTGCGGCGGGCGCATCCGGCCCCCATATAAAGCCCGCGAGGACGACCTCCAAATTTTCATTCACGGCAGGGACGACCCTGCCGCCGCGTCATCCGCGAAAGTGGCCCCCGGTTTCGCGACCGGATGACGCGCAAACAAGGGGGCTGTCCATGGCCTGGTTCATTCTGTTCATTGCCGGCCTGCTCGAGGTCGGCTGGGCCGTGGGTCTCAAATATACCGAGGGTTTCACAAAACTCGTGCCGTCCGTCCTGACGCTGACCAGCATGGCGGCGTCGGTGGGCATGCTGGCGCTGGCGCTAAAGGAACTCCCGATGGGAACCGCCTATGCGGTGTGGACCGGCATCGGCGCGGTGGGCACCGCGGCGTTCGGGATCTATCTGTTCGGCGATCCGGCGACGGTGGCGCGGATCGCGTGTATCGGGCTGATCGTGGCGGGGATCGCGGGGCTCAAGCTGGTGAGCTGAGGGCGCGGCCGTAGGGTGGGCAAAGCGAAGCGTGCCCACCATCACGCGCCCAGCATCCGAAGGTGGGCACGGCGCAAGAGCGCCTTTGCCCACCCTACAGGAAGCTCAGATGCAGCAGCTTCACCGCCCACCATGTCACCGCCGCGACGATCGCCGCGGCGGGGATCGTGATCACCCAGGCATAGACGATCGAGCTCGCCACGTTCCAGCGCACGGCCGACACACGCCGCGCGGCGCCGACGCCGACGATGGCGCCGGTGATGGTGTGCGTCGTCGACACCGGCACGCCCATGAAGGTGGCGGCGAATAGCGTCGCGGCGCCGCCGGTCTCGGCGCAAAAACCCTGCATCGGATTGAGCTTGGTGATGCGCAGGCCCATGGTGCGGACGATCCGCCAGCCGCCCATCAAGGTGCCCAGCGCCATCGCCGCCTGGCACGACAGCACCACCCAGAACGGCACCGAGAATTCGGAGCCGAGATAGCCCTGCGAATAAAGCAGCACCGCGATGATGCCCATGGTCTTCTGCGCGTCATTGCCGCCATGGCCGAGGGAATAGAGCGAGGCGGAGACGAATTGCAGCACGCGGAAGGCGCGGTCCACGGCGAAGGGCGTCGAGCGCACCGAAGCCCAGGACACGATCGCCACCAGCACCAGCGCCAGCAGGAAGCCGATCAGCGGCGACAGCACAATGGCCAGCAGCGTCTTGATCACGCCGCTCCACACCGCCGCCGACAGGCCGGCCTTCGCCAGCCCTGCCCCGAGCAAGCCGCCGATCAGCGCATGCGAGGACGACGACGGAATGCCGAGCGCCCAGGTCACCACATTCCAGACGATGGCGCCGATCAGCGCGGCAAAGATCACCGCGGGATCGATGACGCTGGGATCGATAATGCCGGTGCCGATGGTGTTGGCCACATGCAGGCCGAACACCGTGAAGGCGATGAAATTGAAGAAGGCCGCCCAGAACACGGCATATTGCGGCCTGAGCACGCGCGTCGAGACGATGGTCGCGATGGAGTTCGCGGCATCGTGCAAGCCGTTGAGGAAGTCGAACAGCAGTGCGACGGCGATCAGGCCGATCAGCACGGGAAAAGCGAGCGAGGCGTCCACTGGCCCTGCCCTTACACTTGCTCGATGACGATGCTGCTGATCTCGTTCGCAACATCGTCGAAGCGGTCCGCGATCTTCTCGAGATGCTTGTAGATCTCGGCGCCGACCACGAAATCCATTGTGTTGGCGTCGCGATGCTTGAGGAACAGCTCCTTCAGCCCGATATCGTGGAGATCGTCGACGCGCCCTTCGAGCTTGCCGACCTCTTCGGTGAGTTGGGTGAGCAAAGCGAGATTGTCGCCGATCTTGTCCATCAGCGGAATGGCCTGCCCGATCAGGTCGGCGCATTGCACCAGCAGCACGCCAATCTCGCGCATCGGCGGCTCGAATGAGCGCACCTCGAACAGCATCACGGCCTTCGCGGTCTGCTGCATCTGGTCGATGCTATCGTCCATCGCGCCGATCAAATTCTTGATGTCGATGCGGTCGAACGGGGTGATGAAGGAGCGGCGCACCGCGGTCAGCACTTCCCGCGTGATGTTGTCGGCGTCGTTCTCGAACTGGTTGACGCGCTGGCAATAGACCGGCGTTTCCTCGCCGCCCTCCAGCATCCCCGACAGCGCCTTGGCGCCCTCGCTCACCGCGCGCGAATGCTGGGCGAACAGGTCGAAGAACCGCTCCTCCCGCGGCAGAAAGGATCGGAACAGACGCATCATGCGGGGCACCCGGAAGCATGGAAACAGAATGACCGGGCCACCGCGGCAGCCCATTGTCACGAAACCGTCATAAAACACATCCGGGCATTGGGAGCAATCGCCGGGGCGCCTTCACCGCGTCATCCACCGAAATCTGCGGCGAGATTTTCTTGAAGCCCTGCAAGCACTTGACTGCGACGCTTGGCGGGGCTCCGGCGCTCCCCGGCAGACCCGACCGCCCGCCGCTCGGCGGTGCAGCCAGACCGGAGTGAAAAACACCGCCGGGTGAAAACTGAACCTTTCGCGCTCCGATTGCACGAGAAGACAAGGGAAATCCAACCCCGGCTCAAGCTGCTTGCAAGGATTTGCGATCGGCGCCAGCGCATGGTGAGCGCGTCAGAGGAGCACGACATCGCCAACCGACTGATGCGAGGGCGCAGTCATGAGCAAGTCACGCGATCCAATGGACGTCCCAGCAGCCGCATTCGATATGACGCAACATGCGCCCCACGACGCGCCGCTATCGGCCAGTGACGAGATGGCGCGTGTCCTCAAAATGGCTCCGTTCCGCATGGCATCGGACCCGGCCAGTGGCACGATCGCCCATTGGAAACACGGCGCCCTGCACGACGTCGTCGGGCCGATGGCCGATCACGTCATCATGACCTATACCGGCTCCATGCAGCGGCTGGAGCGGCGCTCCGGCACATCGATCGCCATCGGCACCGGGCGCGTGGGGGTGGTGACGATCATTCCTGCCGGCTCAAGCGCACGCTGGGATATTCCCGGGCCTGTCAGCGTGGTGCAGCTTTATCTGCCGCATAGGACGCTCGCGCGTGTTGCGGACGAGGCCGACACGACGGCGCCGGCCAATCTTCTTGAACGAACCGGCCATCCCGATCCCGTCACATCGCGCCTGTTGCTCAGCGCTGCCGATGTCATCGACGGCAATGCCGCATTGGATGCACTGTTCAGGCAACAACTCACCGATCTCCTTGCAACGCGTCTCCTGTCTGCGCATGCCGGCTCCCCCTCGCTGTTTCAGCAGGCGACGGGCGGGCTCGCGCCGAAAACGCTGATGCGGGCCATCGAGCGCTTGCGCGCCGATAGCGACACCGACGTTTCGCTTTCCACCCTTGCCGCAGATGCGGGTCTGTCGCGCTTTCATTTCTGCCGTGCCTTTAAGGAAAGCACCGGGCTTTCACCACATGCCTGGTTGCGCCAACACCGGCTCACGCAGGCGATGAACATGTTGCGCGACACCGATGCATCGATCGTGTCGGTGGCGATGGCGCTTGGCTATGCCTCGCAGACGGCATTTGCAGCCGCGTTCAGAAAACTGACCGGCGAAAGTCCCAGCGATTGGCGGCGACGTTCACGCTAACCGCAATCCCGCTATAGCGACATCAATCGCTCTGGCGCAGTCGAACATCGCATTGGCTAAACCGTCCCCATGCTTACGCAGCACGAGAGGGATACAAGCAATGGCCTGGAAGATCTTCAGTGGTCCATCTGCCATTTTATCGCGACGGCGCGTGTTCGCGAGCGCCCTCCTCTATGGGCTCACGCTGACCATTCGACTGACCAACCCGGCGGGCGAGGAAGCGGAAAAGCCACCGCTGCCGGCAACGCAGAAGAGCAGCGCATTGCTGTCCATCATGGCCCATGCCGGCAATCCGGCTTTGACCGATCGCACATTCAGATCCGCGAGACCGCTGGTCTCGCGCGCCTGCCGCAGCGGATGTGACCGTCCCCTGCAACTCGCCTCAGTGCCTGACTGCTTGCCGCCATAGCGCGGCACCCCATCGTCCACGTCGTCATCGTCGTCGATCGCAACACACGTGCTGCCACCGGTCTGCAGCGGCGACGGCGTGCCTGTCCCCAAGCCCACCAACGCCAAGGAGAAAGTACCATGCGAATTATCATCATAGGCGCCGGCTTTGCCGGCATGTACGCCGCCCTGTCAGCAGCGCGACTGCGCGACATCAAGGGCGTGTCGCCCGACCAGCTCGAAATTGCGCTGGTCGCACCTGAGCCGACGCTGGTGATCCGTCCGCGCCTCTATGAGCCGAAGCCGGAAACCCTGACGGCATCGCTGCTGGATGTGCTCAAGGCCGTCGATGTCGCCTATGTGCAGGGCACTGCGCAAACCATCGATACTGCATCCCGCACCGTTCAGGTCGCGACCACCGACAATGCGCGGCAGTCGCTGTCTTATGATCGTCTGGTCGTCGCGACCGGCAGCCGGCTGTTCCGTCCGAACATTCCCGGCCTCGCCGAGCATGGCTTCAGCGTCGACAATCTCGACGATGCGATCGCCCTCGACAAGCATCTCCACGGTCTGGCTCAAAAGCCCGCATCGACCGGACGCAACACCGTCGTCGTCGCCGGTGGCGGCTTCACGGGAATCGAGGCCGGGACTGAAATGCCGGCGCGGCTTCGCGCGATCCTCGGCAAGGACGCCAAGCCGCGCGTGATCATCGTCGATCGCAACAGCGCTATTGCGCCCGACATGGGCGATGGTCCGCGCCCCATCATCGAGGAAGCGCTGCGCAAGCTCGGTGTCGAGACCCGACTTGGCGTCGGCGTCGCTTCACTCGATCAGTCCGGCATCACGCTGTCCGATGGCGCGCATATCGAAGCGCAGACGGTGATCTGGGCAGCGGGGATGCGCGCGGCGCCGCTGACTGCGGAGATCCCCGGCGAACGCGATAATTTCGGCCGCTTGCTGGTGGATAGCGACCTGCGCGTATCTTCCGTCGCCGGCGTTTTTGCCACCGGTGACGCGGCGCGCGCCGCCAGCGACGATATCGGCAATTACGCGCTGATGTCGTGCCAGCATGCGACGCGCATGGGCGCCTTTGCCGGCAACAATGCCGCCGCCGAACTGCTCGGCATGCCGACCCGCCCGTATCACCAGAAGGCCTATGTGACCTGCCTCGACCTCGGCGACGCCGGCGCGCTGTTCACGCGCGGCTGGGATCGCAAGGTCGAGATGGTCGGCGACGTCGCCAAGAAGACCAAGCAGGAAATCAACACCGTCTGGATCTATCCGCCGAAACCCGAGCGCGCCGCCGCACTTGCCTCCGCCGATCCCGAGCGCGTGACCGATCTCTAGCCTCCCCCGTCAAACCCATCGATCAACCAAGGAGAACTGACAGATGACACAGACCATTGAAGCCAACCGGCACACCACCACCACGAGGCCCGTGAGCCATGATGCGATTCCAGCCCCGATCAGGTCGGGGCGCGATGAGCTGGTGCCGTCACGCTATGCGGTGAAGATCGGCGACATCGACGTGCTGGTGGTGAGCGACGGCGTGCTGCCGCTTCCCAACACCATGCTCGGCCATAATGCCGATCCCGCCGCGCGCGCCGCCTGGATACACGACATGTTCCTGCCGCCGGATGCGTCCGACTGGCCGCTCAACGTGGTGGTGGTGCGCAGCGGTGACCAGATCATCCTCGTCGATGCCGGGCTCGGGCTCGACCCCGACCTGCATCTGCCCCGCGCCGGACAGTTGATCCAGCGCCTGGCCGCGGCCGATATCGACCTCGGCTGCGTGACCGACATTGTGCTCACGCATCTTCACATGGACCATATCGGCGGACTGCTCGTCGAGGGCGTGAAGGATAAGATGCGCGCGGACCTGCGGATCCACGTGGCCGCGGCCGAGGTCGAGTTCTGGAGAGCGCCCGATTTCACGCATACGCGAATGCCGAACGGATTCCCCGACGCGCTGCGGGCGACAGCCAAGCGGTTCATGGCCGAATATGGCAACCATTTCCGGACATTTGTTGACGAGCACGAACTGGCGCCGGGCGTCATCGTTCGCCGCACCGGTGGCCACACGCCCGGACATAGCATCGTCCGCCTCGCCTCTGGCGGCGACGCCCTGACCTTCGCCGGCGACGCCATTTTCACTGTCGGCTTCGATCAGCCCGACTGGCACAACGGCTTCGAGCACGATCCGGAAGAGGCGGCGCGCGTGCGGACGCGCATGCTGCGAGAGCTGGCAGCCACCGGTGAATTGCTGGTCGCAACCCATCTGCCCTTCCCCTCGGCCGGCCACGTGGCCATCGACGGTGACGCGTTCCGCTGGGTGCCGATCTCCTGGGATTATTGAGCCCACGTCGAACGCGAAAGCAACGCGCAACAATACCAAACGCCGCGGTTTCCCGCGGCGTTTTGTTTGTCGATCCGCCTACCCTTACAGCGAGCGCTTGAACAGATGCGCGACTTCGCCGACCAGGCCGCGGCGGAAGGTGAGAACGCAGACCACGAAGATCACGCCCTGGATCACCGTCACCCACTGGCCGAAGCCGGCGAGATATTGCTGCATGGCGATGATCACGAAGGCGCCGACCACCGGGCCGAACAGCGTCCCGAGACCGCCCACGAGCACGATCAGCACGACCTCGCCCGACATGGTCCAGTGAACGTCGGTGAGCGAGGCGTTCTGCGCCACGAACACTTTGAGCGCACCGGCGAAGCCGGCCAGCGTGCCCGACAGGATGAAGGCCATCAGCTTGTAGTGATCGGCCTTGTAGCCCAGCGACACCGCACGCGGTTCGTTCTCGCGGATCGCCTTCAGCACCTCGCCGAACGGCGAGTTGATGGTGCGGAAGATCATCAGGAAGCCGGCCAGGAAGCCGACCAGGATCACGTAATACAGCGTGGTCGGCTTCGACAGGTCGAACAGGCCGAACAGTTTGCCCTGCGGGATGCCCTGGATGCCGTCTTCACCATGGGTGAACGGCGTCTGCAGATAGAGGAAGAAGATCAGCTGCGACAGCGCCAGCGTGATCATGGCGAAATAGATGCCCTGACGACGGATGGCGACCAGACCGGTGAGAACCGACAGCACCAGCGCGGCCACGAGGCCGAACACAATGGACAGTTCCGGTGACAGCGGGCCCATATTGATCATGAACTCGCCGATCAACGGGACCTTGAAGCCGATGGTGCCGACCTTCGCCATATGCGCGGTGACATAGCCCGCGGTGCCCATGAACATGGCATGGCCGAACGAGAGCAGACCGACATAGCCGAGCAGCAGGTTGAAGGCGCAGGCGAACAGCGCAAAGCACAGCGCCTGCATCACGAAGAACGGATACAGCCCCGAGAACGGCACCGCCGCCAGCAGGACGGCCATGATCACGAAGGCGACCATTTCGTCCTTGGTGCCGCGGGTCTTCGTGGGGATCGAATTGTCTGTGATGGTGGTCATATCAGGTGGTCCGTCCCGTCAGGCCCGAGGGTTTCACGAGGAGCACCAAGACCATCAGCACGAAGACGACGGTGTTGGAGGCCTCGGGGTAGAAATACTTGGTCAGGCCCTCGATGATGCCGAGGGTGAAACCGGTGATGATCGATCCCATGATCGAGCCCATGCCGCCGATGACGACGACCGCGAACACGACAATGATCAGATCCGCGCCCATCAGCGGGCGAACCTGGTTGATCGGTGCCGACAGCACGCCGGCCATGGCGGCCAGACCGACGCCGAGACCATAGGTCAGCGTGATCATCAAGGGCACGTTGATGCCGAAGGCGCGCACCAGTGTCGGGTTCTCCGTCGCGGCGCGCAGGTAAGCGCCGAGGCGCGTACGCTCGATCAGGAACCAGGTGGCGATACAGACGACCAGCGAGAAGATGACGACCCAGCCGCGATAGATCGGGAGGAACATGAAGCCGAGATTGACGCCGCCCTTCAGCGCATCGGGGATCGCGTAAGGCAGACCCGAGGAGCCAAAATAGTTCTGGAAAACGCCCTGGATGATCAGCGCGAGACCGAAGGTGAGCAACAGGCCATACAAGTGATCGAGATTGGCGATCCATTGCAGCATCGTGCGTTCGAGGATCACCCCGAACAGGCCGACGATGACCGGCGCCAGGATCAACGCAGGCCAGTAGCCGATGCCTGCCAGATTGAGCAGGAAGTAAGCCACGAAGGCGCCCATCATATAGAGCGCGCCATGGGCGAAATTGATGATGTTCAGCATGCCGAAAATCACGGCGAGACCGAGACTCAGCAAGGCGTAGAAGGAGCCGTTGATGAGCCCGACCAGCAATTGTGCGGACAGGGCCTGGAGATTGATCGACATGGCGCTTTCAACTCTAGAGTTGGTATTAAAAGTCGTGGCCCGGCGGCGGATACCGCCGGACCACAGCTCTCGTTATTTCTTCAACAGCGAACAGGTGCTCTTGTCGAGCGGCGTGAAGGCCTGGTCGGCCGGAATGGTGGCGACCAGCTTGTAGTAATCCCACGGCGTCTTCGATTCCGAAGGCTTCTTGACCTCGAACAGATAGGCCGGGTGGATCTTGCGGCCGTTCGGCTGGATCGTGCCCTTGCCGAATAGCGGATCGTCGGTGGGCATTTCCTTCATCTTGGCGACGATCTTGGCGCCATCATGCGGATTGCCGCCGAGGGCTTCCAGCGCCTTCAGGTAATGCAGCGTGCCGGAATAGACGCCGGCCTGCACCATGGTCGGCGGAGCCGCGCCCTTCGAGCGCGCCGAGAAGCGCTTCGAGAATTCACGGGTGCCGTCGTTCATGTCCCAATAGAAGGTCTCGGTGAAGGACAGGCCCTGAGCCAGATCGAGGCCCATCGACTTCACGTCGGTGAGGAACAGCAGCAGCGCGGCCAGCTTCTGGCTCTTGCTGATGCCGAATTCGGCGGCCTGCTTGATGGTGGTCGAGGTGTCGCCGCCGGCATTCGCAAGGCCGATGACCTTGGCACCCGACGACTGCGCCTGCAGCAGGAAGGACGAGAAGTCCGACGAGTTCAGCGGATGCTTGACGGAGCCCGTGACCTTGCCGCCCGCAGCCTTCAACGCATTCGTCGTGTCACGCTCGAGGGCGGCACCGAAGGCGTAGTCGGCGGTGAGGAAGAACCACGAGTCGCCACCGGCCTTGGTCAGCGCGGTGCCGGTGCCGTAAGCGAGGTTGTAGGTGTCATAGGTCCAGTGGATGGTGTTCGGCGTGCACTGGGCATTGGTGAGATCCGAGGTGCCGCCGCCGGAATTGATGTAGACGCCGTTCTTTTCCTTGACGACGTTGTTCACCGCGAGTGCCACGCCCGAATTCGGGACGTCGGTGATCATGTCCATCTTTTCGCGGTCGAACCACTGGCGCGCGAGATTGGCGCCGATGTCCGGCTTGTGCTGGTGATCGCCGGAGATCACGTCGATGGTCCAGCCCTTGGCCTTGAGGCCGGAATCTTCAACGGCCATCTGCGCGGCCAGGGTCGAGCCCGGGCCGGCGAGATCGGCGTAGATACCGGAGAGATCGGTGAGCACGCCGATCTTGACGTTCTTGTCCTGAGCCGCGGCCGCGGAGGCGGTCGCAGCAGCAATGGCGGTGCCGAGCAGCAGTCTGGTAATCACTTTAGACATTCAATTCCTCTTCGACTGCTCCCGGCACGCGCCGAGAGCACTATTTCTTCAACAGTGGGCAGGAGCTCTTATCGAGCGGCGTGAAGGCCTGGTCGGCCGGAATGGTGGCGACCACCTTGTAGTAATCCCACGGCCCCTTGGATTCTTCGGGCTTCTTGACCTCAAACAGATAGGCGGGATGCAGCTTGCGCCCGTTGGGCTGGATCGTTCCCTTCCCGAAGATGGTGTCGTCTGTCGGCGTCGCCTTCATTTTTTCGACGATCTTGAGGCCGTCGTGATTGTTGCCGCCCATGGCTTCAAGCGTCTTGAAGTAATGGATCAGCGACGAGTAGACGCCGGCATGCACGGTGGTTGGCATGCTCTTGTTCTTCATGCGCTCCTGGAAGCGCTTGGAGAATGCGCGGGTGCCGTCATTGAGATCCCAGTAGAAGGTCTCGGTGAAGTTCAGGCCCTGGGCGATCGGCAGGCCGAGCGCGTGGATGTCCGAGATGAACATCAGGAGGCCGGCGAGCTTCTGGCCGCCCTTGACGATGCCAAATTCCGACGCCTGCTTGATGGAGTTGATCGTGTCGCCGCCGGCATTGGCGAGACCGATGACCTTCGCCTTCGAGGTCTGCGCCTGCAGCAAGAAGCTTGAGAAGTCCGGCGTGTTGAGCGGCGGACGCACGCTGCCCACCACCTTGCCGCCGATCTTGGTCACGGCAGCCGTGGTGTCACGCTCCAGCGCGGTGCCGAAGGCATAGTCCGCAGTCAGGAAGAACCAGGTGTCCCCGCCCGCTTTGGTCAGCGCGGTGCCGGTGCCGTTGGCGAGCTGATAGGTGTCATAGGCCCAGTGGATCGTGTTGGGCGAGCACTGCGCGTTGGAGAGATCCGACGTGCCCGAACCGGAGTTCAGATAGACGCCGTTCTTTTCCTTGACCACATTGCTGACGGCGAGACCGACCGACGAGGTCGGCACGTCGACGATGACGTCGAGCTTGTCGCGATCGAACCACTGGCGCGCGATGTTGACGCCGATGTCCGGCTTGTTCTGATGGTCGCCCACCAGCACCTCGATCTTCCAGCCCTTGGCCGCAAGTCCGGAGTCCTCTACCGCCATCTGCGCGGCGAGCGTGGAGCCCACGCCCGTCACGTCGGCATAGAGGCCGGACTGGTCGTTCAGCACGCCGATCTTGGCCGTCTTGTCCTGCGCCGATGCTACGGAGTTCGCGGCCAACATAGCCGCGATGACAAGTAGCGATGACGTAACCCTCTTGTTCAGCATTGTGTCTCTCTCCCTGAGAACTTCACGATTTCACTCGGACCGTTGGCTCGTTCCGTAGCTTTTGTGATTAGACGCCGAGATAGGTGTGCAGCTTGTCCATATTGGCGGACAGCTCCGAACTCGCGAATCCGTCCACGACCTTGCCGTGATCGACGATGTAGAAGCGATCGGCGACGGTGGAGGCGAAACGGAAATTCTGCTCGACGAGCAGGATGGTGAAGCCTTCCGACTTCAGCCGCGCGATGGTGTGGCCGATCTGCTGGATGATGACGGGCGCCAGACCTTCGGTCGGCTCGTCCAGCATCAGGAAGCGCGCACCGGTGCGCAGGATGCGGCCGATGGCCAGCATCTGTTGCTCGCCACCCGAGAGCTTGGTGCCCTGGCTGTTGAGACGCTCCTTCAGATTCGGAAACAGTTCAAAGATCTGCTCGACCGAGAGGCCACCCGGACGGATGGTCGGCGGCAGCATCAGGTTCTCGCGCACATCGAGGCTGGAGAAGATGCCGCGCTCTTCCGGGCAGAAGGCGATGCCCTGCTTGGCGATCTTGTCCGAGGCAGTCTTGATGATTTCGTTGCCTTCGAACTTCACCGAGCCGGTGCGCTTGCCGATGATGCCCATGATGGACTTCAGCGTCGTGGTCTTGCCGGCGCCGTTGCGGCCGAGCAGCGTGACGACCTCGCCCTGCTTCACGTCGAAATTGATGCCGTGAAGAATGTGCGACTCGCCATACCACGCCTGCAGGTCGCGGACTTCGAGAACGGTCTTTGTCGATGCAGTCACCGGAGCGGCTGCGAGAGTATCAGCCATGTCCGGCTCCCAGGTAAGCTTCCTTCACGCGTTCGTCCTTGGTGAGGTCGGCATAGTTGCCTTCCGCCAGGATCTTGCCGCGCGTCAAAACAGTGATCCGATCCGACAGCGTCGAGACGACGCTGAGATTATGTTCGACCATCAGGATGGTGTATTTCGCCGAGATTCGCTTAATCAGCGCTGCGATCTTGTCGATGTCCTCATGGCCCATGCCGGCCATCGGCTCGTCCAGCAGCATCATCTCCGGATCGAGCGCCAGCGTGGTGGCGATTTCCAGCGCGCGCTTACGGCCATAGGCCATCTCGACCGCCGGGGTGTTGGCGAATTCGGACAGGCCGACATCTTCGAGCAGTTCGGCGGCGCGCTGATTATATTTGTCGAGCACGCTCTTGGACCGCCAGAAGTCGAACGACGCACCATGCTGGCGCTGCAGCGCGACGCGGACATTCTCCAGCGCGGTCAGGTGCGGAAACACCGCCGAGATCTGGAACGAGCGCACGAGGCCAAGACGGGCCACGTCGGCCGGCGCCATCGCGCTGATGTCCCTGCCCTTGTAGAGAATCTGGCCTTCCGAGGGCTGCAGAAACTTGGTGAGAAGATTGAAACACGTCGTCTTGCCGGCGCCGTTCGGCCCGATCAACGCGTGAATGGTACCCTTACGGACCTGGAGATTGACGTCGCGAACGGCGTAGAATCCCGCAAATTGTTTGGTCAGTCCGTGGGTTTCGAGGATGAACTCATCGGTCAAGCAAATTTCCCCCAACCGGCCTTGCCGCGGTGTCGCGCGACTGGCCGATTTTTTGCGCAGCGGTCGTGAACGATACGAAGTCGGGTTGCCCCAGCCCGGCTGCATGTCGCGGCACGGACTATGCCTTCAAGCGATCAATTAACGCAAGTGCAGTACGGGCGTTTTGCCGGGGACCACCTGTCGCACCAACTTCGCCATTAGTATTAGAGGGTTGCACCTTTCGTGCATCGCACAAAACGGATGCAGGACATTCCGGCAAACAGAACTTTTCACGGTGGCAGCGCGTGCATTTTGCATGGAACGAAATCGAAATCGCCCGTTAATTGTACGCGTAAATAACTACGCCTCTTCACGCTTTGTTTGCCTGACTAGCTCATGCTTCGGCTATTCGCGAATGTGGGACGATGGCTGTGAGTTTCGAAAGCTCAGACGCATCTGTGGTGAAGTCGATCCGCCAGCGCGATCTGCTTAATTGCTGGCTGCGTCTCTATGCGCGCGCGCAGACGCTGCCGCAGATGGCTGCCTATCAGCCCGACCGCCTCGACGACGAGCGCGCCGACCTCGTCAACTACATCGTCGATCACAACTGTGCCCCGGTGCGCTTCATCATCGACAGCAATGGCACGCGGATGGCCAGCGCTTACGGCTCGACCGGCAAGGGCCGCTATCTCGACGACTATCTCGGCCCGATCCTCGGCCCCGTCGCCCTGCCCGCCTACCACACCTGCGTCGCGCGCAAATTGCCGGCCTATACGATTTCGATGATCGATGACGTTAACGGCCATGTGGTGGCGTATGAACGCCTGCTGCTGCCATTCTGCGAAGCAGGCTCCGAGGTCACGCATATCATCGCATCACTGAAGACCATCAGCGAAAACGGCAATTTTGAAATCCGCAACCTGATGCGCGGCCATCAAAGCGCGCCTAAGCCTGTGCTCAGCGTCGTCCTCGATCGCAACCTCGCTCATCGCATGCCCAACCGCAGCACGGCGAGCGAGCTGATCGAGCTCGACTGAGTTACGCCAGTTCTTTCGCATAAATCTCCGGCTTGAAGCCGACCAGGATCTTGCTGCCCGCTTCCAGCACCGGGCGCTTGATCATCGAGGGCTGCTCCAGCATCAGCGCGATGGCCTTGGCTTCGGTGAGCCCCTCCTTCGCCGCATCGTCGAGTTTGCGGAAGGTGGTGCCGGCACGGTTCAGCAGCGTTTCCCAGCCCACGGCTTTGGACCAGCGCGCGAGATGCGCCTTGTCGATGCCTTCAGCCTTGTAGTCGTGAAAATCGTAAGCGACGTCATGGCTGTCGAGCCAGGTCCGCGCCTTCTTCATCGTGTCGCAGTTCTTGATGCCGTAGATGGTGTTCGCCATGAGATATCCGCCGATCGATTATGGCCACCTGACTAGCAGATGACGCCGGATGGCTGGCTGCCATTCCGACGTCATCCACAACAGGCAGCGCGATCAACCATGCTGGCGGCGATTGGCGACCATCAGCCAGACGGCCGAAACCAGAAAGTAGAACGCGCCGAAGGCGGCATAGGGTGCGACGTCGACGATGGTCGGCACCTTGGCGCCCCCGGACTGCACGACAAAGAATACGCCGGCCAGTGTCGATTGTGCGCCGCTGAGGATCATCGCCCATTGCGCGCCGGCGATGCGCCAGCGGCGGACACCGGTCACGAGCTGCGCAAGACCGGCAAGAACGGCCCAGACGCCGAAGACCGCGAGCACGGCATTCATGCCCGACTGCAAGGCGCCAACCACAGCCACCGCCGTAGCCAGGCTGACCACCACATTCAGCGCCTGTGAGGGATTGGCAAGCAATCCGCCGCTGCCTTTCGCATCGAACCAGTTCGCCAGCGCATCCCATGCGGGGTAGCTCACCAGCAGCACGGCCGCGACCGCAGCGTTCGACCTGCCGACCGCCACCGCGGCGGCCACCCAGCCGGCTGCGACAAGGCCGCGGATCAAATAATAGCGTGCCAGATCCGCAATTCCGGTGGCCGGATATCGTGTGATTTCTGCGTTTGTCATGACTTTCTCCGCGAAAGCTGGGCCGGAAAACGCTCCGTGAGGCGACCTCGGCCGATTTGAATACTGCAATAATTATTATCGCGATATCTTTATTGACCTCAAGCACCCGACTTGTCCAGTCATTTATCGCGATATACATTGTTGTGATACTGAGTGAGGAGCCCGCCATGAAGCCAACCGACATCCTGCTCGATCAGCAGCTTTGCTTTGCACTGTATTCGGCCAGCATGGCCATCGGTCGCGCCTACAAGCCGCTGCTCGACCGGCTGGAGATCACCTATCCGCAATATCTGGTGCTGAGCACCCTGTGGGAGGCCGGCCCGCAAAGCGTCGGCGCGATCGCCGATCGGTTGGCGCTGGAGTCCAGCACCGTCACGCCACTGGTGAAGCGACTGGAGCAGGCCGAATTCGTGACCCGCCAGCGCAATCCCGAGGACGAGCGGCAGGTCGTGGTCTCGCTGACCCCGAAAGGCACGGCGATGCGCGAGAAAGCTCGGTGCCTTGGCGAGACGCTGTTCGCCGCTGCCGGCATGACCCCGCAGCGGCTGATTGCACTCAATAGCGAGGTCCACGCCTTCCGCGATGCGGTGGCCAATTACACCAACACGACGGACGATGCGACGACGAAAGGCTGACGACAGCCTGCGTCCGTCCACTGCTGGGCGCGTTTGGCCGAATCTGATCTAGCTCCGGCGAACAATGCGCGGATGCTGTCATGGAATTCACAGCCCTGTTTCTCGCCATCACCGTCACCATGCTGGTCGCATGGCGCGGTCCGCGTCTGCTTGCGCTGTCGCTGTTCGCCGTGGTGCTGATCGCCTGTATCGCGACCTTCATGCACCACGCCACCGATGCGCTAAAACTGTCTTTCTGAGGCGGCCATGACATCCGATCGCGCCATCACCCTGAACGTCCTCGCGCTCTACGCCCTCGCCGCTGTGCTCGCCACCGCCTTCGGCGCGCAATTCATTCTGGGTGAACTGCCCTGCCCGCTGTGCCTGCTGCAGCGGATCATGTTCGCGCTGCTCGCCATCGGCCCGATCCTGAACATCCGCTACGGCCCGCGCCCGAGCCATTATGCGCTGTCGCTGCTCGCCGCCATTGTCGGCGCGGTCGTCTCGACGCGGCAGGTGCTGCTGCACATCATGCCCGGCGATGCCGGCTATGGCACCGCGCTGTTCGGCTATCATTTTTACACGCTCGCCCTGATGGCCTTCGTTGCAGCGATTGCACTAATCTCGCTGGTGCTGCTGTTCGATCGCCAGTTCGAACCGCAGCCGGCGACAAAGACAGCGGGCATCTTCGCGACTGTCGCCGTCGGGCTCATCATCGCTCTCACCGCAGGCAACTTGGCCTCCGCTCTGCTCGAATGCGGCTTCAAGGCCTGCGCCGACGATCCCATCGCTTATGAGCTGATGAAGCGATAACGCCGCTAACGCATAATGCGGCGCTTACAGCGAGATCAAATGACCATGACAGGCATCGCTGCCGCTTTCGCGCCGTTCGAAACGCTGGCCTCTGCACTTCTGCAGCACATCAAGACCGACGACGGTTCGCATGACGTTGCGCATCTCGCGCGGGTCTGGTCCAATGTCCGTACCATCCAGGCCATCGAAGGCGGCGACCTCGAAATCCTCGCAGCGGCGACGCTGCTGCATGATTGCGTCGCCGTCGAGAAGAACTCACCGTTGCGCGCGCAAGCCTCGCGCCTCGCCGCCGAACATGCAGTGACGCTGCTCGCGCCATCCGGCTGGGCACGTGAGGGGCTGGACCGCATCGCACATGCCATCGCTGCCCATAGTTTCTCCGCGAAGATCGCGCCGGAGACCATTGAGGCCAAGATCCTGCAGGATGCCGACCGGCTCGATGCCATCGGCGCCATCGGCATTGCGCGCTGCTTCTATACTGCCGGACGGATGCAATCCTTTCTCTATGACGCCGAAGACCCGGCCGCACGCCACCGCGCCCTGGACGATCGCGCTTTCGCCATCGATCATCTGCCGGCCAAACTGCTGACGCTCGCCAAGGGCTTCAACACCGCTGAAGGCAAGCGCATGGCGCAGGAACGCCACGCGCGCATCGAAGCCTTCCTCGCAGATTTCATGGGCGAAGTGGGCTTGCGCTGAGTGATAACTGCAGCGCCACCTGCCATGATCCAGCTTGCAGCCTAAGCATTCTGAGATTATGTATATCCCACTGGGATATACATTGGTGTCTCATGACAAGTTCGAAAATTTTTACGTCGAACCGCAGTCAGGCTGTCCGCCTGCCAAAGGCTGTCGCCTTCCCCGACAACGTCCAAGATGTCGATGTTCTCAAGATCGGTCGAAGCAGACTGCTCGTACCCAAAGGCAGGCGCTGGGATGACTTCTTCGATGGTCCGCGCGTCAGCGACGACTTCCTGAATGACCGCGAGCAACCGAAGGCCGAACAACGCGAGCCGTTCTGATGCTCGCTTATATGCTCGACACCAATATCTGCATCTATGTGATGAAGAATCATCCCGAGCATTTGCGAGCAAAGTTCAATCAACTCGCTGATGCTCTGTGTATATCCAGCATCACTCTTGGAGAACTCCACTACGGCGCGGAAAAATCCGCCCGCCGCGGAGACAATCTGCTGCGCATCGCCCACTTCATCGCGCGTCTCGAAGTCTTGCCGTTCGATAGCAAGGCGGCCGCTCACTATGGGCAATTGCGAGCCGAACTCGAACGTGCCGGGACACCGTGCGGCAGTCACGATATGCAGATCGGCGCCCATGCGCGAAGCGAAGGCCTCACCTTGGTGACAAACAACATGCGCGAATTTTCGCGCATGCCAGGTCTTCGCGTCGAAAACTGGATCTAACTGCTCACGGCGCCCACTTCGTGAATACATAATCCCGCTGCTTCACGCGCCCTTCGTGGCAGGCAAAGCAGGTCTCGTGCTGGGCGCGGTCGACCGGCTTGCCGTCGATGAAACGGCCAAAACCCCAGCCACCGGATGCGGCATATTTTGTGGAGTCCTTCACCATCACCTGCACCGTGGTGGCGGCGCCGGGGATCGAGGCGGATTCGAAATCCGGCGACTGGGTGTGTTTCCACGCCAGCTTCACCAGCACCGTGCCATCCGGGAATGGTAGTTTGCCATCCCGATAGGCTTTGACGGCGATGTCGTTGCCGACCACTGCGCGAAGTTCGTTCAAAGGTTCTGCCTCCTGCGCCGGCGCGATCAGCTCCCATTTGCGATAGCCATCGGGAACGCCGACGCCGTAGATCGGCGACAGGTTGTCCGGATTGCTCGCGTTGGCGGCGAAGGCCGCTGCCACCGCCGATGACACAACACCGGCGGCAAGGCTTGCCAGGATGATCTTGCGCATCAGCGGGCCATCGCATCGGCATCGATGATCGCCTGGGCGAAATCACGCGGCGCTTCCTGCGGCAGGTTATGGCCGATGCCGCCGGCGATCAGGCGATGCTCATACTTGCCGGTGAACTTCTTCGCATAGGCCTTGGGATCGGGATGCGGCGCGCCATTGGCGTCGCCTTCCATGGTGATCGTCGGCACGGAGATGGACGGCCCCTGCGCGAGCCGCTTTTCCAGTTCGTCGAACTTCGGCTCGCCCTGGGCGAGCTCGAGCCGCCAGCGATAGTTATGGATCGTGATGGCGACGTGGTCGGGATTCTCGAACGCCTTAGCTGAGCGATCATAAGTGGCGTCGTCAAAATTCCACTTCGGCGAAGCGAGCTTCCAGATCAGCTTGGCAAAATCGTGCCGATACTTGTCGTAGCCGAGCCGGCCGCGCTCCGTGGTGAAATAGAACTGGTACCACCATTCGAGCTCCGCCTTCGGCGGCAGCGGCATGCGGTTGCCTTCCTGGCTACCGATCAGATAGCCGCTAACGGCGACCAGTGCCTTGACGCGCTCCGGCCAGATTGCCGCTAGAATATCGGCGGTGCGGCCGCCCCAGTCATAGCCGCCCACCACGGCCTTCTCGATCTTGAGGGCATTCATGAGATCGATGATGTCGGTGGCCAGCGCAGCAGGCTGGCCGTTGCGCGGTGTCGCATCGGACAGGAAACGCGTGTCGCCATAGCCGCGCAGATAAGGAATGATCACGCGGTAGCCGGCCGAGGCCAGCAGCGGCGCGACATCGACATAGCTGTAGATGTCATAGGGCCAGCCATGCAGCAGCAGGACCACCGGGCCATCAGCCGGGCCGTCCTCGGCATAGGCGACATTCAACACGCCGGCATTGATGGTCTTGAGCGGCTTGAAGCTGGTATGGGCGCCGGGCTTCACCGCCGGCAGCTGCTTCGGCGCCTGCGCCATGGCCGGGCTGAGACCACCGAACTGGGCTGTGGCCAGGCCGATGATGGCGGCACCAAGCAGGTGGCGGCGATTGAGATGGGGGCTGTTGCGCTTATCCGTCATGGTCGGTTCTCCCAGGCAGTGACGGCAGCGGGCCGTCGATGCCCGGACCATGACGTTTGATTGATCGGCTCGCTTGGAGGATTCTCTGACTTTCTCTTGAGAAGGCCATGATTTGTCGTTGAGACGGGGTGTGCTAGGGACGGTCCCGACGCAACGCCTTGACACCACAATAGGAAATGGACCCGCCGTGCTGTTCCGGTTCGACGACTACGTGCTCGATACCGGTCGGCGGGAGCTGCGGCGGGGCAGCGAGACGATCGCCGTCGAACCGCAGGTGTTCGACGTGCTGGAATTCCTGATCCGTGCCCGGGACCGGGTGGTCAGCCGGGACGAGCTGCTGGCCGAGGTCTGGCATGGCCGCATCGTCTCCGAGGCGACGCTGAGCAGCCGCGTCAATGCGGCCCGCACAGCCATCGGCGACAATGGCGAGCAGCAGCGGCTGATCCGCACGCTGCCACGCAAGGGCGTGCGCTTTGTCGGCGAGGTCCTCGAACACAGCGATGCGCCCGCGACGCCGGTCGTGACGGCAGATGCCCCGCCCGCCTCCGCCGATCTCTCCATCGCCGTGCTGCCGTTCAACAATATGAGCGCGGATCCCGAGCAGGATTATTTCGGCGACGGGATCGCCGAGGAGATCATCACCGCGCTGTCCCGCTGCAGCGGCCTGCTCGTCATCGCGCGAAATTCGTCCTTCACCTACAAAAACAAGCCGGTCGATATCCGCGAGGTCGGCCGCACGCTGGGCGTAAGTTATGTGCTCGAAGGCAGCGTGCGCCGTGCCGGCGAGCGACTGCGCATCATCGCGCAATTGATCGACGCACGCTCCGGCGCGCATCTGTGGGCCGATCGTTTCGACGGCGATCGCAGCGACGTATTCGATCTGCAGGACCGCATCACCGCCTGCGCGGTGGCCGCCATCGAGCCGACCCTGCGCATCGCCGAGATCGAACGGCGCCGGCATGACCGGCCGAACAGGCCCGACGCCTACGACCTGCTGCTGCGCGCATCCGCCCATGAACGCGATTTCACGCCGGAAGGCATGACCGCCGCGCTCGATTGCCTGCATCAGGCGCTGGCGCTAGATCCCGGCTATGCGCCCGCGATGGCTGCAGCCGCCTATTGCCATGCACAGCGCCATTTCCAGGGCTGGATCGCGCAAGGCGGCAGCCATCGCAGCGAAGGGCTTGCCCTGGCGCAGAGCGCGATCCAACGCGCACCGAACGATCCGCAGATTCTCTGGATGTCGGCTTTTGCGATCTGGAATCTCGCGGACACGCAGAGCGCAAAAGATGCCGCCATCGAGCTGTTCAGCCGCTCGCTCGCCATCAATCCGAACTCCGCCACCGCGCTCGCCCTCGCCGGCTGGATCGAGACCATGCGTGGCGAACAAGCCGCTGGCCGCGCTCTGCTCGAACGCGCGCGGCGCCTGAACCCGCTTGATCCCCATGGCTGGTTCGTCTGCGGCGCGCTGGCGATCGCCGATATCATCGACGGGAATTATCGCGGCGCTATCGCCTGGGCGGACAAGGCGCTGGTCCAGAACCGCCGCTTTGCGGTGGCGCTGCGCGCGCTGGCTGTGGCGCTGGTGAATGTCGGCGAGCATGAGCGCGCCGCACAGGTGGTGGAGGAACTGCTCACCATCGAACCGCAGCTCACGGTCTCCGCCTTCTTCGCGCGCATCCCCGTCCCGGTCGCCGCGATGGCGCAAACCTATGCCACAGCCCTGAAAGCTGCAGGACTTCCGGAATGACAGTCCGTTCTATCGTTCGCTATCCCGATCCGCGTCTCGCGCTGCATGCGGCGCCGGTGACTGTATTCGACGATACGCTCCGCATCCTCGCCGATGATCTCCGCGACACCATGCATGCCGCGCCGGGCATCGGCATCACCGCGCCGCATATCGGCGTTTCGCTCCGCGTGGTCGTGCTCGATCTCGGCGATGGCGCGCAGACCTATGTGAATCCCGAGATCACCTGGGCCTCGCCGGAAATGATCATGCATCAGGAAGGCAGCGTATCGATGCCCGGCGTCAATGACGACATCCAGCGTCATGCACGGGTGCGGATCAGTTTTCGCGATCTCGACGGCCACGCCCAGGAAGAAGAGTCCGACGGCCTGCGCGCCGTGTGCCACCAGCACGAGATCGACCAGCTCGATGGCCTATTCTGGATCCAGCGCCTCTCGCGCATCAAGCGCGAGCGGATCGTCAAGCGGTTCGAGAAACTGTCACGGCGCTGAGCCTGCCGCTCAATACTGATCGTGACGACGCACCCAGGCCATGGTGAAATCGAGCCCGTCCTCGTCCCGGCCTTTCGGGACCATGTCGAGGAAATGATAGGCGCCGTTCACTTCCTCGACGCCGCGACCGAAGATCGAATAGGTGTGAAACACATTGCCAGCCGCATCCTTCGCGAACACGCTGATGCCGACCTGCTCGGAGGTGGTGTTGGGCTGCATCTTGTAGTTCCAGTAGGTCTCGCCTTTCGCCAGATCCTCCGCCGGGAAGGCGCCGTAGTAGTCGATGCTGAAGGTGCTGCGATCGGAGACCCAGGGGAAGCTCCAGCCGAGCCGCTGTCGATAGGCTATGAGCCGCTCCAGCGGCGCCCGCGACACCGCGGTGAAGGCGACATCGCGGTGTTTTAGATGGATCGGGATGCCGTTGAAATTATCGGCCCAGAACGAGCAGGACTTGCAGCCCTCCTGCCAATCCGGGCCGAACATGAAGTGATAGACGATGAGCTGTGAGCAGGTGCCGAACAGATCGGCGAGCGAGCGCTCGCCATCCGGGGATTCGAACAGATATGGTTTGGTGACAGGCTCCCATGGCAGCGCCATGCGCCGCCGCGTGAGTTCATCGCGCTGGCGGGTGAAGGCCTTTTCGGCTTCCATCAGTTCGAGCCGCGCTTTCAGCCAGTCCGCGTGCGAGACAACCGTGTTCTGCATGATGACCTCCCTGATTTCCTGAACTGCTCGCTTACTCCGGCAAGCGCTTTCCATATTCCTCATGCAGACGCTGCCAGACGTCCCAATAGGGCTTCGGCTCTTCGCCAATGAGACGCGCCACAAGCACATCGAGATGGGTATGCCAGCCGGCGCTGACCTTGAGCGTGTTGGCGCGATCGCTGATGCGGCGATGGATCACGGTGAGCAGCACCTTGTCGCCTTGCGGATCGAGCGCGAAGGTCACCTCCCCGCGCGGCGTCCAGGCGAAAGTAATCTTGCGCGGCGGATCGATCGCGATGATCTCGCTTTGCATGCGATGTTCTTCGCTGAAACCTTCGGGGCGCTTCGCTGGCGGATTGGACAGATCATCATTGCGCCAGACGAATTCGAACGGCGCGCCGACACTCATTGTCATGTCGCCGGAGGCGAGCCACTGTTTGCGCAGATCGCTTTCAGTGAGATAGGCCCAGACGCGCTCGATCGGACCGGGCAACAGGCGCTGGATGGTCAGTTCGGCAGGCCCGGTGAGATTTCCATAGGCCGATGGCGTGATGTCGTTCATCGCTTCACTCCTGTGGTCTTTTTGGATTTCGCGGCGTCGTCGGCGTGCAGCAATTGTTCGAGCGCATCGAGGCGATCGGTCCAGAATTGCTCGTAGAAGCTCAGCCATTCATGCGCGCTGGCCAGCGGGCCCGGCGCGAGCTGGCACCAATGGGTCCGCCCGCGCACCTCGCGGCGGATCAGGCCGGCGCTCTCGAGCGCCTTGATATGTTTGGAAGCCGCGGCCAGCGACATCTTGTAGGGCTCGGCAAGCTGGCCAACGGTCCGCTCGCCCTTCACCAGCTCACGCAGCATCTGCCGCCGCGTGGCGTCGCCGAGGGCATGAAAGACATTGTCAAGTTGGGGTGCGAGAAATTCAACCATAGAGTTGAATATGGGCACTCAAACGCCGATTGTCAACCACTTGGTTGAACAAAGCCTAACGGCTTGACATGCCGCATCGGTGCAAGTTCCCGCCCGAAGTTACTTTCTCAGCAGCGGACAACGCGACGTCTCGATCGGCTGGAAAGCCTGATCGCCTGAAACCGTATCGAGCAGCTTGTAGACATCCCAGCGGCCTTTCGACTCTGCAGGCTTCTTCACCTCGAACAGATACATGTCATGCAGCATGCGTCCGTCCTCGCGGATGCGGCCGCCTTTCGCATACATGTCGTTGATCGGCATCTCCTTCATTTTTGCGATGACGGCTGCGGAGTCCGTGGTACCGGCCGCTTTCACCGCTTTCAGATAGTGCGTGAGCGATGAATAGAGGCCGGCCTGCACCGAGGTCGGCGCGCGCTGGGTGCGTTCGCGAAAGCGCTTGGTGAAGGCGCGGGTCTCGTCATTGAGGTCCCAGTACCAGGACTCCGTCACCAGCAGCCCCTGCCCGATATCGAGGCCGATGCTGTCGATATCGGTGATGAAAGCGAGCAGCGGCGACAGGCGTTGCTTGCCGCCCTGGGTGAGGCCGAACTCGGTCGCCTGCTTGATGGCGGTGATCGCATCATTGCCGGCATTGGCGAGGCCAACGACTTTCGCCTTCGAGCTCTGCGCCTGCAGCAGGAAGGACGAGAAGTCCGACGTGTTGAGCGGATGCTTGACCGAGCCCAGCACCTTGCCGCCGCTTTTCTGCACGACGGCTGCGGTGTCGCGCTCAAGCTCCTGACCGAAGGCATAATCGACAGCGAGGAAAAACCAGCTGTCGAGCCCTTTTCGCACGGTTGCGAGGCCGGTCACATTCGCCTGCGAAAACGTGTCCCATGTGTAGTGGACAGTATAGGGCGTGCAAGCTTCATTGGTGATGCGCATGGAGCCGGCGCTATTGACGATCACGATCTTGTTGCGCGCCTTCGCCACTTCAATGATCGCAAGCCCCGTCGCGGAGCCCGCAAAATCCACGATCGCCTCGACGCCCTGATTATCGAGCATCTCGCGCGCCTGGCTGGAGGCGAGATCGGGCTTGTTGAGATGATCGACGAACACCGCCTGGATCTTGCGGCCGAGCACCTCGCCGCCAAAATCCTCGATCGCCATCTTTGCCGCGACCTCGCTGCCGGGGCCGGACGTGTCGGCATAGACGCCGGTCATGTCCATCAACGCGCCGAGTTTCAGCGGCGGCTTGTCCTGCGCCATCGCCGCCGATGCAGCGGCGGTGAGCGCAAGGCTTGCGAGGCCGGCGATGATGGTGCGGCAATGACGTGCGCGAGCGAAGCAGAGCGAAGTCGGCATAGGCGTGTCTCCCTGGACAATGCCTGGTTCGCTCGGTCTGTTTTCAATCACGACGCCATGGCGTCAAACCGATCGACCAGATCTCATTGGTCGGAAGGTTGGCACGGCAATGCGCGGGGATCAACGCTCGACGCATTTGCCTGGAACATGCACATTTCAGCTCACGAAATTTTCGCGGCCAACTCAGCGCGCATCCAGCCCCATCTGCCAGAAGTCTGCTTCGAGCCTCGACGCTTGGCCAAACAGTTTTGCCAATTCGTCGAAACGGCGCTCCGTCATTGCGCGCGCGGCGAGATCGTCGAGATGGCGGCGCGCATTGGTCGCGATGTCCTGATAGCCCGTGCCGGCATATTCGCCGATCCATTCGCGATAGGGATGATCGCCGAGCGCATCGATGCCATCCGGCGTCAGCTTGCGGCCGATCTCCGCGTAGCCAATGACACAAGGCGCCAGCGCTACATGCAGATCGAGCAGATCGCCGGCGGCGCCGCAATCGAGCACGAAGCGTGTATAGGCGACGGTCGCCTGCAATTCCGGCGCAGCTTCGATATCTACCGGTGAAAGCCCCCAGCGGCCGCACAGTTTGATGTGCAATTCCATCTCGCCAAGGATCGAGGCGAGCCCGCCTTGCGCGGCTTTCATGTCGTCCAGCGTGCGGCTCTTATAGGTCGCCAGCGCATAGGCGCGCGCGAACTGGATCAGGAACAGATAGTCCTGCACCAGATAGGTGCGGAATGCCGTCTCCGGCAGCGTGCCGGCACCGAGCTGGCGGACAAAATCGTGATCGACATAGGACGACCAGTCATCGGCCGCTGCGGTTTTGAGGCGATCGAAAACGTCGAGCCCGCTCATGCTGACTTGTCGTCCTCGAGGCTCACCACCACCGCGGCATTGGCGATAATGATGGCGTCCGTGCCGCTTTCAGCCGGGATTTCCAGGCCACCCTGCACCGCTTTCACCGTCACGGTGCCGTAGGGCAATTCCTTCGCCACGGCGTCCGTATCGACGGCGTCCGGATTCGGAACGCCGATGGTGACATCGACGAACATGTCATGCGGCGTCTTGCCGACCATGCGGAAAAAGCCGACGCTGGAGTGCCGGATCGCATCGGACACCGCGCGCTTTGCCGCCTTGGTGGCATCGCGCCCGTGAACATCGACGCCCATGCCCATCTCGGTGATACAGCGCACGCGTGCCATTGGTGGTTTCTCCATTTACCAGGACCGGTCGCGCGGGAACATGCGCCTGAACCAGTCGTCAAGCAATGCCTTCTCATAGACGAGGCGATCGCCGCCGAAACGTGCCGATGGATTCATCTGATAATTGATGTCGGTGAGCGTCTCCTCGCCGCCCCGCGGGCGCTTGCCCTTCTCGTTCAAGACGTAGCGGAGCTTGATGCGAGGTGGCGTGACGCCGCGCATGATGCGGACATCGCCCATGCCGCCGCCACGCCACGGCTCTTCCATGCCGGCGCGATCGATGTCGAGAATATCGATGGCCAGGTTCTGGCCCGGCGCGAGAAACCGTCCGCCGAGTCTTTGCACATAGGTCTTCAACTCGGCGAGCACGCCCGCATCAGCGGAGCGAAAACCGTTCGAGCCCGCGTCAGTGAAGCGCTCGGGGTTGACGAAACGGACGCTAACGCCGGCAACGGCCTGCATGGGCGCGAGGGCCACGGTCAGCAGTATCGCCGCGATGATCGAATGCTTTGCCATTGTGGATTTCTCCGCGTCGATTCAGCCCGGCTGCAATCCACGCGCATCAATGGGGCCACAGTCTGACGCACCCGACGCGACAGCCTTACAATGCTTCAAGGCAGCGACGGCGGTTTCGGAGCGATGTTCATGGGCGCGGGATCGGCCTGGACCGGCGTATCCGCTGCCGGCGCCGCGTTTTCAGGGACGATCGAGACAGGAGCCGGCACCACTGGAACAGCGGCCGGCGGCGGCGCGGCGGGCGGCGGCGCGGACGCCGTGGAGGTCAACGGCTTGCAGAGCATCACCGTCGCCGCCGCAGCCACCATCGACGCCATACTTTGAAGCTCGGTCGGCTGCCGGGGATCGCGGGCGACCAGGGCTGCCTCGTCACGCAAACGCGCATTGCATTCGCAAGTGGGCAGGCGTCCGATCGGCGTGCAGGCGTCATGATGCATGCAGGCGACGTCGAGCGCATCGACGGGCCCGCCCGGGCGCGAGCCGACGCCGCAATAATTGCCGTGGATCAGCGTCAGTCCGTTGGTGGTGGGATCGAGATTTTTCGGATCACGCGGTGTCGGAATCTCGACCCGCACCGGCGGCGTTACCGCGACTGGAGCCGCGACCGGGGCTTCGCGCACGACATCCTGCGCATGGACAGGAGCGATCGCACCGATGACAGCGGATGCCAACAGCAGCGCGGCGCATGTGAATCTGCGCCACAAAGCGATATGCGAGGGCTTGGTCATCGTTGCACGGTCCGGATAGCACCGACGGATGTGTCGGCCGGGAAGATGACGCTCGATGCGCCGAAAAGTTCCCGGCCGGTTCCCGCGCCTCAGACGCGCCCGGCGATCAGATCCTTCGCCAGCGCCATATAGGCCGGCAGGGTCACCGGATCATTGGCGGCATTGCCGGCGACCGAATGCGAGGCATAGCGTGCGATCACCAGTTCGGCTTTGGGATCGATATAGATGCCCTGCCCGTAGACGCCGCGCGCCATATAGGCGCCGTGTTCGTTATGCGTCACCCACCATTGATTGCGATAGGAGCCGCCCGGCAGCGTAGTGTAGCCGGCCGGCTTGAATTTGGCGGGATCGGCGCCGCGTTCGATGTCCTCCACCACAGCGGCCGGCACGATCTGACGGCCGTTGAAGCGGCCGTGATTGCGCATGGTCTCGCCGAAGCGCGCGAGATCGCGCACCGTCGTGGACAGCCCACCGCCACCGCTTTCGGTGCCAATGCGATCGACGTGATAATGCGCGTCTTCCTCCGCGCCCATCGGCGCCCAGATGCGCTCGGATAAAAGATCGGACAGCGTCTGCCCGCTGGCGCGGCGGACGATGAAAGCCAGCACGTCGGTATTCACGGTCTTGTAGGCGAACGCCTGGCCGTGCTCGCCTTGCTTCTCCTGCCGGCACAGCAGCGCGAAGATATCGGTGGCGCCCTGATAGTCCGGCGGGATCGGCGCCATGCCATTGGCGCGGCGCAGGCTCCAGACGTCGGAATTCCGGTCGGCATAGACCTCGGTGTATTTCAGGCCCGTGGTCATATCCATGACCTCGTGCACGCGGGCATCGCCGAACGCGGTGGATTTGAATTCGGGCACATAGTCGGTGACCGGCGCCTGCGGATCGATCTTGCCCTCGGCGATCAACATGCCGGCCAGCGTGCCGGTGAAGGACTTCGTCACCGACATCGCAATATGCGGCATGTGCGGTTTCAGCGCGCCGGCATAGCGCTCATGGATCAGTCTGCCCTTGTGCAGGACAACGATGCCGTCGGCAAATGTCTCGTCGAACATCTTCGCAAAGGTCATCGGACGGCCATCCATGGTCGTCGATTGCGATCCGCCGATGTCGCGCGTCTCGCGCGGCAGCACCGAGGCGCCGCCATCGCCGCGCCAGACGGCAACCGTCGGCACGAGCGAGCGGACATTGCTCCAGGCCCAGCGCAGTTCGGGAAAATTACGGAAGGAGTCGTCGTGGAAGCGGATCGTCTTGTCCGGCGCCGGCGGAAAGCCCTTCATCCAGCCGAGGGTTTCGGGATCACTCTCGGCGGCGGTGGGAACGGACTGGGCTGGCGCGTCGGACATATGGCTTGCTCCGGATGGATCGATCCCCTGTCGTATCAGGAGAACCTCGCGCGAACACCCTACGCAAGAGCCGGGCAGCATTGCCGCGCCGTCGGATAACTCATTTAGAACGACTCTGGCGGGACGTCGTGCCGCGGCGCGCATTGCAGCCACGATCTTGCGACATCGATACCGCTAGCTATACTCAACCAGAGATGACAATGTCGCTACCGGTGCACGGTGATCGCAAGTATCAAACCAGCGAACGGCTGACCGAGGCAGCCGACTGGACGAATCTGCGCGTCGAACACCGGCGGTTGCAGGCCGGTGCGCAGACCGCCGTGGAGCTTGCATGCACGGAGATCGTGCTGATGCTGTCCGGGCGCGCCGGTGTCCGCCGGATCGGCGACGGCGAGATGCAGGAGATGCCGGCGCTTCCCGGCATGAGCTGGATCTGCCCCGTCGGCACGCATGAGACCCAGATCGAAATCAGCGCGGAGATGGAATGCCTGCATCTCTATCTGCCGCCCACGCTCATCGCACATAGCGCGCTTGCCGATTACGATCTCGATCCGTCCCGGGTCGAGCTCGCTTATGCCGGCGGCTTCGCCGACCCGATGATGCTGCAGATCGGCGCGGCCTTTCGCGGGCTGCTCGGCCGCGGCCCTCAGCCGACCGATCGGCTGTTCGTCGACGGCATGCAGGCGGCGCTCGCGGCTCACCTGCTCGGCAACTACACCGTCGATCGCTGGCAGCCGCCGAACCGCACCCCGTCGCTCGATCCGAAGCGATTGAAACGCGTCATCGGTTTCATCGAAGCGCGGCTTAGCAACGACATCGCGCTCGACGACCTCGCCGCCGAAGCCTGTCTCAGCCCGTTCCACTTCTCGCGCCTGTTTCGCGAAGCCACCGGCCTGTCGCCGCATCGCTATGTCACCGATCGCCGTGTCCAGGCCGCGAAGGACAAGCTGGCGCTCAACCACAGTTCGCTTGTCGAGATCGCGCTCGACACCGGATTCGGAACGCAGGCCAATTTCATCCGCGTCTTCCGCAAGGCGACGGGGCTGACTCCCGGCCAGTACCGGGCGCTCAGCTCCGGCTAGCGCCGGTCGGGCGCAAAATCTGCACCCCAGCAAGATCTGCTCATCACTAAGCAGGATGCGGAAATACCGCGCCGACGCCCTCTCGTAGAACAGCCCCATCAGAGGCCGGGATCGCTGATCCCGCAAATGTTCAACGAGAGGAGCACGATATGATCAACCTCGATCAGGCCCACAGGATCATCGCCGCCGGCGAAGCCCGCGCCGCCGCGCTTGGCGCCGCCGTCAACATCGCCGTGCTCGATGCCGGCACCCACCTCAGGGCCTTCGCGCGGATGGATGGCGCGGTGCTCGGTTCGATCGACCTGGCCATCGGCAAGGCGCGCACCGCCGTCCTGTTCGCGGCCCGCAGCGACGCGGTCTGGGACTACTGCAAGCCCGGCGCGCCGGCTCCCGGCCTCGAACGCAGCAATGGCGGCCTGACCACATTTCCCGGCGGCATCCCGCTGATCGCCGCCGACGGCACGATGATCGGTGCGGTCGGCGTCTCCGGCGGCGCCGTACCCCAGGATCTCGCCATCGCCGAGGCCGCTGCCGCGGCCATCGCCGACTGACCCCGACCACCACCAGCCGTTTGCATTCTCAACCAACCTCAACCCACGACACGAAAGGAATACATCATGACCAAGACGATCCTCATCACCGGCGCAGGCTCAGGTCTCGGCAAGGGCGCAGCCATCGGCATGGCCAAGAACGGCCACACCGTCATCGCCACCGTGCAGGTGTCCTCACAAGTCACGCCGCTGCGCGAGGAAATCGAAGCGCTCGGTCTGTCCGACCGCGTCACCGTGCAGCGCCTCGACCTCACCGATCACTATGACATCAAGCAGGCCCTGACCTGGGACATCGACGTCCTCTGGAATAATGCCGGCATGGGCGAAGCCGGGCCGGTCTGGGAAATTCCGGTCGAGCTGATGCGGAAAAATTTCGAGATCAATGTCTTCCTGCCGATGATCCTGACCCAGGGCGTGGTGCAGAAATGGGTGCGCGCGGGCAAGCAGGGCAAGGTGGTCTTCACCTCCTCGATGGGTGGCCTGTTCACGCCCGCCAATTGGGGCACCTATGTCGCGACCAAGCACGCGCTGGAATCCATGGCCGAGGCGCTGCAGCAGGAGCTGAGCCAGTTCGGCATCAAGGTCCAGACCATCAATCCCGGCGCCTATTACACCGGCTACAACGAGACCATGGCTGACAACCCGTTCCGCTGGCTCGACGACACCGTCAACATCACCAAGCGCGCCGACCTGCGCCAGGGGTTTAATGACTTCTTCGCCTCGCCCGGCGGCAAGATGGATCCGACGGAAATGATCGATCGCATGATCGAGATCGTTCCGGCCGACACCGGCAAATTCCGCAACGTCGTGCCCAAGATGACCGAGGACATGCTGAAGCAGCATCAACTCGCCGCCTGGGACAACCAGATCTGACTCATTCTTTCCCGCGGCACCGCCTCGTCGGTGCCGCTCCACCTTTGAAAAGGATCGAAACCATGTCTGTCACCGTGAAGCGCAGTCACGCCGTGGTCCGCGCCGCCCTTGGCGTCATTGCTGCCAGCGCTGCCCTGCTCACACTTCAATCCAGGCCGGAAGCCGAGACCATCAGCGCCCAGGACCGCAACAAGTCGATCGTCAATCGCAGCTTCGACGCGTGGCGTGCCGGCACTGGCGGTCCGTTCGAACTGCTCGCCGACGACGCGCGCTGGACGATCGAGGGCAACTCGCTGGCGTCGAAGACCTATCCCAACAAGGAAGCCTTCATGGCCGAGGTGATCCGGCCCTTCAATGCCCGGATGAAGGCGCCGCTCAGGCCGACGATCCGCAGCGTCTACGCCGACGGCGACACCATCGTCGTGCTGTTCGACGCCCGCGCAACCGCGCGCGACGACCAGCCCTATACCAACACCTATGCGTGGTTTCTCGACATGCGCGACGGCCGCATCGTCAAGGCCTCCGCCTTCTTCGACGCCATCGAGTTCAACAAACTCTGGACCCGCGTCTTGCCGAACTGAAAGCGGCCGCGCGCATCGCAGAATCCCATAACATGACCGGCCCAGCTGCTACCTCAGCAGGGTCGGCATGTTCTCTGTCAGAACAATGCGGGGCGCGGCGCGCTCAAGCAGGCACGGGCGCCTTGTCCTCGATCAGCTTCTCGCGCTTCAGCGCCGCCCAGAATTCCGCAGGCACCTTGGCGCGGATCGAGGCGGCGTTCTGGGCCACCTGCGTCGCCGAGCGTGCGCCGGGGATGATAGCCGAGACGGTCGGATTGGCCACGGCGAAATGCAGCGCAGCGGTGCGCAGATTGGTGCCATGTTCCTGCGCCAGCGCGGCGATGCGGGCACGCTTCTGGCGCATCTCCGGCGGGATGGCCGCATAGTTGAAGCGCTCGCCGCCGGCGAGGAAGCCGTCATTGAGCGGCGCGCCGACCACGATCGACGCATTGCGCTTCGCCGCCACCGGCATCAGCTGGTTCAGCGCATCGGCATGTTTGACCAGCGAATATTGCGTGGCCGACAGGATGATGTCGGGATCGGCGACCTCGAAGGCCTTGAGCGCAGGCGGCAGCGTGTTAACGCCGAGGCCCCAGGCCTTGATCACGCCGGCATCGCGCATTTTTGTGAGTTCGACAAAGGCACCGGTCTTCGCCTTCTCGAAATGCTCGGTCCACTTCTCACCCATATCCTTGTTGTCGGGCGACAAGTCATGCACGAACACGATGTCGAGCCGATCCATGCCCAAGCGCTGCAGGCTCTGCTCCACCGAGCGTTTTACGCCATCGGCGCTGTAGTCGTATTCGTGCCGCATCGGCGGCGTCATCGCCCAGTTGCCGACCTTGGTGCCGCCAACTTTCGCATCAGGCACCAGCACGCGGCCGATCTTGGTGGAGATGATGAATTCGTCGCGCGGCTTGCCGTCGAAGAAGGTGCCGAAGCGGCGCTCCGACAGGCCGAGGCCATACCATGGCGAGGTGTCGAAATAGCGCACGCCTTCGTCCCATGCGGCCTGCATGACGCCGGCCGCCTGATCGGCCGGCGTCGGCACATGGTTGCTGCCGACCTGCGTGCCGCCGATGCCGAAGCGGCCGGACGGGCGATAGCGGCTCGATTTGTCATTGACCGGCAAAGGCGCCGCCGGCGTGCCCGGCGCGGCCATGGCTCCGCGCGCGCCGACGGCAAGCATGGCGGCACCGCTTGCGGCAGTGAGGAACATTCGACGGTCGGTCATGAGAGGCCCTTCATTTCATTCAGCGGAATGCCGAGTGAATGCGGGCGGACGCTGCTGCGTTCCGACTCCGCGTCGTGACGAATGGACGCGCGCCTGGATCAGGCCCTCATGACTTTTTGCAACACGAACGTGTTGCATGTCGTGAATCCCATGTGCCGATAGAGCGCAATCGCGGACCGATTGGCCGCGCCGACATGCAGCCACGAGCCGAAGCCGTGGCGACGATGCTGCCGGACGAGTTGCCAGATCAGCGCCGACGCATAGCCAATTCCGCGATGACGCGGATGCGTACAGCCGGCGCTGATCTCCACGTGGCGGTCGATCATCAGGCGTTCGCCCGCCATGGCGATCAACTGCTGTTCCGAGCGGATTCCGTAGAATGTGCCGCGTTCGTGCGAACGCCTGCGAAAGTAATCAGGCAGCGTGTGTCCGGCAAGCGCGAGCATGTCTTCGCCGCGCGTCGCATCGAGGATGGAAAGATCGCAAGGCGATCCACCATGTGGTTGAACCCCCATGGGTAGCACCATCTGGATAACCGATATCGTATCGATCACACGAAGATCGCACTTGCTCGGGACGCTGTCCGCCACGACTGACACCGTTTCGCCCGGGGCCAGAAGCTGAGCGAGCTGCCGGAATGCGCTGCGGGTCGGCACTTCCACTGCGGCAAAGGGCGCGACATCTGACGGATAGCGGCAAGCCTCGCCAATGGAAAGCGCGAAGCGACGATGATGAGACTGCAAGGTATGCCAGATGGGATTGGCAAACAGCTCCAATTTTAGATTCGCCATTATTATGACCCGGTGAACGATAGGAAAGACGGTTCAGGCGTCCTCACGGACGCCTGAACCGCGATGTCATGCGCTGAGGTCACGCGATCTTGGCACGCGCGGCATTTGCCATGTCGCTGGTGATCGGCTGGCCGCCGATGCCCCATTCGCCACTGGCAACTTCATGCAAGCGAACCCAGGTGCTGCCGCGCATGGCTTCGCCTTCGATCTCAACCATGGCGTCCGTCACTTTCCGGATCATGGCTTCCTTCTCGCTCTTGTTGAAAACACCTTCGATGAACTGGATATCGATCATTGGCATGGTCTTTCCTTTCATGCTTTCGTGGATGTGGAATGGACTTACGCACGTCCTCCTGGTCACTCTGACCGTCGATAGATCGGAGTGGGTCGTCCCACCTGACTTCTGTAGTTGCGGTCGTCATCGCCATAGAGCGCTGTCAGGTCGCGCTCTTCGACAAAGATGCCCACGCGTGTAGGCCGTGGTCATCGCAGCGAAGAGGAGATGTCCGACCGTGTGCAGTTTTGTCCGATCGCGCATCGTCAGCGATCCTGCATTTGTCGGGCATCCGGTCTCTCCAATCGCGTTGATGCGCTGAGAGATAGCGGTTGCTTTGCGATCGATAATTCCGCCGACGGTGCTATGTTATTCCCCTACGGGTGTGAGGTGGGGCCGATGCTGGATCGTTTGAGGGGAATGGAGGTGTTTGCTGCGGTGGCTGCCCTTGGCGGCCTGTCCGCCGCGGCGCGCAAGCTCGACATGTCACAGACGATGGTCACCAAACACATCGCCGCGCTGGAAAGCCGGCTCGGCGTGAAGCTGTTCTATCGGACGACAAGACGACTGAGCCTCACCGAAGCTGGGCAAAACTATCTGGAAGCCGTTGAGCCAATCCTGATCGATGTGGTCGATGCGGATGCCAAGGCAGCAGCCGGCGCCATCGATGTCCGCGGCACCTTGCGTCTCAACGCACCGATCTCATTCGGCGTGCGCGAGATCGCGCCGTTGCTGCCGGAATTTGCGCGCGCCTATCCGGCGCTGACCGTCACTCTCGACCTGAGCGACCACTTTGTTGACCTCGTGGATGAAGGCTGGGATCTCGCCATCCGGATCGGTGACATTGACAATTCAAGCCTGACCGTCCGCCGGCTCGCCCCCTGCCCGAGCGTCGTATGCGCCGCACCGTCCTATCTCGAAGAGCGCGGTATACCGAAGACCGTTGCCGACCTCGCAGGGCACAATTGCCTGAGCTTTACGCTGCTTCGCGGACGCAGTGGTCGCTGGATGTTCGGCGACGGGCCGAAGACAGGCATGGACGTGCGCGGCAACCTGCGCTCCAATAATGCGGAAGCCCTGATCATCGCTGCGGTCGGCGGCCAGGGCATCACCTGCCAGCCTGAATTTCTGGTCGCACGGGAAATCGCTGCGGGCCAGCTGACGCGGATCGAGCTCGATCAACCCGCAGCGCTGGTCGATGGAATTTTTGCGCTTTATCCAGCTGCTCGTCCCCCTGCGAAAGTGCGCGCGTTCATCGACTTCTTCGTCGCGCGTTTTCGGCGGCGGTCGTCTGACAATCGGCCACGCTGAATCGCAAGATTCTGAAATACGCTCCATGCCGGCCCGCTAGCATCGATCTGACCGGGCAATCGATGCGTTTTCCCATCTCGGGAGGACCTGCGGGAGCGACAAAATCATGAGCGGACGTTTCAGGCGCATTGTCACGGGCCACGACGCCGAAGGGAATGCATGCCTGATCGGCGATGCGCCGCCCGAACATGTCGTGCAGGTGGGCGGCGATGGTGGGCCTACTTTTTTCGAAATATGGCAGACGCATGAAACCCCGGCACTGATCGATCGACGGCCCAGGGAGCCCCTTGAAAACGGCCTTCTCCTTGCTCCGCCGCGCGGCGGCACACGTATTCGCGTGATCGATTTTCCGCCGGAAGGCGACGCTATTCGAGGGCTGGATCAGGCCGGCGCTCAGGACAAGTTCGCAGCCATGGGTGGGGCGACTGCCTCGCACTTCAAACCAGGCGCGCGGCACCCGCTCATGCATCGCACACAGACGATCGATTACGGCATCGTGCTCGAGGGGGAGATCACGATGGTGCAGGATCGCGACGAGACGACGATCCGAGCCGGAGACATCGTGATCCAGCGCGGCACCAATCACGCCTGGGCGAACCGATCTGATCGCAATTGCCGCATGGCCTTTGTCCTGATCGACGGCCAATTCACCGACGGATTGTCGTCAGAACTACCGAACCTTTGAGCATTCATCCAACCGAGACAGGCCAATCGGAGAGCGTCATGAAAAATGCAACGCTGTCGCAGAAGAGAAACGGCTTCCGCATCCACGCGATCGCTTTCGTTCCCGGCGTCGCGGCGCTCGTCCTCATCAATCTGCTGGTCGGCCCACCATATTGGGCGCAGTGGCCGCTATTGGGATGGGCTGTCGGCCTGCTCTGCCACTGGTTTTTTGTCCTGGGTCCAGGTGCTCGCCGAACACCCGTCACATAAGCCTTGCCCGGGCAAAGCTCAGGTCCGAAAGTTGCGACGATACGAGCCCGGCGTCACGCCCAGCCGATGGTGAAACGCCGCCGTCAGATGAGCCTGGCTGGAGAAGCCACAAGACAGCGCGACCTCCGCAAGACTACTCTCGCTCTGGCTCAACATGGTGCGTGCCCGCATGACGCGACGCTGCAGCACATAAGCATGAGGTGACAATCCGACTGTGTCCTTGAAGCATCGCGCGAAGTGATAGACGCTCATCGCGGCCACACCTGCGAGCGATGTCAGCCGCAAATCCTGATCAATGCCGGCCTCGATGTAATCGATAACACGCGCGATGCCGTGAGCGGGAATTCGGCCAAAGGATGTTCGTGCGCGGCGCTCGCTTTGGCGCGATAGGCGTCGCAGCAGGAGATCAGAGAGGATCAGCGCCCAGCTATCCAGCAAAAGATTCGTCGGCTCTGTCGCCGCAATCCTGCCCTGGATTGCATTCAGCACGTGATGGAGACGCGCGTCCTCGACATTGGCCGGCATGCGAAGATCGGCGTGCCCGAGCGCTCGATCGAACATGCCCTCGCAGACCGTGCCGAGGAGCGCAAATGGCAGATGGAATTGCACGAAACTGACAGGCTGCTCGAAATACCAATAAGCCCCTTCGAAAGGCAGCATGACGATGCGGCCGGTCTGTGTCGCATGATTGTTGCGCCATGCGCGTCCACCGCCGGTGTGCATGGAGACATTGAGAAAGTCCCCATCGCTGGCCTGCGGGCCTTCATCGACCGTCGCTTTCCAGAAGCTCGCCTTGAGCGCAGCAGGCACGTCCATCCCGATCAGCCTGCTCGGCGTGACGACGTTCCCTTGCAGATGCTGCGGCGTGGTCGCGGTCGTTGCACTCCGGCAGACTTGCAGACCTTTGTCGTCCTCCAATCCGACGCCATGGCCAGTATGTGTCTCGCTGCGAGCGAGTCCCCCTGGACTGTCCAATGAAAAGCCCTCCCTGGCCCCCCAGAACACCACGATACTACAACCATAAATATGCACGCCAGAATGTGACCACGTGACGCGAGTTGAAGGAGCGCAACGAAAAAGCGTCATCCCGAGTTCTGCCAGACCCAGGCGTCGCGGTAGCGAGCCTCAAAGAGCAAGAATTTGAAATACGACACGCTCGTGCCCGCTAACATGGTCCGAGCCCGTGAGCGTAGGATTCCCTTCCATCACCGGCGCGGAAGCGAGCATGACCGACGAGCAAGACTTGCATGCGATCGATCTCGACCGTCGCGGCACACTCAAGGTGGTCGGTGCAGCGATGATGGGGGTGGCGGCGTCACAAGTAGCGATATCGACGCCCGCTGTGGCCCAGAACACACCACAGCCCCGCTCAGCCGACCGCAATCGTGGGCCACTCGGCGCACGGCTGCAGGGCGTGCAGCATTTCGGCCTCACCGTGCAGAACATGGACCGCGCCTTCGAATTCTACACGGAGGTGCTTGGCGGCACCGAAGTCATGCGTGACGGCGACTTCCAGGGCGAGCGCATCCATAACACGCTGATGACCGATCAGGAGATCGAGGCACGCGTGCGACGCGTGAATCCACGCACCATGGGCATTCCCGATCTCAAGGGCGGTGCGCAGCGGCTCGATGTGCGCTTCATCCAGTTCGACAATGTCGTGATCGAACTGCTGCAATATCGCGACGCGTCACAACCGGCCGGCAGTGGCGCCGCCTTCGCCGAGCCACTCGATCACATGAGCCCCGCCTTCCCGCGCATGATGCATATCTGCTTTCACATCCGCGACGATGTGGACTTCAACCAGTTCATCCGCGACCTGGAGGCGGAATCGGCGCGTCGCGGCATGCCGCAGGTGCGCGCCAATCGCGTCATCACGGTAGGCACCGAACAGGAGCGCCTCGCCGCCCCGCTCGACGCCAACAGCAATCCGATCACCGAAGGCAAGTCGAATGGCTGGCGGCTGATCTATTGCAAGGGCTGCGAAGGCGAGCAGCTCGAATTCGTTCAGGCGCTGGGACCAGTGAAGAAGACCTTCGACGATGCGCTGCAGGCGCGCAGGAAAATGGCTTCCGCGACGCCGTAAGCGGCGCGCTCCCCTGCCTTTCACAGGCTAAACAAGGTGTCAGAGATGCGCCGCCTTTCAATCGCCGCCGTGCTGATCGCCTGTCTCGCCGCGGATGCGACGCCAACGGCCGCGCAAACGCCCCGCAGCATTCGCTACGATCAGCTTCCCGACGGCGCCTATGCGGTGGTTGCGGAAGTCCGCGCGAGACCGGGCAAGGAGAACGCCTTGCGTGAGGCGACCCTGCCGCTGGTCGCCAAGGTCCGCAGCGAGCCAAACAATTTGCTGTATTTCCTGCACGAAGATCGCGAAGCACCTGGTCGCTTCATCTTCTATGAAATCTTCGCAAGCAAAGCCGATTTCGACGCCCACAATGCGACAGCGCATGTTCAGGCATGGTTCGCGAAGCTTCCCGAGCTCGCCGACGGAGCCGTGAAAGTCACCCGGATGGAAATTCTCGGCAACCGCAGCGGCCAGTAGCGCCGCTTGTGTCCCACGCGTGAGGCCAGGGCCCGAAACGTCAGCGGCGCGGCAGGTATTCACCCGCCGCGCCGCTTTTTTAGCCGTTCTTCATCTCGTCTTTAGTAGTGGACGGATGCACCCATCGCACCAGACTTCGGCGGCGCGAACTTCGTCAGGTCGATGCCATCCACGGCGTCCTTGTATTCCTCGGCGCTCGGCGTGCGGCCGAGGATGGCTGCAAGCACCACCACCGGCGTCGAGGCGAGCAGTGACTCGCCCTTCTTCTCGGCGGTGTCTTCCACCACGCGGCCCTGGAACAAGCGGGTCGAGGTGGCGAGCACGGTGTCGCCCTTCTCGGCTTTTTCCTGGTTGCCCATGCAGAGATTGCAGCCGGGACGCTCGAGATAGAGGATGTTTTCGTAGGACGTGCGGTTCGTCGTCTTCGGCTTCACGTCGTCGAATTCGAAGCCCGAATACTTCTGCAGGATTTCCCAGTCGCCTTCGGCCTTCAGTTCATCGATGATGTTGTAGGTCGGCGCGGCGACCACCAGCGGCGCCTTGAACTCGACCTTGCCTTCGGACTTCTCGATGTTCTTCAGCATCTGGGCGACGATCTTCATGTCGCCCTTATGCACCATGCACGAACCGACGAAGCCGAGATCGACCTTCTTGGTGCCGCCGTAATAGGAGATCGGGCGGATCGTGTCGTGCGTATAACGGCGCGACACGTCGGCATTGTTGACGTCGGGATCGGCGATCATCGGCTCGTCGATAATGTCGAGATCGACGACGACTTCTGCGAAATACTTCGCATTGGCATCCGGCGCCAGCGCGGGCTTTGCGCCCGAGCGGATTTCGGCGATGCGTGCATCGGCACGGGCAATCAGGCCCTTCAGCGTGCCGGCGGCATTTTCCATGCCTTTGTCGATCATGATCTGGATGCGCGACTTCGCGATCTCCAGCGACTCGATCAGCGTCGCGTCCTGCGAGATGCAGATCGATGCCTTGGCCTTCATCTCGGCCGTCCAGTCGGTGAAGGTGAAGGCCTGGTCGGCGAGCAGCGTGCCGATATGGACTTCGATGATGCGGCCCTGGAAGACGTTATCGCCGCACTGCTGCAGCATCTGCGCCTGGGTCGCATGCACGACGTCGCGGAAGTCCATGTAAGGCTTCATCGCGCCCTTGAAGGTGACCTTCACGGATTGCGGGATCGGCATGGTCGCCTCGCCCGTTGCCAGTGCCAGCGCCACGGTGCCGGAGTCGGCACCGAAGGCGACGCCCTTCGACATGCGGGTGTGGCTGTCGCCGCCGATGATGATGGCCCAGTCATCCACAGTGATGTCGTTCAGCACCTTGTGGATCACGTCGGTCATCGAGTGATAGACGCCCTTCGGATCGCGCGCGGTGATCACGCCAAAATTGTTCATGAAGCTCATGAGCTTCGGAATGTTCACCTGGGCCTTCTTGTCCCACACGGAAGCCGTGTGGCAGCCCGACTGATAGGCACCGTCCACCAGCGGCGAGATGACGGTGGCCGCCATCGCTTCCAGTTCCTGCGCGGTCATGAGACCCGTGGTGTCCTGCGAACCGACAATGTTGACCTTCACGCGCACGTCGGAGCCGGCATGCAGCACCTTGCCCGGCGTGACGCCGACGGCATTGCGGTTGAAGATCTTCTCCACCGCGGTGAGGCCCTGGCCCTCGACGGTGATTTCCTTGTTGGGCGCAAACACCGGAGTCGGAGTGACGCCCAGCGTTTCAGCGGCAAAAGTCTGCAGCTTCTTGCCGAACACGATGGCGTAAGACGAGCCCGCCTTCATGAACTCCATCTTCTGCGGCGTGAAGGCGGCGGCGACATCGACCAGCTCGTTGCCGGCATCATCGCGCAGCTTTTTGGCCTTGGCGTCGAGCTTCAGCACGGTGCCGGTGGCGACCGAGAATTTCTGCTCGAGGATCGGGTTGCCTTCATTGTTGAGCAGCGGCTTGCCGTCGTCACCGAGCTTCTTGACCCAGTTCTTCAGGTTGACGCCGATGCCGCCGGTGACATCCACCGTGGTCGCGAAAATCGGCGAGATGCCGTTGGTGCCCGCGACGATGGGGGCGAAATTGACGAACGGGACATAGGGGCTGGCCTGCTTGCCGGTCCACAGCGCGACATTGTTGACGCCCGACATGCGCGACGAGCCGACGCCCATCGTGCCCTTCTCGGCGATCATCATCACGCGCTTGTCCGGATGCGCCTTCTGCAGCGCCACGATTTCCTGCTGCGCTTCCGGCGTCATCATGCACTGGCCGTGCAACTCGCGGTCCGAGCGCGAATGCGCCTGATTGCCGGGCGACAGCAGGTCGGTGGAGATATCGCCTTCGGCGGCGATATAGGTGACGACCTTGATCTCGTCGTCGACATCCGGAAGCTTTGTGAAGAACTCGGCCTTGGCATAGCTTTCGAGCACGTCCTTGGCGACGGCATTGCCGGCCTTCAAGGCATCGCGCAGGCGGAACATGTCGGCGTCGTAGAGGAACACCTGGGTCTTCAGCACCTCGCCGGCCTTGGCAGCCATGGCGGCGTCAGTGCCGAGCGCGATGTCGAGCAGCACGCGGATCGAGGGGCCGCCCTTCATGTGCGACAGCAGTTCGAGCGCGAAATCGGGGGTGATTTCTGCGACTTTGGCTTCGCCCAGGATGATCTTCTTGAGGAACGCTGCCTTGACGCCCGCGGCGCTCGTGGTGCCGGGCAGCGTGTTATAGATGAAGAATTTCAGGGCATCGGCGCGCTCGGCGCTGCCAGAATCCTGAATGATGGCGGCGATTTCGGCGGTCAGCGCGCCATCGTCGATCGGCTTGGGAGCGAGGTTCTGAGCTTTGCGGCTTTCGATCTCAGCGAGGTAATCGGAATAAAGGCTCATCGTCATCCCAACGTCATGGGGCGGGTTGACGCCTGAAAAGCAGCGCCACCAGCCGTTATTGTTAAAACCAGTCTAAAGGCGGTTCGGCTTCGAGTACGTCAATCGCGCCCGACTGACAAGATACTGCAATGCGGTAAAAATAATCCTTTAGAAACAGGATTCAACGGTGTGGATGATGATGCCGCAGCGTCAGCTGACAGGCGGCAGACCGGTGCCGTGCGGCTGTCGGAATCGAGGCACCCGGCGGTGATCGAGCCGTTCAGGTTGCCCATACTGGAAACGTCCACCGCTCCATGCTACATGACCATCTAGATGGTCAGGAGAGCCACATGAGCGCGATCAATTTGGCGGATGCAAAAGCCCATCTGAGCGAACTTGTCGATCGGGTCGAGGCTGGCGATTCCATCGAGATTACCCGTCGCGGGAAGCCGGTCGCCCGGCTCACGACCGTGGCAACACCGCGCAAGGCCATCGATGTGGCCCTGCTCCAGTCCCTGACAGCGACCATGCCGCCCCAGACACAGACAGCCGCCGATCTGGTGCGATCGATGCGGGACGGCGACCGCTTCTGATGCTCTATCTGGACACGTCGCTCATCGTCGCAGCGCTCTCCAACGAGACGATGACGCCCCGTGTCCAACACTGGCTGGCCGAACAGGATCCCGCGCAGCTTCTGATCAGCGACTGGACCATCACGGAGATGTCTTCGGCTTTTGCTTTGAAGCTGCGCAGCTCGCAGATCAATCCAGAGCAACGCGCGGCGGCACTGGCAATGTTTAGCAGGCTAGTGGTCGATAGTTTTACGGTGCTGCCTGTGAGGGGATCGCACTTCCGGACCGCGGCAAAGTTCGTCGATCAGCACGCGCTCGGACTACGCGCCGGCGATGCGTTGCATCTCGCCGTTGCCGCCGAGATTGGCGCTACTATGCAGACGCTGGATCAGCGATTGGCCATGGCTGGGCCAGTGCTAGGTGTGCCAGCCACATTATTTGCGTAACGACAAAGCTTTTAAGCCTACCGCCCTGAACATAGCGACAATCATCGGCACTATTTCCGCACGTCGATCAGTTCGCACAAAATAGTCTTCGCTCAAGCACTTCCTGAGTTGGAATAGACTCTTCGTCAATTATTTTCACTAGGACGTTCCGCATAATTACAAAGCTCTCGACAAGCGGACCAACTGCAATTTCTGATGAGGTATGCGCTGCTTTAGATCTTGAGTCGTACAACTTCAAAATCCTCTTAAATAACGCGAGCCGTTGTTCGCCGGGCGGCTCAAGGTACGCGGCGATATTTGAAGATACACGAAAGCGGCTTTCTCCCGGCGACGGCGAAAACAATTGCTCCAAACCCGCCCACACCGACAGCAAAGACAATGAGCGCTTTCCTTCGAGTGTGCAAAAATCAAAAGCACGAATTGCTGAGAGAAAAATTGGGTTACGCTGCAACATCTCTGCACCCGTAGACCACTTCCTCTTCGTCCAATCTAAATTTTCATCAGCGATTGTTGTGGGGCCGTCCTCACCCGCCCGCAAAATACGCGGCACGGTTTCGAATGGACGCAAGTCCGGCTCATTCCGCGCTGTAGCAGCGTCCGAAAAAGGCTGATCCGACAGCACTGGAACCGCCAAATAGGGATGGCCTACGATTCGAAGAAGTGCGGCGATCCACCAAGCCGTATCTTCTGCGCTTAGGCGGCCAGGTAGATCCGCAATGCTGGCAATCGATAGTTGAACGGTGACGTCGTAGGACAATCCGCCCTTTGCGGCTCGCCATGGCGGAGAATGCGCCTTACCTGCCTCGGCCCGAGCAAAAGCCATAATATGAGGCGACATTAGGTGCGCGTAAGCTCTTGTTAGAGTTACTCCAAAGCCAAGATCGTAACTATCTACAGGTAAATCGACTCCGGAAATTCCAGCAAAGAATTTCTGCTCGGCCATTCCGTTCCCCTGTTGCCCTCACTCCCACTCAATCGTGCCCGGCGGCTTGCTGGTGATGTCGTACACCACGCGGTTCACGCCCTTCACCTCATTGATAATGCGCGTGGCCGTCTCGCCCAGGAACTTCATGTCGAAGGCGTAGAAGTCTGCGGTCATGCCGTCCGTCGAGGTCACGGCGCGGAGGCCGACGACGTATTCGTAGGTGCGGCCGTCGCCCATCACGCCGACCGTCTTCACCGGCAGCAGCACGGCAAAGGCCTGCCAGATGGTGTCGTACAGATCCGCCTTGCGTATCTGGTCGATGTAAACCGCATCAGCCTCGCGCAGAATGTCGAGCTTTTCGCGGGTGATCTCGCCGGGGCAGCGGATGGCGAGGCCGGGGCCCGGGAACGGATGGCGGCCGACAAAAATGTCGGGCAGGCCGAGCTCGCGGCCGAGATCGCGCACTTCGTCCTTGAAGAGTTCGCGCAAGGGCTCGACCAGCTTCATGTTCATGCGGGCGGGAAGACCGCCGACATTGTGATGCGACTTGATGGTCACCGAGGGGCCGCCGGTGAAGGAGACGCTCTCGATCACATCGGGATACAGCGTGCCCTGCGCCAGGAAATCCGCGCCGCCGATCTTCTTCGCCTCGGCATCGAACACGTCGATAAACAGACGGCCAATCGTCTTGCGCTTCACTTCGGGATCGGTGACGCCTTCGAGCTCGCCGAGAAACTGCTTCGATGCATCCACATGGACGAGCGGGATATTGTAGTGGCCGCGGAACAGGTCGACGACGGTCTTGCCCTCGTCCTTGCGCAGCATGCCGTGATCGACGAAGACGCAAGTGAGCTGGTCGCCGATGGCTTCATGGATCAGCACGGCAGCCACAGCGCTGTCGACGCCGCCGGAGAGGCCGCAGATCACCCTGCCCTTGCCGACCTGCGCGCGGATCTTCTCGATCGCTTCCTCGCGGAAGGCGCGCATGGTCCAGTCGCCGGTGAAGCCGGCGACTTTTCGCACGAAATTGCGGATGATCTTTGCGCCGTCCGGCGTATGCGCGACTTCCGGATGGAACTGCATCGCGTAGAATTTGCGGACGTCGTCGGCGATCACCGAGATCGGCGAGCCCGGCGCCTTGGCCACACCGCGAAAACCTTCCGGCAGTTTGGTCACGCGGTCGCCATGGCTCATCCAGACGTCGTATTTGCCGCCCTTCTCCCACACGCCCTCGAACAGCGGGCAGTCGTCGGTGATCTCGATCTGGGCGCGACCGAATTCGCGGTGATGGCCGCCCTCGACGGTGCCGCCGAGCTGCTGCGCCATGGTCTGCTCACCGTAGCAGATGCCCAGCACCGGCACGCCGGCGGTGAGGATCGACAGCGGCACCGACGGCGCATCCTTGTCGAGCACCGAGGCCGGGCCGCCGGACAGGATCACGGCTTTCGGCTTCATCTCGTTGAAGGCGGCTTCCGCCTTGTTGAACGGGACGATCTCGGAATAGACGCCGTCCTCGCGCACCCGGCGCGCAATCAGCTGCGTCACCTGGGAGCCGAAATCGACGATCAGAATCTTGTCATGCTCGGCACCCACATGGGCGGAGTGGGCCGAGGACGGAAGCGAGGATGTGCTGGGGGCTGTCATAGCGAGGAATTACGCGACGGAGGCCGCGTTCGCAAGGGTTGGCGGGTGCAAAGCACAGGCAGAAGTGTCCCCTCTCCCGCTCTTGCGGGGGAGGGTCAGGGTGGGGGTGCCTCCGCAGACTCCGGAGCTTGTGGCTGCCCCCACCCCGGCCCTCCCCCGCAAGGGCGGGAGAGGGAGAAGAACGGAGTTCCGGGCCTAATGCCCGGCCGCTCCCAGCGCCGCACCCGCCTTGTCATGGGTGCCGAGCTTCTCCACCAGCGTTTTCGTGGCCTCGTTCATACCGACGACCTCCACGGCAATGCCGTGGTGGCGGAACTTGAGGACCACCCGATCCAGCGCATTGACGCTGGTGAGGTCCCAGAAATGCGCCGCCGAGAGGTCGATCACGACGCCCTTGAGGTCCTCCTCGCGGAAATCGAAGGCGGTGTGGAACGCCTCGGCAGTGGCAAAGAAGATCTGGCCGGTGACGGTATAGGTCCGCACCGCCGTGCCCTCTTCGCGCCGGGAGGCGACGCCAAACAGTTTTGTCACCTTGTGGGCGAAAAACAGGCCACTGAGGATGACGCCGAACAGCACGCCCTTGGCGAGATCGTGGGTCGCGACGACGATCACGACCGTGCCGACCATGACGACGCTGGATGAGCGCGGATGGGTCAGCAGCGTGCGCACCGACCTCCACTGGAAGGTGTTGATCGAGACCATGATCATGACCGCCACCAGCGCCGCCATCGGGATCTGCGCCACATAAGGCCCGAGCACGACGATCAGGAACAGCAGAAAGGCGCCCGCCCACAGCGTCGAGAGTCGCCCGCGGCCGCCGGACGAGACATTGATCACCGACTGGCCGATCATCGCGCAGCCGGCCATGCCGCCGAACAGGCCCGACGTGATATTCGCCGCGCCCTGCCCCGCGCATTCTCGGTTCTTATCGGATGTGGTGTCGGTCATCTCGTCGATGATCGCCGCGGTCATCAGGCTTTCCAGCAGGCCGACCATGGCGATGGCAAAGGCGGTCGGGAAGATGATCCGCAGCGTCTCCCAGGTGAACGGCACCTGCGGGAGCGCGAAGAACGGCAATTCGCTCGGCAGCACGCCCATGTCGCCGACGGTGCGGATGCCGAAGCCGAAATACATGGAGACGCCGGTGAGAAGCACGATGGTCACGAGCGGCGATGGCATGGCTTTTGTGATGTAAGGCAAGCCGTAGATGATCACGAGACCGATGGCGGTCATCGCGTAGACCGTAGGGCCGCGCCCGAGCAGCTCAGGCATCTGTGCCATGAAGATCAGGATCGCGAGCGCGTTCACAAAACCGGTGACCACCGAGCGCGAGACGAAGCGCATCAAGGTGCCGAGCCGCATCAGGCTGGCGACGATCTGGATGACGCCGGTGAGGATGGTCGCGGCGAACAGGTAGTTGATGCCGTGCTCTTTCACGAGGCCAACCATGAGCAGCGCGGTGGCGCCGGTCGCCGCCGAAATCATCGCCGGCCGACCGCCGGCGAAGGCGGACACGACGGCGATGCAGAAGGATGCGTAGAGGCCGAGTTTCGGATCGACGCCCGCGATGATCGAGAATGCGATCGCTTCGGGAATGAGCGCGAGCGCCACGACAGTGCCCGCGAGCAATTCACGGGTGACGTTCGGAGCCCATTCGCTCCGCAGATGAACCATATCCATGGTGATGTCAGAACTTTCTTGTCTCAGGCGTGATGACGCGTGAGGCGCGCAAAAAGGCGGACGGCCGCGATGGGACCGTGTGTGGAAGCCAGGATTTTGCGTTGTCCGGCGGGTCGGCGGCCGGAAGAGCCACCCGGATTTGCACCGGGTCCGAGAGACTGAAAAGAGAGTAACGGGGATTGGGATGCGGTGCAACACGCTCTGCGCCGTAGCGCCGGAGCATGTGGTGATGGGTTTCGCTCCGGCGCTGCGCGCCTGCGCTCTACCCATCCTACGGGACGGAGTTATCCGCGCTTCAGCACGCTAACAAAGAATCCATCCGTCCCCGTTTTCCGCGGTGTCATCAGCATGCCTTCCGGCGATTGATAAACCGCAGCGGCGAATTCATCCGCCTTGTCCCACAGCGCCGACATCACCTGGTCCGGCGGCACGACGGCAAAGCCCGACTGGCGTGCGAGAAAACCCTTCACCTGCTCGCGGTTTTCCTGCGGCAGCACCGAGCACGTGACATAAGCGATCCGGCCACCCGGTTTCACGAATTGCACGGCGCGGTCGAGCACCTCCTGCTGGTCCTTGATGCGCACTTCCAGCGCACCCGGGCGCATCCGCCATTTGGCATCGGGATTGCGGCGCCAGGTGCCGGTGCCCGTGCAAGGCGCGTCGATCAGAACGAGATCGGCGGAGGCACGGATATCGGCCAGCGGGTCCTCATCACCCTTCGGCGTGCGGACATCGGCATTGTGGATGCCAGCGCGCGACAGACGCTCATGGATCGGCGCGAGCTGACGCTTGTCGGCATCGGTCGCAATGAGACGGCCCTTGCCCTGCATCATGGCGCCGAGCGCCAGCGTCTTGCCGCCGGCGCCGGCGCAGAGATCGATCACCTGCTCGCCCGGCTTGGCGCCCGAAAACAGTGCCGCGAGCTGCGAGCCCTCGTCCTGCACCTCGATGCCGCCCTTGATAAAATCTTCTTCCGCATGGACGCCGGGATTGCGCGCGTCCGCGCCGAGTTCAATGCGCAGGCCGAGCGGCGACCACGGCGTTTCCGTCGCACCGAGATGCTTCAGCGAAGCCAGCGCCTTCTCGCGCTTGCTCTTCAGCGTATTGACGCGGAGATCAAGCGGCGCGCGGCTCGCCATGGCGACGGCTTCGGCCACGCGGTCATCGCCGAACACGTCCGCAAGCTGCGCATCGAGCCATTCGGGATAATCGCCGGCAATATGCGCCGGCGCACCGTCCGCCGTGCGCGAGGCCAGCGCCATGCGCTCCGCATCGCTCAGCGGCGCCGGTGCAAAGCGGCTGCCGTCGCACATGGCGTCGATGGCGGCGACATCCATGCCGCGTTCGAGCTTGAGCATGCCGAGCACACGCGCGCGGGAGGTTTCATCCTGCATCACCCAGGCGCTGGAGGCGCGACGGCGCAACACATCCCAGACCAGGCCGGCAATGCCCGCGCGGTCGCCGGAGCCGGCGAAGCGATGCGCGGTGCCCCACTCCTTCAGCGCCTTGGTGGCGGGAATGCGCTGGGTGTCGATGGCGTCGATGACCTCGATGGCAGCAGTCAGGCGGGCGGCGGGCGTCATGGCAAACTTTCAAGTCCGGAGAGAACGGCGCCGCCCAAAACCTCACAGCAAAAGCAGCATCCGCAGGGCGAAGTAGAACCACATGGCCAGCAATACAAGCGCGCTGGCGATCCAGGCCTGCGATCCCCTGTTGGCGGCGAAGAAACCGGCACCGACAAAACGGGCGACCACGAACACCCAGGACAGGCAGACCAGCGCCAGATCGATCTTGCGCAGCGGCAGACCAAGGGCGATCAGCGAATAGAACAGCAGGTCGAGCTGCGGCGCAGTATTCGGCAGCTCGCGGGCGTCATTGCGCCCGACGCCGCCGCTGCGCAAGCCCGAGACGAAGAACATGCCCAGCGTAATCGCCACCAGGACGAAGACCGGCAACAGAACCATTTGAACCGACATCGAAATTCCCCTCAGCCCGCCCTGGCCAACACCGCCACGGCTTCCTGGGAACCCAACGGCGCGCCCGGCCGGTAAGTTCCCTTGAGCCATTGAGGTGACATGCAACGGGATTAGGCTGCTCTTTCACTGAGTGCTTGCCATGACCGCATTTCGCCTGATCCAGATCACCGACTGCCATCTCAGCCCGCGCTTTCCGCAATTCACCGAGAATTTCCAGCGCGTCAGCGAATACATCAGCGCCGCCCGGCCGGATCTGGTGATCAATACCGGCGACCTCGCTTTCGACGGCCCCGGGCATCCGGATGAGCTGGCCTTCGCGAGATCGCTGCATGACACCCTGCCCATCGCCTGCCGCTATCTGCCGGGCAATCACGATATCGGCGACAATCCAACCCTGGTCGCGCCACCGCCGTCACAGCTTGTTTCCGAGCCGAACCGGCAAGCTTTCCTCGCGGCCTTCGGCCATGACCGCTGGCGCTTCAATGCGGCCGGCTGGAGTTTTATCGGGCTCAACTCGCTGATCATGAATAGCGGCCTTGCCTGCGAGGAGGAGCAGTTCGACTGGCTCGCCGAGCAACTCGCAAGCCTCAACGGGCGCCCGTTGGCGTTGTTCGTCCACAAGCCGCTCTATCAGACCATTCCCGACGATCCCGAACTGGCAGCGACGTCGATCCGCTTCACGCCGATGCCTGCACGCGCCCGGCTCACCGAGATGGTGAGCCATGTCGATCTCAGGCTGGTCGCCTGCGGGCATGTGCATCAGCGCCGCGACTATACCTGGCGCCTTACCCGCCATATCTGGGCGCCGTCGAGCAGCTTTGTCATCCGCTCGGACGCGCGACAGTCACTGGTTGGCGTCAAGGAAGTCGGGCTGGTGGAGTATCATTTCCAGCCCGACGGTTTTGAAGTCCGCCACAGCCGCGCGCCGGGGCAAGTCGATATCGATCTGTTCGAGCTGATCGATGAGAAAGGCGAGCCAAAATCGCAGCAGCCGTAGGATGGGTTGAGCGGAGCGAAAACCCATCACCTTTCGTTGCGGCAGGCTCGGCTGATGGGTTTTCGCTCCGGCGCTTCGCGCCTGCGCTCAACCCATCCTACGAGTTCGGCGCGTTAAGCCTTGTCCGGCCCGACACGCACCAGCTGCTTGCCAAAGTTCTGGCCCTTCAGCAGGCCCATAAAGGCCGTCGGTGCGCTGTCGAGACCTTCGGTGACGTATTCCTTATACTTCACCTTGCCCTCGCGCACCCACTGCCCCATGTCGCGCAGGAAGTCGCCATGCATGGAGGCGAAATCGCGGACGATGAAGCCGCGGAAGTTTAGGCGCTTGGTCAGCACATTGCGCATCATCGCGCCCGCCCATTTTGGCGAGCTCGAAGCCGTGTCGTTATATTGCGCGATCAGGCCGCAGACCGGGATGCGCGCGAAGAAGTTGAGCAGCGGAAACACGGCCTCGAACACGTCGCCGCCGACATTTTCAAAGTACACGTCGATCCCGTTGGGGCACGCCTCTTTCAGCTTGGCCGCGAAATCGGGATCGCGGTGATCGATGCACGCATCGAAGCCGAGCTCTTCGACGACGTAGCGGCACTTGTCGGCGCCGCCGGCAATGCCGATCGCCTTGGCGCCCTTGATCTTTGCGATCTGGCCGACCGCAGAGCCCACCGCGCCCGAGGCCGCAGCAACCACCACCGTCTCGCCCGGCTGCGGATTGCCGATCGCGAGAAGTCCCGTGTAAGCCGTCATACCGGGCATGCCGAGAATGCCGACAGCAGTCGAGATCGGCGCAATGCCCGGATCGATCTTGCGCAGGCCCTTGCCGTCCGAGATCGCATGCGTCTGCCAGCCCGAATGCGACAGTACGATATCGCCGGCCGCAAAGCCCGGATTGTTGGAGGCGATCACCTCGCACACGGTGCCGCCTTCCATCACGCCATCCACCGGCACCGGCGCGGCATAGGACGGACCATCATTCATTCGGCCGCGCATATATGGATCGAGCGACAGCCAGATCGTGCGCAGCAGCACTTCGCCCTCACCGGGTTTCGGCACGGCAAAGTCTTCCATGCGGAAATTCGACGGGCCGGGTTCGCCATGTGGGCGCGATGCGAGAACGACGCGTTTGGCCGATGCGGACATGGATGTTTCCTCTTGCTTCTTGTTGTGATGGACGCCGGACGCAAAAACGCGGCACGCGATGATCGCGCGCCGCGTTCAATTCGTAAACCCATCTGTTTAGTGGCGCATGATCTGATCCGAAAACCGGATGCCACTTTTCGGGATCATACGCGATATCAGGCCGCGATCTTTGCGAGCACCGCATCAAATGCCGCAGCGGCGCTGTCGAGATCCTTGAACGCCAGGCCACCATCGGCGGACTGCTTCTGCGCCGGCGTCGCTGTCGGGCGGATTTCCGCCACCGGCTTGCCGCCATCCAGCATGCTCAGCGGGGCGATCACCTGAAACTCGTGGCTCTCGAGCGGCTGATCCTTGAGCAGGAAGACGCTGAGCGTGACGATGTCCTTGCCGCGGCGATAGGAGATGTAGCGATCGACGGCCACCGACCCATCGCGCTGCATGCCGCCGAGCTTGGCAGAGCCCTTGGAGTCCAGCAGCTTGTGGGCCTTGAAACCCTTGACGCCTTCGGACTTCGCCTTGGCGGTGGCTTCCGAGAGATCGTATTTCTCGGCCAGCGTCTTGCCGACCGCGGCGATCTGGTCGGCCATGTCGTGTTCGAACTGTTTTGCTTCGGAGCGCGGCTGGCCGATGCGGCGCGGCTTGTCGGCATTGCGCTTGGCCAGCTCGGCCGTGCAGAGCTCGGCCAAAGCGGCCACGTCGCGCTTCAAGGCATTCTCGCGCAGGTTCTTGATCTGCGGGGTCTCAAGAGCTGCGACGCGCTCTTCGGTCCATTCAATGGCCATGGGTGGTCTCCAATGTGCTTGGCGATAAGCTGGGCGAGCGGTACCGCGTTAGGCAGCACCGGAACAGGTCTCATCGCGCGCAAGCCAATGGCCGCACGCGTATGAGGCGAATACGCGTGCTTTTTGGCCGATCCTTGAGGCCCAATTTAGGCGGGAATGCCTAGGGGAGACAGAGCCGTAGGGCGGATGAGCGCAGCGTAATCCGCCGGCGGAGCTCAAAATTGAAACTCCGCGGCGGATTACGGCTTCGCCTCATCCGCCCTACGGGTTCGACCTTAGCGGCCGCCCGGATAATTCGGGCTCTCGCGGGTGATGGTCACGTCATGGACGTGGCTTTCCCGCAGACCGGCGCTGGTGATGCGGACGAATTCGGCCTTTTCGGCGAATTCCGTCAGGTTCTTGGCACCGACATAACCCATGGCGGCGCGGAGGCCGCCGGCAAGCTGGTGAACCACATTGCCCACCGGGCCTTTGTACGCCACCTGCCCCTCGATCCCTTCCGGCACCAGCTTCAGGGTGTCCTTGATGTCCTGCTGGAAGTAGCGGTCGGCCGAACCGCGGGCCATGGCACCCACCGAGCCCATGCCGCGATAGGCCTTGTAGGAGCGGCCCTGCCACAAAAACACTTCGCCGGGCGTCTCATCGGTGCCGGCCAGCAGCGAGCCGACCATGGCGATATCGGCACCGGCCGCCAGCGCCTTGGCGAGGTCGCCCGAGAACTTGATGCCGCCGTCGGCGATGACTGGAATGTCGGCCTTCTTGGCCGCTTCCACCGCATCCATGATGGCGGTGAGCTGCGGCACGCCGACGCCGGCGACGATGCGCGTGGTGCAGATCGAGCCCGGGCCGATACCGACCTTCACAGCGTCAGCACCGGCATCGATCAGCGCCTGGGTCGCTGCGGTGGTGGCGACATTGCCGGCGATGACCTGCACGGCATTGGAGATGCGCTTGATGCGGTTAACCGCTTCGAGCACGCGGACCGAATGACCATGCGCGGTATCGACGACAACGATATCGACGCCGGCATCGATCAGGCGCTCGGTGCGCTCGAAGCCGCCGTCACCGACGGTGGTCGCAGCGGCCACACGCAGGCGGCCCTGCGCATCCTTGCTGGCCAGCGGATGCGCGACGGCCTTGTCCATGTCCTTCACGGTAATCAGGCCGACGCAACGATACTGGTCGTCGACCACCAGCAGCTTCTCGATGCGATGCTTGTGCAGCATGCGCTTGGCTTCGTCCTGGCTCACGCCCTGACGCACCGTCACGAGATTTTCGTGGGTCATCAGTTCGGAGATTTTTTGATCTGGATTGGTGGCGAAGCGGACGTCGCGATTGGTGAGGATGCCGACCAGTTTGCCGGGGACATTCGGGCTGGCGCCGGTAACGACCGGGATGCCAGAGAAGCCGTGCTCGTTCATCAGCGCGAGGGCTTCGGAGAGCTTTGCATCGGGGCCGATGGTGAGCGGGTTCACCACCATGCCCGACTCGTACTTCTTCACCTGACGGACCTGCGCGGCCTGCCCTTCCGGATCGAAATTGCGATGGATGACGCCGAGACCGCCGGCCTGCGCCATGGCGATCGCCATCTTGGCTTCGGTGACGGTATCCATGGCCGAAGCCATGATCGGAATGTTCAGCGGGACAGAGCGCGTAGCGCGCGAGCGGATATCGGCATCGGACGGCAGGATGTCCGACAGGCCGGGCTTCAGCAGCACGTCGTCGAAGGTAAAAGCTTCGGTAATCTTGGGGGCGACTGCCATGGCCAACTCCGTATCAAGCGGCCGGATGCCGCGCGTGGGATCGAGGATGCACCAAAGAGGCGGCGGTGCATCACCGTCGCCGACTCTTGACCCTCAACATAGGATTGGCGGTGGTCGATAGCATGCTGCCCTGCGGAATCAAAGTGCTTGGCAGCCATGCACAGGGATTTTTGCCAACGGTAACGCGCGCGCCCTTCCGCCCTGCGGTCTTCACGGGACCGTCATCAAACCGGTCGGCGCGCGAGATGGCCCGGTCCGGGACATGGTGTTAAAGCGCGCTGACAAAGATCAGGAAGAATCGACAAGAATCCGCACCAGCCAGCCGGGATAGCTTCGCCGTATGATGTCCAAGGAACGTTTGATCCCGCTGATCGTCGCCGCCGCCCTTTTCATGGAGAACATGGACTCCACGGTGATCGCGACCTCGCTGCCGGCAATCGCCGCGGATATCGGCACCAGCCCGCTGACCCTGAAGCTGGCGATCACCTCCTACCTGCTTTCCCTCGCCGTCTTCATCCCCGCCTCCGGCTGGACCGCCGATCGCTTTGGCGCACGCACTGTGTTCTCGGTCGCCATCGGTGTCTTCATGGTCGGCTCGATCGGCTGCGCCATCTCGTCGTCAGTGACGCATTTCGTCATCGCGCGCATCATCCAGGGCCTCGGCGGCGCGATGATGACGCCCGTCGGACGCCTCGTGCTCGTGCGCTCCATCGACAAGGCCGGCCTCGTCAATGCGATGGCGTGGATGTCGATCCCTGCGCTGATCGGCCCGGTAATCGGGCCACCGCTTGGCGGTTTCATCACCACTTACGCGTCGTGGCACTGGATCTTCCTGATCAATATTCCGATCGGCTTTCTCGGCATCTATCTCGCGCAGCGCTATATCGATCCGATCAAGTCGGACAATCCCGAACGCTTCGACCTGCTCGGCCTCGTGTTGGCCGGCGTGGGCCTCGCCGGCATTGCCTTCGGCCTCTCGGTTGCGGGCCTCAACCTTCTGCCATGGGAAGTGATCACCGCGCTGCTGGTGATCGGCACCGTGTCGATGACGCTGTATCTCATTCATGCTAAGCGCACGTCTTCGCCGGTGCTCGACTTTTCGCTGATGCGCTACGCCACGCTGCGCGCGGCGATCATCGGCGGGTTCCTGTTCCGGCTCGGCATCGGCGCACTGCCCTTCCTGCTGCCGCTGATGATGCAGATCGGTTTTGGCCTGTCGCCATTCCAGTCCGGCCTCGTCACCTTCGGCTCGGCGGTCGGCGCGATGGGCATGAAGACGCTGGCCACGCGCATCATCCGCGCCTTCGGCTTCCGCAATGTGATGACGGTGAACGCGGTCGTCAGTTCGGTTTTTCTCGCCGTCTGCGCGCTGTTCACGATCTCGACGCCGCTGACGCTGATCCTGCTGATCCTCGTTGTCGGCGGCTTCTTCCGCTCGCTCGAATTCACGGCGATCAACACTGTCGCTTTCGCCGAAGTGGAGCCGGCTCAACTCAGCCGCGCAACCACCCTCACCGCCGTTGCGCAGCAACTATCGATTTCCGCGGGCGTTGCCATCGGTGCCTTCAGTGTCGAGAGCACCATGGTCTGGCGCGGCATGACAGAGATCACCGCCGGTGACTTCGCGCCGGCGTTCCTCGTCGTGTCCTTTATCTCGGCCACGTCAGCCTGGTTCTTCTGGCAGATGCCCGCCGATGCCGGCGCGGAAATCTCCGGCCGCAAGGCCGTCGAGATCGCCAGCCGCAAGGGCGAGAAGAAAGGCGCGGAACACGCAGCTGCAAAGGCTGCGAGCGAGACGACGGAAGATACGCGGGATCAGCGGTTGTGATAACATTCACCACCATGCCAGGGACAAGCAGTGTTATCGGGATATAGTGAAGACGGGGAGCGTCCTATGTCCAACGACCCGCGCTACATCCTCAGCGAAGCAGATTACGAAGTCGCTATGGCAACAGTGGCTCGCCTTTGGGGTGCCAAATGCGGAACACCGGATGGCGATCGCCTAAATCACCTTGTAACGCTGATCGACGCTTACGAGACGATCGCCTACCCGATGGGCTCCCCACCCGGCGTCCCGCGAAAGCCCATCGCGAGCACATAGCGCTCGGATGAATCCTTCCGGCTCGAGGCTGGCTTCACGTGCTTGACCGTCGCAAAATCGCGCTTGAGCTGGGCCATTAAGGCTGCGTCGGCACCGCTCTGGAAGACTTTTGCGATGAAGGTGCCGCCGGGCTTCAGCACATCCGCTGCGAAGGCTGCCGCATCCTCGACGAGGCCGACGATACGGAGTTGGTCGGTCTTGCGATGGCCGGTGGTGTTTGCCGCCATGTCGGACATCACGACATCGGCGAGACCGCCCATCATTTCCTTCAGCTTGTCCGGCGCGTCATTTTCGAGAAAGTCCATCTGGGCGAAGGTGACGCCGACGATCTCGGGCATCTCCAAGAGATCGATGGCGATCACCTGCCCGCGGCCTTCGGCTGAGCCGACACGCCGTGCTGCGATCTGGCTCCAACCGCCGGGTGCCGCGCCGAGATCGACCACGGAGGCACCCGGCTTCAGGAAGCGGTGCTTGTCGTCCATCTCGATGATCTTGTAGGCCGCGCGCGAGCGCAGGCCGTCTTTCTTGGCCTGCTGCACATAGGGATCGTTGAGCTGCCGCTCCAGCCAGAGTTTTGACGACAGTTTCAGCCTGCCGGCACTCTTGACCTGGACGCGCATGCGGCCGGTACTGTCTTTTGCCATCGGTACTTGCTTGCTTTCGGGTTTGGCGCGTCTCTTAGCACGGCCCGCCGAAGAAACGAACCTCTCGGCCGTCATTGCGAGGAGCCCTTGCGACGAAGCAATCCAGTTCTTCGCTTGCGGCCTTCTGGATTGCTTCGTCGCTGCGCTCCTCGCAATGACGGAGCGTTACGTCGTCCGGATCACGCCGTCCTCGCGCATCATTTCCACCAGCATTCCCTCGCGCAGCCCGCGATCGGCGACGCGCAGGCGTGGCAGCGGGAACACGGCGCGGATGGCGTCGAGAATGGCGCAGCCGCACAGGACCAGATCGGCGCGATCGGGGCCGATGCACTGGTTGGCGGCCCGCTCCGCGTAGCTCAGGCCCATCAGCTTGGTGATGGTCGCGTCGAGTTCGGCATTGTCGAGCCAGATGCCGTCGATGCGGCGGCGGTCATAGCGCAACAGGCCCTGATGGATGCCGGCCAATGTCGTCACCGTGCCTGACGTGCCGAGCAGATGCATGCCCTCGAGATCGACGCCATGCTCGGCGGCGAAGGGCGCGACATGCTGGGCGACTTCCGCGATCATGAGAGCGTAGGAGTCACGCGTGACGTTCTTGCCGCCGAACTTTTCGGCCAGCGTGACGACGCCGAGCGGGATCGACATCCAGGCCTTGATCAGTGGACGGCCATTCGGATCGGCGGCATCGCGCTCGATGCGGACCAGTTCAGACGAGCCGCCGCCGATATCGAACAGGATCGCGCCACGGCCTTTTGGATCGATCAGCGGCGAGCAGCCGATCACGGCGAGACCGGCTTCGGTCTCGCGATCGATGATCTCCAGCGTGATGCCCGTGGCTTCAGCGACGCGGCTGAGAAATTCGTCGGAATTCGACGCTGCGCGACACGCTTCCGTTGCGATCAGGCGCAGACGCGTTGCATCGCGGGTGCGGATCTTGTCGCGGCAGATCGAGAGCGCCGAGATGGCGCGATTGATCGCAGCATCGGAGATCACGCCCGATGTCGAGACGCCCTCGCCGAGGCGGATGATCCGCGAAAACGAATCGATCACGCGAAAGCTGTCGCCGGTGGGCGCGGCGATCAGCAGGCGGCAATTATTGGTGCCGAGATCGAGCGCGGCATAGACGGCGGGATTGACCGCATCGCGCGCGCGCGCAGCCACCACCGCCCCCTGCTCCGATCCTTGCTCAGGTCTCTGCACGTCATTCGGCTCCAGATCGGGGCGGAGCCGCGTGGTGTCATCCATTTTAACAGGTCTTTCCGCGGCCCGTGGGTGAAGAGTCCGGGCCGACATGGAAACCATTCTCACGGAAACTTTAGCAGGGCACGGGATTGGCGCAACCTCGCACCGGCGCCATGCCCAATCGGACGTTGTGACACCCAGAAAGGCGTCCTATTTCAGGTCATCGTCCGGCGGACCGCGAGCCTGCCGGTCCCCGCCAGTTAGATGGACGCCCTCATGCAGGATTTTACCGGCTCCCGCGACAATTCTATTGCGATGCAGAAATACGGGGTCGGCCAGCCGGTTCGGCGCAAGGAGGACGATACGCTGGTGCGCGGCCAGGGCCGCTACACCGACGATATGAGCCTGCCCGGCCAGCTTCATGCCTGGGTCGTGCGCAGCCCGCATGCCCATGGCGTGATCCGCAAGATCGACACCGCGGCCGCCAAGGGGATGCCCGGCGTGCGCGGCATCTGGACCGGCACCGAGATCGCCGCCGCCGGCTACAAGCCGTTCACGGTCGGCATCCCGCTGAAGAACCGCGATGGCTCGCCGCTGCTGCAGACCAATCGCCAGGCGCTGATGACCGACCGCGTGCGCTATGTCGGCGATCCCGTCGCCTTCGTCGTCGCCGAGACCCTGGCGCAGGCGCGCGATGCCGGCGAAGCCGTCGAACTGGACATCGAGCCGCTGCCGGCAGTCACGTCAGCGGAGGACGCGACGAAGCCCGGCGCACCGCAGCTTTACGAGCACATCCCGAACAATGTCGCGCTCGACTATCACTATGGCGACAGCGACGCGATCGACGCCGCCTTCGCCTCCGCTGCGCATGTCACGAAACTCGATATCGAGAACACCCGCGTCGCGGTCGTCTCGATGGAGCCGCGCTGTGCGCTGGCGTCGTTCGACAAAAAGACCGACCGCTACATCCTGCAGGTGCCGACCCAGGGCGTCTCCGGCAATCGCGCGACGCTGGCGCGGCATCTCAATGTGCCGGCCGAACAGGTGCGCGTTCTCACCGGCAATGTCGGCGGGTCGTTCGGGATGAAGAATGTCAGCTATCCCGAATATGTCTGCCTGCTGCATGCGGCGAAGGAACTGGGCAAGCCGGTGAAGTGGCTGGACGAGCGCTCGTCCAGCTTTCTCTCCGATAGCCATGGTCGCGCGCAGGACATTCATGCAGAGCTTGCCCTCGACGCGAATGGCAAATTCCTCGCCGTGCGCGTGTCCGGTTACGGCAATCTGGGCGCTTACATCACCGGCGTGTCGCCCTCGCCGCTGTCGCTCAACACCGGCAAGAACCTGCCCAGCGTCTATCGCACGCCGCTCGTCGGCGTCGATGTGAAATGCGTGGTCACCAACACCACGCTGATGGGCGCCTATCGCGGCGCCGGCCGTCCCGAGGCGAACTATTTCATGGAGCGCCTGATCGACCGCGCCGCGGACGAGATGGGCATCGATCGCCTGACGCTGCGCAAGCGCAATTTCATCAAGCCTGCGCAATTGCCATTCAAGGCGGCGTCGGGGGTGACCTATGACAGCGGCGATTTCCAGGGTGTGTTCGACAAGGCGCTGGCGATTGCCGATCATGCCGGCTTCGCCAAGCGCAAGCGTGAGGCGAAGAAGCAAGGCAAGCTGCGCGGCATCGCGGTCGGCTCCTATCTCGAAGTCACCGCGCCGCCTTCGGGCGAACTCGGCAAGGTGACATTCGAGCCCGACGGCACCGTGACCATCACCACGGGCACGCTCGACTACGGCCAGGGCCATGCGACCCCCTTCGCGCAGGTGCTGTCGGAACGGCTCGGCGTGCCCTTCGATGCGATCCGGTTGCAGCAGAATGACAGCGACCTCGTGCGCATGGGCAATGGCACCGGCGGCTCGCGCTCGATCACCGCATCCGGCCAGGCGATCGTCGAGGCCTCCGATCTCGTCATCGCCAAGGGCAAGAGCGCGGCGGCGCATCTGATGGAAGCATCCGAGGCCGACATCGAATTCGAGGATGGACGTTTCACCATTGCCGGTACCGACCGCTCCATCGACATCATGGAGCTGTCGCAGCGGATGCGCGACGGCAAGCTGCCCGAAGGCGCGCCGGACACGCTCGACGTGGATCACGCCAGCGAGGGACCGCCATCGACGTTCCCCAATGGCTGCCATGTGGCGGAAGTCGAGATCGATCCCGACACCGGCGTGCTCGCCATTGTCCGCTACAGCGCGGTGAATGACTTCGGCATCATCGTCAATCCGATGATCGTTGCCGGGCAATTGCATGGCGGCGTCGCGCAGGGCATCGGCCAGGCGTTGATGGAGAAAGTGAGCTACGATGCGTCGGGCCAGCCGATCACCGGCTCCTTCATGGACTATGCGATGCCGCGCGCCGGCGACATTCCGCTGATGGCGATCGGCGATCACCCCTCGCCAGCGACGACCAATCCGCTCGGCACCAAAGGCTGCGGTGAGGCTGGTTGCGCAGGCAGCCTTGCCACGCTGGTGAATGCGGCAGTGGATGCGCTGAGTGATTACGGCGTGACGCATCTCGATATGCCGCTGACCTCGGAGAAGATCTGGCGCGCGATCCAGGACGGGAAGCAGAGCAAGGTGGCGTGAGACGGGTTGCGTCGCTAGCAGCGGCGCCCCTCTTCTCCCTCCCCCAAGCCGCGAAGCGGCGCCGTGGGGAGGGTGGCCTGAGCGTAGCGAAGGACGGGTGGGGTCTATCCCCACGTGACGTCGAAGCTTGGGGAAGCACCCCACCCGGCGCTACGCGCCACCCTCCCCGCTGCGCCGCTGCGCGGCTTGAGGGAGGGAGGCCATCAGCCTCCCCGCGTCGTTGCTTCAACATGTCAAACAGCCAAGCTTCCGCAGTCTCGCGACGCTTGCGCGCCCGAGCTTTGCACATTCCCACCTCGCCCTCCCGAAAGAGGGCGCGCGGAACGCCGGGTGCTCGATGCACCCGTTGGTGCCTGATGCCGATGCGGTACTCCGCAAGGATATGCATCAGGACTTTCGGAATGATCGAGCACGAACTCGACGTTCCGCACGCGGTGTTTGGGGGCCGCTGCCTGCCCAGGG
>JAEXYA010000052.1 GCA_023451825.1 Pseudomonadota bacterium
GGGAGAGACGGTGGCCCCCGGCCTCCCGAGTCCTGCTTGCGAGGCAAGGCCGCGGGCTCCGTATCCTGCTCCACCACTCAAGACGCCCTCGAGAAGCGCCCCTCGTGAACAGGACGGGGAGGGGTATGGACCGGAGTGGGAATTTTGTCAAGAACGAAATAAGAACAAAAATTGGGGCCGTAGGATGGGTTGAGCGTAGCGATACCCATCACCACGAGCACTGGCGCCTGCGGTGATGGGTATCGCTCCGGCGCTATGCGCCTGCGCTCGACCCATCCTACGGCTCCGAGCGACATTGCAATCACTGTGGCCCATCCATGCTACAGAGCGGCGTCCTCTAGCCCCGTGATTCATGCCCCATACCGAAGCTCTGCTGTTTCCCCTTGCGATGATCGCGCTGGTCGCCGAAGCGATGACCGCCGCGCTGGCTGCCGGCCGGCGCAATATGGACTGGCTCGGCGTTGCCATGCTCGGCTGCATCACCGCGCTCGGCGGTGGCTCGGTGCGCGACATGCTGCTCGGACACTATCCGCTGTGGTGGGTGCAAAGCCCGTATCTGCTGCTGCTGACGGGCGGTGCGGCGCTCGCGACCATCGCCATCGCACAATTCGTGCATCGCTTCCATGGCATCTTCCTGGTGCTCGACGCGATCGGCCTCGTGGTGTTCACCATCATGGGCTGCAATGTCGCCATGAGCATGAACCAGCCGCTCCTGATCGTGGTCGTCGCGGGGATGATCACGGGCTGTGTCGGCGGCGTGATCCGCGACGTGCTGTGCAATGATGTGCCGCTGCTATTCCGTGCCGAGCTCTATGCCAGTGTGTCGATCGTCACCGGGCTGCTCTATATCGGCGGCATCAAATACGGCCTGAGCCCGGATGTGGTGATCGCGGCGGCCTTCGTGGTCGGCTTCACCTTCCGCCTGCTGGCGATCCGGATGAAATGGGAGATGCCGAAATTCATCTATGACAGCGAGGCGAAATAGCCGTAGGGCGGATAAGCCGAAGGCGTAATCCGCCGGCCGAGCGCGTAGCTGAAACGCAGCGGCGGATTACGCTTCGCTCATCCGCCCTACGATTTAACGCAGCCCCGCGCAACTCGCATAAAACGTCGTCGTCGCCGGCCAGTCGGAAAACACGCCGCGCACGCCGACATCCTTGGCGAGCACGTCGAGCACCGTCAGCGTATCGCCGTCGCGATCGATCGCAGGCTTGATCGAACGATGATAGAAGCCGCCGCCTTGCGCCAGCGGGCCGTCGCGCTCCAGCGACCAGGCGATCAGATCGAGGCCGCCCTCGCGCGCCGCGCGGGCATAAAGCGATGGCACGATGCGCCCATTGCCATCGAGCGTCAGCAGCATGTAGATCGGTGGCGCGAGAATGTTCAGACCCGCGGCTTTCAATTCGGGCATCGATGGCTTCCATGTCTCGGCGCGCAGGTGATCGAAGCCCGGCTTTTCATAGCGTCCATCGAGATACACCGCCTGCTTCGCAAAGTCCGGCGCGCTGCGCAGCCAGAACTTGATGTCGTTCAGATTGAAGCTTTGCGGAAAGACATCACCGGGCGGGATACCCGCCGCCCGATATTCGTCGAGCATCTGTGTGGCGTAGGCCTCCTGCGTGTAATCGCCGCCGAACGGCATCGGCACTTCGGGCTCTTTCAGCTCGGGTGTGAATTTCGCGCCGAGGCTCTTGATCAGCTGGATGCTTTCCGCATGGGTCATCACCGTGCCCGACGCAGCATAGAGATCGGTGCGCCAGCGCGGCGTGCCGTTCTGATAGTCGGCGACATTGATGGCGGAGGTGTTGGCAGCGTCCATCTTGGCGCTGAGCGTCTTGAACTCGGCCAGCGTGATGTCGCTGGTACAGCATTTTGCCGATGCCTTCTTGCCGGTGGCGGGATCGGCGGGGCTGAAGGGCTGCGTGCATTTCGCGGCGAGGTCCGGCTTCGACAGAATATTGGTGGTTGTGTGCAGGTCGCATTGCGAATGCCGGCATACGAGTTGGCGATCCTTCGTGAAGGTGACGTCGCATTCGATCACGCCGGCGCCCATGCGTGCCGCGGCGAGATAAGACTCACGGCTGTGTTCGGGGAATTGCAGCGGCGCACCGCGATGGGCGATGGAAAAGTCGCTCTTGCGAAATGGGCCTGTGCAGGCCTGCAGCCGCGTCTTCAGCGCGCCGTCCTTCATGGTGTCGGCCAGATAGAAAGGGCGCGGTCCGAGCTGCGGCTCGGCGGGCAATGGTGTCTGAGCCAGCGCCGGTACGAGATGAAGAAGTCCGGACAGTCCCGTAACGAAAAGGCAAAGCAGCGTGCGCGACACGATGGGCTCCATGGCAATGGACGATCACTTTGACATGCCTTCATGACGTCGCTGCAAGCCAAATTCAGGCAACAAAAACCCCGCGCAAAGCGGGGTTTCTCGCCGTCAAAGCCGAATGCGATCACCAGCGGCGGATGCAGCGGCCATAGGGATTGCGGAACATGCCGCGCGGGCAGGAACGAATGACCGGGGCAGCGCGATACATCGGACGGCAGAAGCCGCGCGGGCCGCGGGCATAGCCGGGGCCGCAGCCCTGAGCGACCTGGATGACTTCCGCCGTGCCGGCGGCATTGAGCGGGGCGACGGGCATGGCGGCATTCGCGGCACCGATGCCGGCCATGGTGGCGGCCAACAAGGCCGCTGCGAGAATCTTTTTCATGAATTGTCTCCCTCGGATGATGCCGCGATGCGGCGCAGAAGAGAAGATGGCACCGCGCCCCGCGAAACAACGTCAGTGCGACGAAGATGTTTCGCGAGGTCAGCGCTGCACGCGACGAAATGACCCGATTCCGCCTGAATGGGGAATGAACATTTCGCCGGCAGGTCGAGAGACACCGAGCGTTACGGATTCGATGCGAGGAAACCCAGCATCAGCTCGTTGAATTTGCCAGGCGCTTCCAGGAAGACGAGATGCCCGGCATTGGGCAGCACTTCTGCCTTGGCCTTCGGCATCTTGGCAGCCAATGCTTTGGCCAAATCCGCGTTCTGGCCCATCTTGGGTCGCAATGCCTCGGGCGCATTGGGCTTGCCCGGCGCGTTGTGATCGTCGGCGCCCATGATGAACAAGGTGGGCAGGCCGATCAGCGGGATTTCATGCGCGACCGGCTCGCGATAGATCATCTGCGCCGAGCTGACGAAGGCGCGCAGCCAGCGTGGATAATCGGCGGCGCCCTTGATGTTGAAGCGAGCATCGATGAACGGCGTCACCTGATCGGGCGGCAGTTTGAGCGCGTAATTGGTTTCGAGCTGTTTGCGATAGCCTTCCGCCGTCAGTTTGTCCTCGTTCTCGATGATCTTCTCGGTCGGCGTCGGCGGCACATAGAGGCGATAGTCTTCGAGGCCGATGGGGGCGGCGAGCAGGAGATGATTGACGCGATCCGGATAGGCGCGCGCGATGCGGACGCCGAGCATGCCGCCGAGCGAATGCGCGACGATGTCGAATTTGGTGATGCCGAGATGATCCATCAGCGCGATGGTGTTCCGGGCGAGATTATCGAAATGCAGGTCGCCCGCCGGCTTCGAGGATTTGCCAAAGCCGATCTGGTCGGGCACCACGACGCGATAGCCGGCATCGGTCAACGTGCTGATCACCGGCGCCCAATAGCTCGATGGAAAGTTGCGGCCATGCAGCAGCACGACGGTGCGGCCGTTCGGCTTCTGCGATGGCACGTCCATATAGGCCATGCGCAACTGCTCGCCATCATTCGTCACCGGCAGCATCTGGACGGGGTAGGGATATTGAAAGCCTTCGAGGCCGATGCCATAGGGCGCGCGGTCTGCCGCATAGATCGACGCCGTAGGCGCGAGCGAAAGGACGGTGAGCGATGCGAGAAGCGGCAGAAATTTCATGGATGGATCCTAGCAAGTGACGAGCGACGATGATCTCGACGATGCGGCGCGAGATGTAAAATCACATCGCCATCACGATTTGCCGATCTCCCGCGTGAAGGCACGACAAAGCAGCGACCGTCGACGATGGCCGCTGCTTCATCTGCCCATGCGCAGTTTTACCTGGCTGCGCCGCCCTTCGAACTATCCACCTCGGTCCCGGTCGGGGCCGATTGCGTCCCCTGCGAACGCACCGGGGCCGAGCCGGTCGTCACGCCCGGACTATCCTTGGTCGGCGTCACGTCACGCACACCAGGCGCCACCGGCGGCTTGGTGTTGGAGTCCGCGACATTGTTGGTCGGAGCGGGGGCCTTCGGCGCGCTGTCCTGGGTGGTCGGCGTCGATTGCGACGCGGTCTTCGAAGCCTCGTTCGGATTCATCGAGCCGCTGTTCAGGCCGTAAAACACGACGCCGAGAATGACAAGCACCGCGGCGCCGTAGGCCAGCATGCGCCCGCCTGATGCGCGACCTTCCTGCAATTGCGGATCGGCCTGCAATTCGCGGTCGAGACGGGCGGGGTTGCCGGTCTCCGTCTGGTCATGAACGGGGCGCTGGGGATCGGTTGGGTTATATTCATTCGCCATGTCGATTCCTCCTTTGCAGCAATAACAACGGCGCGGGCGCGTGCATGTTCCGAAACGGCGGCTGCACATCGCCAATGCTGCTGCATCGCAGCGGCACCGTGCGATCATCAGTTGTTAAGACCTGACTGCGAATCTTCGGGAACTCCGATTCGATGACTGGCGCCTGATATGTTCGACACGCTCATTCTTCTCTCAGGCCCTGCCGAGCATTCGGTCTTCGCGACGTTGCTGCGGAGCTACAATCCATCGCTGCATGTGTTGCCGGTGTTCACGGCTGCGGATCTGGATGCGATCGAGCCGCAATGGCTGTCGGGAGCGCGTCTGGTCTCGTTTGGCGGCGATGTGAAGGTGCCGGCCGCGATCGTGGCGCAGCTGGGCTACGGCGCTTATCACTTCCATCCGGGCTCACCGCGCTATCCCGGCGATACAGCGGTGCGCGATGCGATCGATGACGGCGCGTCGGACTTCGGATGCACCATGCATCGCGTGACGGAGCGCGCCGAAGCCGGTCCGATCGTCGAGGTCGGCATCTTCACGGTGACGCCGGGTGTCAGCGCGGGGGCGCTCGAAGAGATGACTTATGCAGCCATGGTGCAGCTGTTCTGGCGCATGGCAGGCCCGCTCGCCACCAAAACGGCACCACTGATCGAACGCGCTATACGCTGGAGCGAGCCGCGGCACGTGCCTGCTGACGAGCCTCAGCCGCGCATGTTCTCGCCGGTGATGTCGCGCAATCAGGCCGTACGGCAGATCGATGAGCCGTTCGCCCGCCATGTGGGGATCGCGCCGTCGCTTGTCCCGACGGAGCGGCGGCTTCGGCTGGTGTCGTCCGACCGCGAGATGGACGTTGTCGAAGCCGACGCCTGATTGCGGCGCTAGCGCATGTGGGATGTGGTCTGCTGCGAAGGCGCCGCTGTCGTCGGCTCGTTGGCGTGGCCAGTGATTCCGTAAAGCAGAAAGCTCAACACGATGAGCAGGCCGATGCCGATGACGGCCTTGGTCGGCTTGTGGCTGTGCTCTTCGCCGCAGCGCGGATGATATTTGTTGCCGTGAGACGATGCAGCCTTGTGGCCCGCAAAGCCGGACTGTGTCATCCCGATATTGGAAAATTGGGTCATTCCATGCTCCTCGCTGGTGCGTTAGAGATCGCGGGCACCCGTGCAGGTAATGGCTGAGACCTGCAGCGCGTTCCGGTTCAAGGACGCTTGCAGTTTTTGGGCCACGGCGTGTTTCAAAATATTTCTGCAAAAGCAATGGAACCGATTGCATCCCGATGCGTTTCAGCATCTCACCGTTCTAGGTGACACGTCAGGGGCAGTAGTGGGATGAGTGCTGATAATGGCCGGGTCGCGACCGGCATCGCGGGTCTGGATACGATTCTCGGTGGGGGCGTTTTCGACGGCGGCATCTACATCATCCAGGGTGCGCCCGGCGCTGGAAAGACGATTCTCGGCAACCAGATCTGCTTCGCGCAGGCGGCGCAGGGCCGCAACGCGCTCTACATCACGCTGCTGGCGGAAAGCCATGCGCGGATGATCGGCCATATGCGCCGGCTCAAATTTTTCGACGAGAATGCAGTCCCGGACCGGATGTCCTATGTCGGCGCCTTCAAGACGCTGGAGGATGACGGGCTGCGCGGATTGCTCGACGTGGTTCGCCGCGAAGTGCGGACGCGCAAAGCCAGCATCCTAGTGCTCGACGGTCTCATCACCGTGCATGAGAAGGCGCGCTCCGAACTCGAACTGAAGAAGTTCATCCACGAACTGCAGACCCAGGCCGGTTTCAGCAATTGCACCATGTTCCTGCTCACCAGCGCCTTCGACGCCGATGCGCATCCGCCGGAGCATACGATGGTGGACGGCCTGATCGAACTGCAGTCGCAGCTCCATGGCCGCCGCTCGGAACGCTCGATCCAGATTCACAAGCTGCGCGGCGGCTGGTTCATGGGCGGCAAGCATGCCTATCGCATCACCGATAGCGGCCATGCGATCTATCCCCGCATCGAAGCGCTGCTGGAGACGCCGAGCGTCTGGGACAGCGCCGATGGGCCGATGGTGCCGATCGGCATTCCCGGCATCGACAGGATGTTCGGTGGCGGCATCGATACGCATTCGGTGACGGTGGTGCTAGGGCCGTCGGGGTCGGGCAAGACCACCGCGGGTTTGCAGTTCCTCACCGGTGGTCCGAAAGGCGAGCCGGCGCTGTTCTTCGGCTTCCACGAAAATCCGATGGCGCTGCGGGTGAAGGCCAACAGCCTGAAACTCGCGCTGCCCGAAAATATCAGCCTGATGTGGCGCCCGCAGACCGAAGCGGTGCTCGACGAGGTGGCGACCGAGCTGCTCGGCACCATCCGGCAGACCGGCGTCAAGCGCCTGGTGATCGACGGCATCGAGGGCTTCTCGAAACTCACCGACGAGAAGCATCGCATGGGCTCTTTTTTGTCGGCAATGTGCAACGAGTTGCGCGCGCTCGGTGTTACCACACTGGCGACGGCGGAGACCGACCATGCCGGCATGACCCCAGGGCAACCGCTCAAGGGTGTCAACCAGACCGGTCTGTCAGCCGTGGCCGAAAATATCATTGCGTTGCATCTCGCTGCGCTGCGTTCGGAAAACCATCGCCTGATGACGATTTTGAAATCGCGCGACCGTCGGACCGATATGCGGATGCGCCGCTTCGAAATTCATGAGGGTGGCATCGTGCTCGACGAGAACCATGAGCGGGCCGAACGCATCCTCCGCGATATCTCCAGTCAGGGGCCGCAGCCGACGCCAGCGGCGGACCTCAAATTGACCGGAGATTAGCGGTGCGTACGGTCCTGATTGTCGAGGACGAATGGGCGATTGCCGACTGGCTCGAGGTCCTCTTGAGCGAGAGCGCCTTCAATGTGCTGGTCGCCGGCAACGGCCGCGAGGCCCTCGACATCCTGCATCGCGAGACGCCCGATCTCGTATTGACCGACTTCATGATGCCGTTCATCGACGGGGCAGGGCTGATCGCCGCCATGCGCGAGGACGAGCGGCTGAGACAGATCCCCGTGGTGGTGATGACATCGCTGCTGGAAAATGTGGTGAAGGATCGGGCTGGGCGGTTCAGGGCCTATTTGCGAAAACCGTTCCGTGAGGCCGATCTGATGAAGATCATCGGCGAGATTTTCCCGGAGTAACGCCGAGGTCGTAGGATGGGTAGAGCGTAGCGAAACCCATCACCACAAGCGCCGGAGCCCGCGGTGATGGGTTTCGCTGCGGCGCTTTGCGTCTCCGCTCTACCCATCCTACGGCCGCAGCGCTTGCTGCAGCGCAACTACCGCCTCATGTCCTTTCGTCGCGGGCGGTCGCTACGACATAACGTGGCGAGCAAATACCCCATTCTCATCATGAAGTTGCGTTTTCGGATGGCTGTCGCGCGCCCTTCACATTTGTGCTGCGCCGGGTTTCGAATTCAACATAGACTATTTCTAAGGGAGTCGAACGACCCCACATAATTGCGCGAGCACGCCTGCCGAGACGATGCGGGTGGCAAAGAGGGTGGAATGGGAATCAATCAAGGCCCGATCAGTCTCGATCAGAAATACACCCAAGGTTCCGGTCATATCTTTCTCACCGGCATCCAGGCGCTGGTGCGGCTGCCGATGGCGCAGGTGCGCCGAGACCGTGCGGCGGGGCTGAACACATCCGCCTTCGTCACCGGTTATCGCGGCTCGCCGCTCGGCGGCTACGACCAGCAACTGATGGCCGCGCGAAAACATCTCGATCAATACGGCATCAAGTTTCAGCCGGGGGTGAACGAGGATCTCGCCGCCACCGCGATCTGGGGCACGCAGCAGCTCAATCTCTCGCCCGGCGCCAATTACGACGGCATCACCGGCATCTGGTACGGCAAGGGCCCCGGTGTCGATCGCTGCGGCGACGTGTTCCGCCATGGCAATGCGGCGGGCTCGGCCAAACATGGCGGCGTGCTGTGCCTCGCCGGCGACGATCACGGCGCAAAGTCATCGACGGTGCCGCATCAGTCGGACCACGCCTTCATCTCGGCGCTGATGCCGTATCTCTATCCGTCGTCGATCCACGAGATCATCGACATGGGCCTGCTCGGCATCGCCATGTCGCGCTATTCCGGCTGCTGGGTCGGCATGAAGGTGATCACCGAGACCGTAGAGACCACGGCGGAGATCAATCTCAATGACGAGATGACCCCGTTCAACATCCCGACCGATTTCGTGATGCCGGACGGTGGCTTGAACCTACGCTGGCCCGATGATCGCTATGCGCAGGATCGCCGGCTGCAGGATTACAAGGGCTTTGCCGCGATCGCCTTTGCGCGGGCCAACAATATCAACCGCGTCACCATCGATAGTCCGAATGCGCGCTTCGGCATCATGGCCTCGGGCAAGAGCTATGAGGATGTGAGGCAGGCGCTGCGCGAACTCGGCATTACCGAACAGGTTGCCGCGAAGATCGGTTTGCGCCTCTACAAGATCGGCATGCCGTGGCCGCTGGAGCCGGAGGGCGTGCGCAAGTTTGCGGTCGGCCTCGAGGAAATCTTCATCGTCGAGGAACGCCGCGAGATCGTCGAGAACCAGGTCAAGCAGGAGCTGTTCAACTGGCGCGACGACGTGCGCCCGCGCATCGTCGGCAAGATGGATTCCCACGACCAGCGCTTCCTGCCATTTGCGGAAGAGCTGAGCGTCGCAAAACTGGCGACATCGATGGTCGATCGCCTGCTGGCGATGGAGATCGATCCCGAAATCGCTGCGCTGTTGCGCGCCAAGGCCGACTGGTTTCATGGCCGTGAGGCGTCGCAGGTGCAGAATGTCGTGCCGATCACGCGCACGCCGTATTTCTGCTCGGGCTGCCCGCACAACACGTCGACCAAGGTGCCGGAAGGCTCGCGCGCCATGGCCGGCATCGGCTGCCATTTCATGTCGCTGTGGATGGATCGCTCCACCGAGACCTTTACGCATATGGGCGGCGAGGGCGTGCCGTGGACCGGCATCGCGCCTTTCACGAAAGAGAAGCACATCTTCGCCAATCTCGGCGACGGCACTTACTTTCATTCCGGCTCGCTGGCGATCCGGCAGTCCATCGCCGCTAAGGCGAACATCACCTACAAGATCCTCTACAACGACGCCGTCGCCATGACCGGCGGCCAGAAGCATGACGGCGAACTCTCGCCGCAGCAGATCACCTTCCAGCTTCACTCCGAGGGCATCCGCGCGATCTATCTCGTGTCGGAAAACCCGGACGCCTATCCGGCCAGCAGCGTCGCGCCGGGCACCAAGCTGGCGCATCGCGATGAACTCGATCGCGTGATGAAGGAGTGCCGTGAAATCGAAGGCTGCTCGGCCATCGTCTTCGTGCAGACCTGCGCAGCCGAAAAACGCCGCCGCCGGAAGAAGGGCATTCTGGAAGATCCGCAGCGCCGGGTGATCATCAATCCCGCCGTCTGCGAAGGCTGCGGCGATTGTTCGGTGCAATCGAACTGCATTTCGGTGGAGCCGCTGGAGACCGAACTCGGCCGCAAGCGCACCATCAATCAGTCGAGCTGCAACAAGGACTATTCCTGCCTCAAGGGGTTTTGCCCGTCCTTCGTCACCGTCGATGGCGGCAAGCTCAAGCGCAAGGCGCCGGTGGAGATCGGCACCATCGGCGAACTGCCGGAGCCGGCAACGCGGCCGACGCTGGATCGTCCCTATAACATCGCGGTGGGCGGCGTCGGTGGCACCGGCGTGCTCACCATCGGTGCATTGCTCGGCATGGCCGCGCATATCGAGGGCAAGGCCTCGATGATCCTCGACATGTCCGGCCTCGCGCAGAAAGGCGGCGCGGTGCTCAGCCATGTGCGGTTGTCGAATGACACGGCGGAAGTGACATGCTCGCGCATCGTCACTGGCACGGCCGATCTGTTGATCGCGGCCGATGAGGTGGTGGCAATCGCCAAGGAGACGATCTCGCTCTGCGAGGGCGAGCGCACCACGGGCATCGTCAACACGCATCTTATTCCCATTGCGGATTTCGTCCGCAATCGCGATTTCAATTTCCAGCGCGGCCGCGTCAATGACGTGCTGTCGATGGCGCTGCGCAAGACATCGACCTTCCTCGATTTCACCAAGGCGGCGGAAGGCCTGCTCGGCGACAGCATCGCCACCAATATGATGATGATGGGCTATGCCTATCAGCAGGGCCTGTTGCCGGTGCAGCGCGCCTCCATCGAACAGGCGATCGAGCTCAATGGCGTCTCGATCAAGATGAACATGCTGGCGTTCCAGCTCGGGCGTCTGGCGGCCGCTGATCCGGAGCGTCTCGCATCGATGCTGAAGGGCAGCGACGGTGTTGTTGCGCCGAAGACGCAGGACGAGATGACGCTGGACGAGATCATCGCCCATCGCAGCGCGATGCTGACGGACTATCAGAATGCGAAGCTGGCGGATGCTTATCGCGCGACGGTGACGCAGGTGCGTGACGTTGCTCAGCGCGGTGGATACGACGACGCGCTGCCGCGCGCGGTGGCGATCAATTACGCAAAGCTTCTCGCTTATAAGGATGAATACGAAGTGGCGCGGCTTTACACCGATGGTCGCTTCGAGAAGCAGTTGCGCGAGCAGTTCGAGGGCGATTTCAAGATCCACTTCAATCTGGCGCCGCCGATGCTGCCGGGTGTGGATGCATCGGGCCGGCCGAAGAAGCGCGCCTTCGGTGCGTGGATGATGCCGCTGTTCAAGTTGCTTGCTGGTGCCCGCGGCTTGCGTGGCACGCCGCTCGACGTGTTCGGCTACAGCGCCGATCGCAAGATCGAGCGGGATCTGATCGCGGGCTACGAGAAGGACATCGCGACGGTGGTGAGCTTGCTGTCGCCGGCCAATGTGGAGATTGCGGTGGAGCTGCTGTCGCTGCCTGACACGATCCGCGGTTATGGCCCGGTGAAGGAGGCCGCGGTGGAAGCGGCGAAGGCGCGCTACGCGCAGCTCGCGCAGGATCTGGCGAATCCGCCGCCGGTGCCACGGCAGATCGCAGCGGAATGATTTTCTGTCCCTCCCCGGAGCGAAGCGAATGGGGAGGGTGGATCAAAGCGAGCGTTCAGCGAGCTTTGAGACGGGTGGGGTCTATCCCCACGTGACGTCCTGCCGTGGGGAGAGACCCCACCCGGCGCTACGCGCCACCCTCCCCACGGCGCTTCGCTTGGGGGAGGGATGCCATGACCGCCTTTGCTTAAACCCCGATATTATCGATCAACCTTGTGGTCCCGATCTTCGCAGCCACGATCAGCCGCACCGGGCCTTCCTTCATCGACGACACCTTCGCCAATGTCTCGCTGTGGCGCGCCTCGAAGTAATCGAGCACGAATCCTGCGGCGGTGATCATCGCAGCACCGCCGGCCATCGCCGTCGCCATGTCATCGCCGGCCTTCAACCGCTTCGCCGTCTCCTTCATCGCCTTGTAGAGCACCGGCGCGGTCGCGCGGTCTTCGGGCGAGAGATACACATTGCGCGATGACATCGCGAGGCCGTCGCGTTCGCGTACGGTGGTGGCACCGACCACCTTGACGCCGAGATCGAGATCCCGCGCCATTCGCGTCACCACTTTCAGCTGCTGAAAATCCTTCTCGCCGAAGAAGGCCATGTCCGGCCGCACCTGGGTGAACAGCTTGCCCACCACGGTGGCAACGCCGCCAAAGAAATGCGGGCGGAAGCGATCCTCGAGATCGGCGGTCGCCGGGCCTTCGGTGATGATCTTCGTCGCGAAGCCATCGGGATACATGACCTTGGCATCGGGATTCCACACGAGGTCCGCGCCGGCCTCGGTGAGTTTGGCGAGATCGCTCTTCCAGGTCCGCGGATAGGCGCCGAAATCCTCGGTGGGGGCGAATTGCGTCGGGTTCACGAAGATCGATACCACGACCTTGTCGCAGCGGCGCAAGGCCAGGCGCACCAGTGCGATGTGCCCGTCATGCAGCGCGCCCATGGTGGGCACGAGGCCGATGGTCGCCTTGCGCGTGCGCAGCCCGTCCACGGCGCGGCGAAGGGCGGGGAGGGTGCGGGCGATCTGTGGGGCGCGACGGGGCATGTTGGCTCGTTGTCTTTGATCTTGGGCGTCGTGGATGCTGGCGCGTCTGCTTAGCAAAGCATGCATAGGTACGCCAAGCCTCCGCCGCGGTGCTCGAATGCCGTGGTGCTGCGGCAGATTCATCATTAAGAGCGTCGGCTGCAGCTGCAACGCCCGGCGGATCGTATTTTTCTTGACCGCTCGGGCATGCGTGCGTTGAAGATCGCTGCAGGGATCGCAAAGATGTTGATGCAGAGCGCACAGCAGTCCGGCACGGCGCATGTCATCGTGCTCGGCAATGAGAAGGGCGGGTCGGGCAAGTCCACGACCGCGCTGCATATTGCCGTGGCCCTGCTCAAGGCCGGCCAGCGCGTCGCCACCATCGATCTCGATTGCCGCCAGCAGAGCTTTACCCGCTACATCGACAATCGCCGCGCCTGGTCGGCGCAGGCAGGCCTCGCGCTGGAAGTACCGGAGCATCATTGCCTGAAGCTCGGCGACAGCATGCAGATCGCCGAGAACGAATCCTTCGAGCTCGAACAGTTTGCGCAGGCGATGGCTGCGGTCGAACGCACGCATGATTTCATCGTGATCGACACGCCGGGCAGCGACACGTTCCTGATGCGCCTCGCGCATACGATGGCGGACACGCTGGTCACGCCGATCAATGACAGCTTTCTTGATTTCGATGTGCTGGGCAGCGTCGATCCCGCGAACTACACGGTGACCGGCGAAAGCCACTATGCGCAGATGGCGCGCGATGCGCGGCGCAAGCGCCGCCAGCACGACGGCTCCACCACCGACTGGATCGTGGTGCGCAACCGTCTCTCGATGCTTGGCTCGCGCAACAAGATGCTGGTTGCCGGCGTGCTCGACGAACTCGCCTTCCGACTCGGTTTTCGCCCGGTGGACGGGCTGGCGGAGCGGGTGATGTATCGCGAATTCTTCCCGCGCGGCCTGACCGCGCTGGACGACCTCAACGAAGCCACCCTCGGCCGACGCCCAAGCATGGGCCATGTCACCGCGCGCGAAGAGGTGGTGGAGCTGCTCCGGAAGCTCAAATTACCGCTGGACGAGCGCGGCCGCCGCCGCGCCGCCAACCGGGCTGAATGGGCCGCGCAGGCGGCCAAGCCGCTGGACCTGCACGACATCATCGGCAGCTGATTTCACCTTCGCTGTAAGCGACTGAATTACATCGATTTTTAGCTAATTCCTTGGCTCGTTATTCCGTTTCCGCGGGTAGGATGCAACGGAATCGCGGAACGCGAGCGCATCTCTGCAGTTGATTTGTCGTTGTAATCGGACGGAATTTGGGACGCTGTTCCCTTGCCGGATGGCACTCGAATTCGCAGAATTGTTCGTGGCTTTTGTTAGCAACTGCACAAGAAAGGACTGCGGCGCACAATGTTATGGCTCGGAATTCACAACATTTAGTCTTCCTGTCACCGAGCTGTGACATATATGCTGTTCAAGCAACGGTCATTGTCATCCACCGATCACAATCATCGTAGCCTGGACCGGCGAGCGCCCTTGATGGGATCATGCCGAGGGACCGAACATGAAACGCGGATTACTCATTCTGCTTTCGGTTTGCGTACTGACCGCTGTCGCGTATTTCACCGCGAGCAAGTGGGCGATCCGCCATGAGACTCTCACTTTCATGGACAAGGATCGTAATCGCGAAATCCAGGTCGATATCGCCGTGCGTCGCGACAAGGAAATGCAGGCGAATGCCGGCATGATCACCTTGCCGGTGGCGATCCTCAATCACGGCAACACCGTCAAATTCACTGAATACTCGTTCCTTGCAAACGTGTTCGCTGCGCGCGGCTATATGGCTGTGAGCATCCAGCATGATCTCGCCACCGATGCGCCGCTCGTCACCAAAGTCGGTGAGCCCTATGTCGGCCGTCTGCCGGTCTATGAACGCGGTGTCGAGAACATCAAATTCGCGGTCAATCAGCTGAAGAAGATTCAGCCGAATTCCGACTTCGATCACCTGACCCTGGTCGGTCATTCCAATGGCGGCGACATCTCGGTGTTCTTCGCCAAGGAGTATCCGAACGAGGTCAAGAAGGTCGTGACGCTGGACAATTTGCGCGTCCCGTTCATGACCGACGGCAAGTTCAAGATCCTGTCCTTCCGCTCGAAGGACAACATGTTCAAGCCGGACCCGGGCGTGGTGCCGGATGACGATGTCTGCGAGAAAGCCGGCATCACCGTCGTCGATACCGGCGCGCAGCATAACGATATGAGCGATCGTGGTCCGACTGCGCTGAAGGAGAAGATCCAGGGCATGCTGTCCAAGTTCCTGGACGACGACAACAAGCTGTCGCCGGTCAGCGGCAAGCCGGACATTCTGCAGAAGCCGGCGTCCAAGCCGCCGGCCCAGCAGAGCATGGTCACCGACCCTGCCAAGCTCGCGCAATATACGCCCAGCGTGAATTGATCTGACGCGGGCGTTGCCGCGTGTTAGGTTGAGACCATGTCAGAGCTGTTCGATCAAGCCATCGCGAAGGTGAAGGAGCTGCCTGCTGAAGAGCAGGAAGGGGCAGCATATGCATTGCTCGACTTCCTCGAAAATCGGGAAACGGTTCGGCTAACCGAGGCCCAACTCGCCGAGGTCAAACGCCGTCGCGCCGACCCAAATGCTGTCCTGGTTTCGCACGAAGATGCTCGCGCTTTCATCAAGCACCTCATCGCCCGGTGAGGCTATCATGCGTCTGGTCTTCAATGACGGGGCGCTCGCTGACATTGCCAATATTCATCGATGGATCGACGAAGATTCGCCTGCGGCGGCAGATCGAACAATCAATCGGTTGATGGCGAGCATCGAAACATTGCTCGTATTTTCCGGCTTGGGACATGTTGGCCTCGCCCCCGGCACTCGAGAGTGGGTTGTACCACGCACGCCGTATGTCGTTGTCTACGAAGTGAAGCACATCTCCGATGAGCTGCTGATCCTCGCGGTGTATCATCACGCGCAGGATCGCCCAATGAAATCCGACTGAGCAGGGGCCTAATCGCCGCGGCAGCTTTGCTGCTTCCACCGACCCCCGCAACCGACTAATGATCGCGTATGGCTACACTGATCGCCGGCGCCGTCGCCGTATTCGTTCTCTATACGCTGTTGCAGCTGCTTCGCACCGCGAACCCGGCGATGCTTGCGCGCGCCGGTAAGCTCGGTGGTGGCATTCTGTGTCTCGCCGCCGCCGCCTTCACCGGGCTGCGCGGCGAGTTCTGGGTCGCCATTCCGATCGGGTTATTTGGCGCTGGCCTGCTGGGTTGGGCGCCGTTCGGCGGCGGCATGGCCGAAGCTGAGCTTGACCGCCGGTTTCCCGGATGGCGTCAGCACACGCAGGGCAACGCGGCAGGGCGGAATGACGGGCGCGCGGCGTCGGGCAAAATGTCGGACGAGGAGGCTTATCAGATCCTTGGCGTGAAGCCGGGGGCGGGGCGCGACGAGATCAGCCGGGCTCACCGATCCCTGATGAAGAAACTGCATCCCGACCAGGGGGGCTCGACGTACCTCGCGGCTCGCGTCAACGAGGCCAAGGATACTCTGTTTCGCACGCATCGCAGCTAACTCCAGAACGCTTTACGCTACTGACTGCGAGTGAGTTCCGCTCTCTGTGGGACGCCCCGTCGCCTGCCGTTGCCCGGCATGGTCGATCAATTCCCCGTCCGACTTTTGTAGTTGGGATTTCTTGACGAGACGTTGCTCGTGACGGGATTTGTTTACCGTGAAACGCAAAACGGCCGGGACATCGTCCCGGCCGTTTGTGTGATGGCAGACGGTTCGTCTGGCGATCAGTTCTTGATGGTGATGCAGGGAATGTCCGAGCGCTTCAGCGTCTTGCAGGCGCTTTCGGCCTGGTCGCGATCGAGGCCGGCGAAGCGGGCGCGGTAGAGCTTTCGCGAACCGTTGCCGACGGTCTCGGTGAACGGATCGGCCTTGCCGAGCGCGCCGCGTGCGCTGTCGCGGGCGGCGTCGAGGCGGGTGCGGGCTTCGCTCTCGCTGCCGAGTGCGCCGACCTGGATGAGCCAACCGGAATGCGCCGTGGCCGGCTTGATCGAGCCGGCCTGCTGCACGGCCTGCGGGGCCGGCGCGGGCGCCGGGGCAGCATAGGCCATCGCCGTGCCGCCATGCGAGGCACTGGAAGCCGGCAGGACGCCGAGAATGCCGTTGCCGGTGCCGTGGCCGGCAGGCTGGGGCGGCATCTCCGAGCGGGCATAGAGCGAATTGGTGGTCTCGGGCGAGCGCGCCGTGGGTTCGGCGGCAGCCGAGGTGGAATTGGTGGCCACCGGCGCATCGGCGCTGGCGGAGGCGACGCGGTACTGGCCCGACTTCACCTGAACGGTGCGCACGCGCACCGGCTTCATCGGTTCGGTTGCGCCGGGAATGGTCGAGATCGGCTCGGACTGGATCACGCCGCTGTTCAGCGGACCGGTGTCGGGCTTGCGACCCTGTGGCACCGGTGCAGGCGGCACGGCTGCGGTGGCGCCGGCGAGGAACGACCGATTGGGAATGGCGGCAGCTGCGGCCGGGCGGGCCGGCGCGGGCTCAGGCGCGGCAACCGGTTCGGCTGACGGCGGCGCCGCAGACGCCACCTGGATCGCGCCATTGACCTGCTTGGCTTCGGTCGGGCGCGACTTCGCCTCGACTTCGGCGACCTCGGTGGCGGCTTCCGCCGGGCTGCGCTCGGTGATGGCGGCGACCGTGCGGCGGGTGGCGCCCTTGTCGAGATTGTCGGCGAGCAGCGTGCGCATGGCGGCGTCGCGCGAGCCGCCGCTGCGGCCGCCGAGCACCACGCCGACCAGATAGCGGTTGCCGCGCTTCATCGACGAGACGAGGTTGAAGCCGGAGGCGCGGGTGTAGCCGGTCTTGATGCCGTCGATGCCTTCGACCGATCCAAGCAGCCGGTTATGATTGCGGATGCTGCGACCGCGATACACGAAGGAGGTGGTGGCAAAGTAGCGATAGTAACGCGGGAAGCGGTCCTGGATGGCGCGGCCGAGCACCGACTGGTCGCGTGCGGTGGTGACCTGTGCGTCATCGGGAAGACCGGACGCGTTGCGATACACCGTGCGGCTCATGCCGAGCGCGCGCGCTTTGCGGGTCATCAGCTTCGCGAAGTCGTCTTCGTCGCCTGCGATCGCTTCCGCGATCACCACGGCAGCGTCATTGGCCGAACGGGTGACGAGGCCCTTGATGGCGTCTTCGACGCGCAGCGTCTGGCCGGGGCGGAGACCGAGCTTGGTCGGCGACTGTACGGACGCATGTTGCGACACCGGCATCTCGGTATCGAGCGAAATCTTGCCCTGTTCGAGCTTCTCGAACAGCATATACAGCGTCATGATCTTGGTGAGCGACGCCGGATGACGAAGGGAGTCCGGATTGGTTGACTGCAGCACCGCGCCCGAATTGGCGTCGATCATGATGGTCGCGAAAGCGGGATTGTAGCTCGAGACCCGGGACACCTTCGCCTTGCTCGATTTGTGCCGGCGGCGGGCATCTGCAGTATCGACCGTGAAGGCGACAGCAATGCTGATGGTTGCAAGCCCCAGGACGCACGCACGAAGGGTGCGCGACGAAGCAAACGTTGTGCGAAGCATGGACTTCCCCGTCAGATCGGTCTCATTCCCCCACCGGTAAGGCCAAATTATGCCCGACAACCGGAGGTTCGTCTCAGTTTTGTGGTCGGCCTGAGCACGCTCTCGACGGAAGACAATCGGTATCCCGCCATTCTGGCTAAGAGCATGTGCTCACGCAGCTTTTAGGCCTCACGGCCGTTACGCAACAATGCAGGGAATCAGGGTAGGTCTCCTGGGTTGCCAAAGCGTTAAGCAAATCTTGCGCCGCACCACCGAATTCGCGGCAAATGCCGGTAATTGTGCAGTGCACGCAATTCTTGACCGAATTGTGCGTTGCGGGATAGATGCGGGTTGACCAATCCGGGTTGGAACCCGTTTCACCCGCCCATGCAGTCCGGGAAAGGATTTCACATGATCAAGCTCGAAGATTTCCAGCAATACGGCCAGGAGCAGTTCGCCAGCGCCGTCGCATCGGCAGCGGAAATGGGGAGCAACGCGCAGGCGATCGCGACTGCCGTTGGCGACTACGCGAAGAGGTCGATCGAGGACGGCAATGCCATGGTGACCGAACTGGCGACCGTGAAGTCCATGGAGAAGGCGCTCGAAATCCAGGGCGACTATGCCAGGATCGCTTATGAAAATTTCGTCGCCGAAGGGCAGAAGATCAGCGGCCTTTATGCAGACCTAGCCAAGCAGGCCTGCAAGCCGTTCGAAGGTTTTGTGGCCAAGATGACTTCGGCGGCCTAAAGCCGCGCATCACCGCCAAGCAAAACGCCCGGCCAGATGGCTGGGCGTTTTTTGTTTCGAGCGGGTCGGCCGTACTAGCGGGAGACGCGCAGTTTGTTGAGCGAATTGCCGATCGCCGTGAAGGCCGTCGCAATGCCGGCCGCTGTCGAGGTGGCAAAGAAATTGCCGGTATTGGCGCAATATTTCAGGACGGCGGAGTCCGCATCGCCGCCGGTATTGACCTGGATCGTGTAGACCATCGCGCCTGCATTCTTGATATTATCGCAAAGGATCTGCTGGCGTGCATCGATCTTCGGCTCGACGCTGGTGCCGTCGCCATACATGCGGCTGCCGGTATTCAAGCCGTCGGACAGAAGAATGATAGCGTCGGTGTATTTGTAGTCCGCATCCTTCGCAGGGGCAGGAAATGGATCGATGCCGACCTGCAGCATCGTCCAGGCCCAGGCCATGCCGATCATCTGGTTCGTTCCGCCGGAGGCATCGAGGCCATCGATCATGGTCTTGATGGTCTGGACATTGCTGCTGCCGTAAGCGGACGTCATCGGCAAGATTGCCGGAGGACAGCTGTCTGCGCCTCGTTGCACGTAGAACATCGCCGGGTAGTTGGTCGATGTACCCGACGGCGCATCCTTCGTCGTGTCATTGGGCTCGTCACGATCTTCAACGCAGCCTTTCCAGGACGTCTTGTTGGTCGAATAGGTCCACTTGTAGGCAGAACCGTATTTCTTGGCGTAGGCCGCGCACGCCTCTGGCGACATCGAGAAATTGTTGTTGTTGCACGTGCCGAGCTGATCCCAGCGCAACCAGCTGGCATTCTTGTTGGTGGTGCCGACATTGACCATCTGCGCGAACGGGATGACGGAAATATAGACATCCTCTGTCATGCGGGATGATGCGCTGAGCGTGTCGATGAGATTCTTCGCAGCGGACTTCATCGCCGCCAACTTGCCGTCGTCGTTCATCGAGCCGGTCACGTCGAGCGCGATCGCGACGCGCATGCGCGTCGAGCCCCAGGTTGTGGTGGAGGAGCCGTTGATCCCCATCTGCGGGAAGCCGACCATTTTCATGAAGTCGGTGGCGACGCTGCCGGAGCCCGTCACGGTGACCGTCGAGCCATCCTTCGTATTCGTCGCGTAGCTTGCAGTCACGGTGATCGGGGTCGATGCACTGTTGGTGTAAAGTGCGTTGAAATAATTGGTGGCCTTGGCCGAGATTTCTGCGGCTGACATCGACGGGTTCGAGCCCAGGTCCTTGGAAACCATCAGGGCCGCCGAATCCAGTGCGACCTTCATGGAAGATCGCGCCGATGTCGTCCGCGAATAATCGACGGCCGCACCGACGAAGCCGAGCAGCGGCACCAGCGAAACGGCGAAGATCATGGCCACATTGCCGCGCTCGTTGCGGATGAACCGTTGAGCCGCGCTGCGTGTCTGGTCTGAAATCGAACGGATGAACATGGGTAGACCGCCAAAATGGTTTGATGCGGCCATTTCGCGGGACGTGGCTAAACGGGTGGTAAAAGTCTCCGCGGAAAATCGGTAAAAGGCTGTGTATTGGTAGCCGGGGAAGCCGCTGTTCGGTATCATCGTCAACAGCCGATAAACCGAAGATGGGGCAGGCACCTGCAATTGCGCAGGATCCGTTAACCCTGCTGTTCCGAGGCTGGGGAAGCTGGAGTTCAGTCCTGGCGGGACAGGCGGTTGCGCAGCGGTGGATCGAGGCCCATATCGGCACTGCCGATCTGGTCTCCTACCGGCGCGGCTAAGGCTGATTTCGCGCGATTTGGTGCGGCAACAGTGTGGCAAGTGTCCCGGTTGCCCGCTGAACAGGTTAACGGGCAGCAATTCCGGGGGAAGCCGGCCTGAGCGGGGCTGGTCAATCCCCGGCCGGGGCACCTATACAGACGTCATGGTTCAAGCAGTTCCAACATTCATTTCCGATGGCCATCTGCCATTTGCCGGCAAGCCGCAGGCGGGCGCCGACGCGCCGCGCGCGATGGCGGATGACGACAACCAGTCCGGCGGGCCGGGTGGGCCGTCCACGTCGGTCATTACCAAGACCAAGCCGAAGACCAAGCGGCCGAACCTCTATCGCGTGCTGATCCTCAACGACGATTACACGCCGATGGAATTTGTCGTGCATGTGCTGGAGAAGTTTTTCCAGAAAGACGTGGAGGCGGCGACGCAGATCATGCTGCATGTCCATCACCACGGCATCGGCGAATGCGGTGTGTTCACTTACGAGATTGCAGAAACCAAAGTGACGCAGGTGATGGATTTCGCACGCAAGCACCAGCATCCCCTGCAATGTGTGATGGAAAAGAAATAGCGTCGCGCCGGCATGCGACACAGTGCACGATTTGCACCTATTCCATTCTGAGTCGGGCAGGGCGCCGATCGCCGAAAAGGCAGCGTCAAGTAGCGCCGGATTGCACGGATATCACCCGCTGCCTGCCATAAACTGGCGTGCAGCGACACCAAATGACGGTGCCAAAGGTTAAGCACCGGAACCGGCCTTTCACCACAAACGTTCCGCACTATATGCAGAAAGGTTCTTGTTGCCTGCGAGGGCAACGATGGCCATGATGGTGGGGGCCAAAGAGGACGCGGAATGCCAACTTTTTCTCAAAGCCTAGAACAATCGCTGCACCGGGCGCTCTCGATCGCGAATGAGCGCCACCACCAATATGCGACGCTGGAACATCTCCTGCTGTCGCTGGTGGATGATAGCGACGCGGCAGCGGTGATGCGGGCCTGCAGTGTCGATCTCGACAAGCTGCGCGGCAGTCTCGTCAATTATCTCGAAACCGAATTTGAAAACCTGGTGACGGATGGCAGCGACGACGCCAAGCCGACCGCCGGTTTCCAGCGCGTGATCCAGCGCGCCGTCATTCACGTGCAGTCGTCCGGCCGCGAGGAAGTGACCGGCGCCAATGTGCTGATCGCGATCTTTGCCGAGCGCGAAAGCCATGCCGCCTATTTCCTGCAGGAGCAGGACATGACGCGTTACGACGCGGTGAACTATATCAGCCACGGCATCGCCAAGCGGCCGGGTGTCTCCGAAGCGCGGCCGGTGCGCGGCGTCGATGAAGAGACCGAGACCAAGGGTGGTGATGACGCCAAGAAGAAGGGCGAGGCGCTCGAGACCTATTGCGTCAATCTCAACAAGAAGGCGAAGGACGGCAAGATCGATCCGGTGATCGGACGGACGTCTGAGATCAACCGCGCGATCCAGGTGCTGTGCCGCCGCCAGAAGAACAATCCGCTGTTCGTCGGCGAAGCCGGCGTCGGCAAGACCGCGATCGCCGAAGGCCTTGCCAAGCGCATCGTCGACAGCGACGTGCCGGAAGTGCTGGCGGCTGCCACCGTGTTCTCGCTCGACATGGGCACGCTGCTCGCGGGCACGCGCTATCGCGGCGATTTCGAAGAACGCCTCAAGCAGGTGCTGAAGGAGCTTGAGTCGCATCCGAATGCGATCCTGTTCATCGACGAAATCCATACGGTGATCGGCGCCGGCGCCACCTCGGGCGGCGCCATGGATGCATCGAATTTGCTGAAGCCTGCATTGGCGTCCGGCGGCATCCGCTGCATGGGCTCGACCACCTACAAGGAATATCGCCAGCATTTCGAGAAGGACCGCGCGCTGGTGCGGCGCTTCCAGAAGATCGACGTCAACGAGCCGACCGTCGATGACGCGATCCTGATCCTCAAGGGGCTGAAGCCGTACTTCGAGGATTATCACAAGCTGAAATATACGAACGAGGCCATCGAGGCTGCGGTGCAGCTGTCGTCGCGCTACATCCACGACCGCAAGCTGCCGGACAAGGCGATCGACGTGATCGACGAATCCGGTGCGGCGCAGATGCTGGTGACCGAGAGCAAGCGCAAGAAGACGATCGGCATCAAGGAAATCGAAACCACCATCGCGACGATGGCGCGCATCCCGCCGAAGACGGTGTCGAAGGATGATGCGGAGACGCTGAAGCATCTCGAAGCGACGTTGAAGCGCGTGGTGTTCGGCCAGGACAAGGCCATCGAGGCGCTGTCCGCATCGATCAAGCTGGCGCGTGCCGGCCTGCGCGAACCGGAGAAGCCGATCGGCTCCTATCTGTTCTCGGGCCCGACCGGCGTCGGCAAGACCGAAGTGGCGAAGCAACTGGCGTCGTCGCTAGGTGTCGAGCTGATCCGCTTCGACATGTCCGAATATATGGAGCGGCATACGGTGTCGCGCCTGATCGGCGCGCCTCCCGGTTATGTGGGCTTCGATCAGGGCGGCCTGCTCACCGATGGCGTGGACCAGCATCCGCATTGCGTGGTGCTGCTCGACGAAATCGAGAAGGCGCATCCGGATCTCTACAACGTGCTGCTGCAGGTGATGGATCACGGCAGGCTGACCGATCACAACGGCAAGCAGGTCAACTTCCGCAACGTCATCCTGATCATGACGACCAATGCCGGTGCGGCGGATCTCGCCCGTCAGGCCTTCGGCTTCACCCGCAGCAAGCGGGAAGGCGACGACCATGAGGCGATCAACCGCCAGTTTGCGCCGGAATTCCGCAACCGTCTCGACGCCATCGTGTCGTTCGGCCATCTGAATTCCGACGTCATCGGCATGGTGGTGGAGAAGTTCGTGCTGCAGCTGGAAGCCCAGCTGGCAGACCGCGACGTCACCATCGAACTGTCCGAGCCCGCCAAGGCCTGGCTGATCCAGCACGGCTATGACGAGCAGATGGGCGCGCGCCCGATGGGCCGCGTGATCCAGGAGCACATCAAGAAGCCGCTCGCGGAAGAGCTGCTGTTCGGCGAACTCAAGAACGGCGGCCATGTCCGCGTCGTCCTCAAGAAGGGCGAGGAGGTTCTTGGCGTCGAGCAGGAGAGCATCGGCTTCGAATTCGTCGATGGCCCGGTGACGCCGAAGCCGGAAAAGCTGCCCGCCAAGCGCGGTGGCGCGAAGAAGTCGAAGCCCGGCAAGGACTCGGGGTCTTCGAAGGGACTGGTGAAGGCGTAAGGTCTTCGCTTGAGTGAGATGAAAAAGGCCGGTGAGCGATCACCGGCCTTTTTGTTTGGCTCCGTCATTGCGAGGAGCAACGCGACGAAGCAATTCAGTTCTTCCTTGAGAGTCTGGATTGCTTCGCTGCGCTCGCAATGACGGCTGATAGCGAAGTGTTCGAATTACTTCCCCAGCAGCCGCTGGATTTCCATCTGCAGCTCGCGCTTCTTCGCTTCGCTCTTGCGGACGCGCTCGTCGAGATCGGAGGCGGGAGCCTCATTGGCGCGTGCATCGCTGAAGGACACGCCGACGACATTGCCACGAGACCAGATGATATCCGCCGACACCGGGCGGCCATCGCGTTCGATCGTCAGCGACATCTGCTCCTTGATCGGACGGTGACCAAGCGGGAATTCGACGCGCGCGCCTTCCCCGGACATGTCGCGCACGACGCATTCCTTGGCCTTCTGATCCTTCGATGCCGTGGCACCGAAAATCACCTTGTCGCGCGGCTGTTTGCGACGGTCGTCCATGTCCTGAAATCCCCGTATGTGACGAGGCGGACTGTATCCGGTTCCATGCGCCGGAAAAGACGTCCGGCGCGGATCTGCGAAGTTAACGTAAATCAAGTTTAAGATCGGCCGCCGAAAACCGGCCACAATTCACGCAGCGGTATCTTTCAGCCCTTTGGCGATCTCTTTCTGCTTGTCGAATTCGGCGCGGCGGCGGGCCAACTCGTCTTCGCTCAACAGCGCGACGTTATTGTAGTCGTTTTTCCAGGCCGGATCCTGCGCCCAGCGCAGCGGGGACTGCATGGTCGTCTGTGGCCCCACCGCGGATTCCAGCAGGCGCAGGGCCAGCTCCAGCGTCAGCGCCTGGGAGGCCTTGTCATGCGGCTTGCCGGCGGCATTGCCGAGCGGGAAATCGCTGAACAGGAAACGCGGCACGCCGACATGTTCGACGATATCCTTCGCACAGCCCATCACCACGGTGGGAATGCCATTGGCCTCGAGATGCCGCGCGACAATGCTGACGGTCTGGTGGCAGACCGGGCAGTTCGGCACAAGCACTGCGGCGTCGATGCCGTCGGCCTGGGCACGGGCAAGGATCTCCGGTGCATCCGTCTCGATGGTGACGCGATGGCTGCGATTGGTCGGCGCGCCGAAGAAGCGCGGCGCGACCTCGCCGATGCGGCCCTGGGCCGCTGCCTGTTTCAGCGCAGGCAGGGGAAACCAGGTGCCGCTGTCGTCGGCCTTGGTATGCACGCGGTCATAGGCGATGTGGGAGATGCGCAGGTCGTGACTCTTTGAGGTGTCGCCATCATAGACCTGATAGAACTTGGCGCCGCCGTTATAGATCGCACCCGGACCCTGATCGCCATTGGCGGGATCAAACGGCGCAGCCGTCGTAATGATGGCCACGCGCGATTGCGCCAGCGGCTTCTTCAGCGACTGGAACGGCGCATCCACATTGTGGGCCCAACGATAGGGGGCGTCATAGCCGAGCGCGCGGTAATAGGCGCGGGTGCGCGCCATGTACTGGATCGCCACATCGTCCTGCGCGGCGCGGTCCGGGGCCGCTTTCGACATATCGCTCATGGTTTTCGCTCCCGTATCCGCCTTATTTCATTCATAGCTAGCCCGTTGGAAACGAGTGTTCAAGGCGCGGAACTCGCGCAGGGCCCTGCATGACGCGATGGATCACGGCAACGATGACGGCCATTGCGATGCTGTTGGCGGGCACGGCGCGTGCCGATGAGTTGCCGCTCAGCGAATTGGCGAAGCCCGGCGCCGATCGCATGCTGCCGGTCCGGCCCGAAACGTCCAATCTCGCAAAGGACTCAAACGCCCGCGAGGCGATGTGCCTGATGATCGAGTCGGCGGCGCGCGCCAATGACCTGCCGCTGGAATTCTTCGCGCGCGTGATCTGGCAGGAGAGCCGCTTCCAGGCGAATGCCGTGGGGCCGGTGACGCGCAGTGGCGCCCGCGCGCAGGGGATCGCGCAATTCATGCCGGGCACCGCCGCCGAGCGGCGGTTGCTCGACCCGTTCGATCCCGTGCAGGCGCTGCCGAAGTCGGCGGAGTTTTTGCGCGAACTGCGCGATCAGTTCGGCAATCTCGGACTGGCCGCGGCCGCCTATAATGCAGGCCCGCGCCGCGTGCAGGAATGGCTCGACGGCAAGGGCGGCATGCCCGGCGAGACGCGCAACTATGTCTCGGCGATTACCGGTGCGACGGTGGAAGACTGGCAATCTGCCGGCCTTAGCGGCAAGGCGCCGGCGCGGCCGCAGACATCGAGTTGCCGGGAGCTGATGGCACTGTTGCGGCGTGCGCCCAATCCGTTCGTCGAGCAGCTCGAGGTTCGCGTGAAGCTCGGCGAGTCCAAGCCATGGGGCGTGCAGCTCTCCGCGGGCTTCAATCGTGACCGCGCACTGATGCAATATGCACGCGCGATGACGCGGCTGCGCACCGTGGTCGGCGATCACGATCCGAACCTCGTGCGCTCGATCTTCCGCAGCCGTGGCACGCGGCCGTTCTATCAGGTGCGGATCGGCGCCGACACGCGCGAGGAGGCGAACGGCCTGTGCAACCAGATCCACAAAGCCGGGCAGGCCTGCCTGGTGCTGCGTAACCGGGGTGCTTGAGATTGTCGCATGTCGCTCGCGGCCATCCTTCGAGACGCGGCCAAGCGGCCGCTCCTCAGGATGAGGTAAAGCGTATGACGCGATAGAAAGACCCTCATGGTGAGGAGCCCGCGCAGCGGGCGTCTCGAACCATGCAGGCCGAGCACTATCCTCCTCCGCGCTTCACCAGAAGCGACAGTCCTGCCGGGATGCGTGACGCCGCCATGCACAACGCGCACTTGACCAATCTGGTATTCGGGAGCCAATGAGCGTCGAACTCATCTCGCACAGAAATCGACCATAGTGGCACTACCCGCACTAGACTCACCGCGATGGCAAGGGACGGCGCCGGCGTTTCTCTACGGAATGCGCTCGATCACCACCACGGTCCTGACGCTGGTGCTTTTCGCCACCTATGTCGGCATCGGCGCGTTGGCGCATGACACGCATTTCAGCCTGTTCTGGGCGCTGCTCTCAACGGCGCTGATCTGGGCCGGTCCGGCGCAGATCATCCTGCTGGCAGCGCTCGGCTCCGGCGCGACGGCCGTTCAGGCGGCGATCGCGGTCGGCGTCAGCGGCATCCGCCTGTTTCCCATGGTGGTGTCGGTGCTGCCGATGCTGCGCGCTCCGGAGACCAAGAAGCGGCAACTGATCCTGCCATCGCATTTCATCGCGGTGACGCTATGGGTCGAATGTTTTCGCCTGATGCCGATGGTGCCACGCGAGCGCCGCATCGCTTTCGTCAACGGGCTCGGCTGCGGTCTCGTCATCACCTGTCTCACGGCCACGTGGATCGGCTATCATCTCGCCGCCAATCTGCCGCCGCTGTTCGGCGCCGCGATCCTGCTGCTGACGCCGCTGGCGTTCCTTCTCTCGACGGCGCGCAACTGCAAGAAGCTTCCCGATGTCGTCGCGCTGGTGCTCGGCCTCGCGCTGTTTCCGATCGTGTCGTTCTTCGACACCGGCATCGATATCCTGATCTCCGGGGTCGTAGCCGGCACCATCGCTTACGGCGTGCATCGCTGGAGGCGCCAGTGAGCGAGCTGCAGACTTTCATCGGCGATTGGCACGCACTGGTCATTCTCGTCCTTGCCGGCTTCCTGCCCAATGAGGTCTGGCGCATGCTCGGCCTGTGGCTCGGTGGCGGCATCGACGAAGAGGCGGACATTCTCGTCTGGGTGAGGGCAGTCGCCACCGCCATCCTTGCCGGCGTGATCGCGCAGATTCTCGTGCATCCGCCGGGAGCCCTGGCCACCGTGCCGGCGCTGCTGCGTTACGGCTCGGTGCTCTTCGGCCTGCTGGTGTTTCTCGGTTTCAAGCGCTCGATCTTCGCCGGCGTGTTGTGCGGCGAGCTGATGATGGTCGGCGGGAAATATTGGTTGGGATAGTTTTTCCGTAGGGCGGATGAGGCGAAGCCGTAATCCGCCGCGGAGTTTCAATTTTCAACTCGGCCGGCGGATTACGCTTCGCTCATCTGCCCTACGGCTGCTACTGTCTCCCCCAAGCAAAACAAAAATGCTTTGGGAGAGACAATGACCTCGCGCCTGCGCTCTGCGCTGCTATCAACCGTCATCATCGCCGCTACGGCCATCACCGCGCCGCTCGCCCACGCGGCGGAATATCCGACCCGCGCCATCAAACTCGTCGTGCCCTATGCGGCGGGCGGGCCAACGGACGTGCTGGCGCGCCTCGTCGCCGACTATCTCGGCCGCGATCTCAAGCAGACCACGGTGGTGGAGAACAAGCCGGGCGCGCAGGGCGCCATCGCGGCCGAACAGGTCGCGCGCGCGGAGCCGGATGGCTACACGCTGTTCGTGACCGCGGCATCGATCATGGTGCTCAATCCGCTGCTCTACAAAAAGCTGCCCTACGATCCGCAGAAGGATCTGCGCATGCTCACGGTGGTCACCGATCTGCCCGTCGTGATGGAAGTGCATCCGTCGGTGCCGGCCAAGACGGTGAAGGAATTCGTCGCTTATGCGAAGGCTAATCCGGGCAAACTCAATTTCGGTTCCGCGGGGACGGGCGGCACCATCCATCTCGCGGGCGAGATGTTCAAGCAGATCGCCGGCGTCGAGATGACCCATGTGCCCTATAAGGGCGCAGGACCGGCGCTGACCGATCTTTTGTCCGGCAACATCCAGGTGATGTTCGACACGCTCTCCACGGCGCTGCCGCCGGTGAAGGGCGGCCTGCTGCGTCCGCTCGGCGTGTCGTCGAAGGAGCGCAGCCCCGATCTGCCGGATGTGCCCACCGTCATCGAGAGCGGCTATCCCGATTATCAGGTCGGCGTCTGGTTCGGTCTCGCGGGCTCGTCGAAACTGCCGGATGAGGTCGTGACGAAAGTCATGGCCAGCATGGACAAAGCGCTGAATGACGCCGCCTTCCGCGCCTCACTGGAGAAGATCGGCTTTCCCGTGCTGAAGCCGAAGACCGTCGCGGAGATCAATCAATTCGTTGACGAGGACCGCGCGCGGTGGTCGAAGGTGATCAAGGCGATGAATATCTCGCTGGATTGATCCTGAGGTGAGCCATGGTTCGTGAAAGTGAAATCCGCGCCGGCGAAGTCGTCGTCGAGGCACCGAAACCGAACCATGCCGGGCTGGTTTATATCGGCCGCATCCGTACCCCCTGGACGTCGCGGCTGGAAACGCCGCGGCAGGGCCGCCATGACGGGCCGGTGTGCCGGTTAGAGGTCTTCGAGCCATGGGTGGCGGGGCTGAAGGATCTCGAACTCTACAAGACGCTCGAGGTGCTGTACTGGCTGCATCTGTCGCGGCGCGATCTCGTGCTGCAGAGCCCGAAGAATGACGGCACCGCGCGCGGCATCTTTTCGCTGCGCACGCCGGTGCGGCCGAACCCGATCGGCACCTCGGTGGTGAAGTTCGTGGGGATCGAGGGATCGACGGTTCTGGTGCGCGGGCTGGATTGTCTCGACGAGACGCCGCTGCTCGACATCAAGCCGGACCGCTGCGAATTCACGCCCCTGGCGCCGCCGCAGCCCGGCGATTTTCAGGTGGAGTAGGGCGCGGATCGTAGGATGGGTTGAGCGAAGCGAAAACCCATCAGCCGAACGATGCAGCAGGCTCCGCTGATGGGTTTTCGCGAAGACGCTCAACCCATCCTACAGGGGCGGAGTTTGTTCAGCCTAGCGCCTTCAATGCGGCGATCACCTTTGACGTGTTTTCTTCCAGCACCTTCGGGTCTTCCTTGACGCTCGCGGCCGGCAGCATGGCGACGCCGTCGAAGCGCGGCATCACATGCATGTGCAGGTGAAACACCACCTGACCGCCGGCGGTCTCGGACGCCTGCGCAACCAGCATGCCGTCGGCATTGAAAGCCTGCCGTGTCGCCGCTGCGATCTTGTGCGCGGCGCGGATCACGTGGGCGTAGTCTTCCGGCAGGATGTCGAAAATGTTGCGCGCTGCGGCCTTGGGGATCACCAGCGTGTGGCCGGGCGAGCGCGGCATGATGTCGAGGAAGGCGAGAACGTGATCGTTCTCGTAGACCTTGTAGCAAGGGAATTCGCCACGCAGGATTTTGGCGAAGATGTTGTCGTTGTCATACGCGACCATGAGGCCCTCCCGGAATTGCGCCGGGAATGTCGCCGCCACGGGCGCGCCGGTCAACCCTTTGGAGGTTCCTTGCGGAACGGTCCGAATTCGGCGAGTTCGCGTCCGGCTTCCGCCACATGGGCGCGCTCGCGCTTGAGATAATCCGCCACCGCCGCGCGGAATCCCCGGTCGGCGATGTAATGCGCGGAATAGGTCGTCTGCGGGAGATAGCCGCGGGCAATCTTGTGCTCGCCCTGGGCGCCGGCCTCCACCGTCTTCAGCTTGCGGCGGATGGCGAAGTCGATGGCCTGATAATAGCAAACCTCGAAATGCAGGAACGGGTGATGCTCGATGGCGCCCCAGTGACGTCCGAACAGCGTGTCCGAGCCGATGAAGTTGATGGCGCCGGCGATGAATTTGCCGTCGCGCTTCGCCATGATCAGCGCCACGTCGTCGGCCATGGTCTCACCGATCAACGTGTAGAACGCGCGGGTGAGATAGGGGCGGCCCCATTTCCGCGAGCCCGTCTCCATGTAGAATTCGAAGAACGCGTCCCAGGCTTCCTCGGTGATGTCGGGTCCCGACAGCGCCTCGATGGTGATGCCGGCCGCAAGGGCGTCGCGTCGCTCGCGCTTGATGGCCTTGCGGTGGCGCGAATTCAGCGTGGCGAGGAAGTCGTCGAAGGTGGCGTAGCCGGGATTGTGGAAATGAAACTGCTGATCGGTGCGCTGGAGAAAGCCGCGCTCGGCGAGAAATTTCCACTCGTCCTCGCGGGCGAAGGTGACATGCGCCGATGAGGCATCGGTCGCCTCGCACAGCCCGACCAGCCCTCCGGCCAGCGCTTCGCTGACGCGAGCTATATCGACGCCGTCGCGGATCAGGAGGCGAGGGCCGGTGGCCGGGGTGAAGGGAACCGAGGCCTGCAGCTTCGGGTAATAGTCGCCGCCGGCGCGCTCATAGGCGTCGGCCCAGCCGCGGTCGAAGACATATTCGCCCTGGGAATGGGATTTCAGATAGCAGGGCACGATGCCGACAATCTGGCCGTCCTGCTTGGCGAGCAGGTGCCGGGGCCCCCAGCCGGTCCGCGCGCAGGCTGAATGCGATGTCTCAACGGCGCTCAGAAAAGCGTGGGAAACGAAAGGGTTATAGGGCGTTACTGAAGTTGAGTTGGCAGTGCTTGAGAGCGTGTCGAGGTTGGCCAGATCGTCGGCCAGCGCCTGTCCAGCCACGGCGCGCCCACGCGCACAGGCGTCCCATTCCGCTTGCGGCACCTGGCTGATCGATCCGACTGCTTCGAGGGTAATGTCCGATGACGTCATCAATCACTTGAACCGGTCAGGGGCGAACAGCGCGGCGACCTCGCGCTTTCAGGTGGGCACTTCGTGTCGCACTTCAAGACCCTTCTGGGACGCTTACGGTTCCGGGATGAAGCCTTCGAAGGTCATCTGGTCGGCATGGCGTCTGGTGATCGCCACCTGTTCCGGCGTGCGCACCGTCCATGTGATCAACGCGCAGCCGAACAGGTTGCGGGCGATCCAGGGCGCAGGCGCAGGCAGCTGCCTGACCCAATAGGAGACGAAATGCGGGCGGGTGCGGAAGGCATGGCGGAGATGCAGCATGCCGTCGCGCTGGGCCTGCGTCAGCGTCAGCCACTCGCCGTCGTCATAAGTCCGCTGGGCGGTGATGCCGCGGGGGATCTCGGGAGCGATCTCGCGCATGGCGACAACCTGGTCGGGATCGAACGACATCCAGGCGGCGGGGCCGCGATAGGTTTTGAGCAATTCGGCCGTGCGGCGAACCAGTTGCCGGTCGCCGTCGAAGTGGCTCTTGATCTCGATGACGAGACCGACGCGGCCATCCACCAGGGCGAGAAGATCGCCGAGCGACATCATGCGCTCGGGCGTGTCGTTGAAGTTGATGGCCTTCAGTTCGGCCGCGGTCTTGGCGAGGAGGGGGCCGGAGCCTTCGGTCAGGCGCCCCAGCTCGTCATCGTGATGGACCATCGCCTCGCCATTGCTGGTGAGCTGGACATCCACCTCGATGGAGAAATTGCCCGCGATGGCCGCGTGCATGGCGCCGGGCATGTTCTCGATGATGCCACGGGCGCGGTCGTGCAGGCCGCGATGCGCGACCGGGCGGGCGATCAGCCAGTCGGGTGCGCGCATCGGGCCTATTCCTGAGATCAGGCGACTTCGAACACCGCATCGACCTCGACGGCGCAATCGGCCGGCAGCGAGGCGACACCGACAGCGGCGCGCGAGTGACGGCCCTTGTCGCCGAAGGCGGCGACCATCAGGTCCGAGGCGCCGTTGATCACCTTCGGTGAGTCGATGAAATCCGGCGTCGCATTGACGAAACCGCCGAGGCGCACCACGCGGGCCACCTTGTCGAGATCGCCGAGCGCGGCCTTGACCTGGGCCAGGATATTCACGGCGCAGCCCTTGGCGGCGGCGACGCCATCTTCCAGGCTGACATTGTCGCCGAGCTTGCCCTTGGCGATCAGTTTGCCATCGGCGCCGAGGCAGATCTGGCCGGAGACGAACAGCAGATTGCCGGTGCGCACGAAGCCCACATAATTGGCCACCGGGCTGACCGGCTCATGAAGGGTGATCCCCAATTCCGCGAGTTTCTGCTCGACTGCACCTGGCATACGAAAATTCCCCAAAGCTTGACGTTAGGCCCGAACCGAAACAGCGCTCGGGCGGCGTTTGTTTCCCCCATCGGGTCCGCCCATGCAAGTGACGTTCGGACGACGCATGGCGCAGATGTCGGCATCTGGCCGCGGCCACGATCACGTTGAAATATGGCAATCCGCAGGTTGTGGTCGATGTCATCCCCAGCGGCCCTAGTTGCGGCGCAATGGGGCGCTCTTTATGGTCATGGTTCCATCATACAGGACGTCTCCATGCGCCGTACCGCCTCACATCAGCGCTTTCAGGTTGCCTCTCTGGCGCTCGGCGCGGCTTTGTTGATCGCGCCGGCCGCGGGCCACGCGGCGGCGCCGGGATCGGCGATGCCGTTTCTGGCGCATCAGGCGCTGTATGAACTCAAGCTCAGCAAGTCGCGCGGCAATGCCAATGTAAACGCCGCCGAAGGCCGCATTCTCTACAATTTCACCGGCAGTTCCTGCGAAGGCTATTCGTCGGACTTCCGCCAGGTCTCCGAGTTGAACAGTGGCGAGAACAAGACGACCTTGAGCGACCTCCGTTCAACCAGCTGGGAAGCGGGGGATGGCAAGAGCTATCGCTTCAAGATCGACACCCAGATGAACGACGGCGATCCCAGCAAGATCGATGGCATTGCCGAGCGCGAAGGCGACCACATCAATGTCAAGCTGACGCTGCCGGAGAAAAAGACCATCAAGCTCGACGGCGACATCGTGTTTCCCACCGAGCAGATTCACCGCATCATCGCCGCGGCCAAAGAAGGCAAGTCGGTGCTCGAACTGAACGTGTTCGATGGCTCGGACACCGGGGAGAAAGTCTACAGCACGCTGACAGTGATCGGACAGGCGGTGCCGGCCGATCGCAAGGTCGCGGAGCCGGATCCGTCGATCACCGACGACAAGATGAAGGCGATGGCGCGCTGGCCGGTGACGGTGAGCTATTACGACAAGAGCGCCAAGGCCGCGGATGGCGGCGAGCAGACGCCGGTTTATGCGATGTCGTTCGAATTGTATGAGAACGGTGTCTCGCGCGCGCTGGCGCTGGATTACAATGATTTTGTGATTGCGGGCGCGATGAGCAAGCTGATGGTGAAGGAGACCAAGGCTTGTAAATAGTGTCATCCCGGCGAACGCCGGGATCCATAAACACCGTGGGCGTAGTTAGAACGCGATCGCTGCTACAGAGCTTTATTTTCCAGCTCGGAGGCTATGGGTCCCGGCGTTCGCCGGGACGACAGGCCCTCACTCCGCCCTTGAAAACCGCATGCTATCCAGCAGCTTCAATCCGCCGCCTTCGGTCTTCAGCAGCTTCTTCACCGCGCTCGATGCCGCGATCTCGTAGTGATCGGCATAGGCTTCGTGGTTCTTCTCGATGTCGTCGAGACGATACAGATAGTTCACCATCAGGCTCGCGGACTCGCGCAGACCCTTCGGTGAGAGATCGCCGAGCCAGTCGATGCGCTCCAGCCGCGCACCATTGCCGAGATGGAAACGGGCAACGGAATCCACGGGGCCGCCGCGCGCGCTCTTCGCCTTCAGGAAGTAATGCGCGGCGAGGCCTTCCATCACGGGCTTTAACTGCTCGCGCAATGCGGCGTCATTTGCCCACAAGGGATCGTCGAGCAGGTCCACCAGCGCGCGATCCTCGTTCGTCAGATTGAGGTCGTCAGCCTTCTTCAGCCACTTCATGAAGCCGGGCACCGGCGACAGCGTGACGAACGTATCCAGCTTCGGCAATTCGCGCCGCAATTCCTCGACCACCTGCTTGATCAGGAAATTGCCGAAGGAAATGCCGCCGAGCCCGCGCTGGCAATTCGAGATCGAATAGAACACGGCGGTGCGCGCGCGGTCGATCGCCACGGGCTCGCGGTCCTTGGCAAGCAGCGGCGCGATGGCGCCGGGGATCGCTTCGGTCAGCGCGACTTCGACAAAGATCAGCGGCTCATCGACCAGGGCAGGGTGGAAGAACGCGTAGCAGCGACGATCGACGGGATCGATGCGGCGGCGCAGGTCGTCCCAATCATGGATCTCATGCACGGCCTCATATTTGATGACCTTCTCGAGAATATTGGCGGGGGTGGACCAATCGATCCTGCGCAGCACGAGAAACCCTCTGTTGAACCATGACGCGAACAGATGAACGACATCGCTATCGACAGCGTTCAGCTCCTTGTTGCCATTCTTCAGATCGAGCAGATCCTCGCGCATCTTGACGAGGTTGCTGGTGCCGCCCGGCGCGCGGTTGAGCCGGCGGAACAGCTCCTGCCGTTGCGGCTCTGACGCGATATGCAACGCGCCGGCGCCATCGCTGGTCGGCTTGGCGCGCCAGGCCTCGATGGCCTTGTCCAGCTTCTCGCGATCGGGCCCGTATTTATGCGCCAGCGTCTCGAAGAACATCATCCGGCCGGCATCGTCCAGCGATTGGTAGCGATCCAGCACGCCCTGCGCGATGGCGGTGCCCGACGCTTCGCCGCGGCCGGAAAGCAATTCGGCGCAGAGGTCGATCAGGTCGATGGCATTCTGCTTGGGATCGACCGAGGCGGGGCCGAGCCGCAACAGGTTGCGGCCGCGCTCCGAAATCGAGGCGAGGAGGTCGGAGAAGAAGTCATTGCTCATGTTGAATCAATTCCCGGCTGGAAGCCTCACCCACTCACGCGACAATATAGGCCATCCCGAGGCGTATTGCGCGGTCATTTGAAGCATGAAACAATCGTGAATGGCGAGGTTTCGGCAAGGATTTCGGCAAGAGTTTTGCATTCAACGACAAAACGATATCGGCATCACAAGGGGACACACGATGAAGCGGACTTTTAAACGTGGCGTGGTTGCGGCTTTGGCGTTGGGGGCAGTGAGCGCGGTCGCGCTGCTGAGCAGCGGCGCAGCATTTGCCCAGCAAACGATCAAGGTGGGTTGGACGATTCCGGCCGAGGAATCCAAATACTGGATGATGAAGCGGCCGCAGGAATTCGCGGATCTCGGCAAGAAATACAACATCGAATGGGTGCAGTTTCAGGGCACCGCGCCGATGACCCAGGCACTCGCCGCTGGTGCGCTGGATTGCGCCACGCAGTCGCCGTTGGCGCTGGCGCAGGGCGTGGTCGGTGGTGGCCTCAAGGCCTATGTGGTCGCGCAGCATGTGTTCGAGAAGCCGGGCAGCTTCTCTGTCTATTGGGCCGTGACGGATGACTCGCCGATCAAGACGATTGCGGACCTGAAGGGCAAGACGCTCTCCATCAACACGCTCGGCTCCGGCATCTATGGCCCGATGGCGATCCTGCTCAAGCAGGCCGGTCTTGATCCTGCGAAGGACATCAAGATGGTTGAAGTCGGCTTCGCACTCTCGGAAGAAGCGCTGCGTTCCGGCCGCGTGGATTCGGCGGTGATGAACCAGCCTTTCGCCGCGCGCATGGAAGCCAAGGGCGGCACGCGCAAACTGTTCTCGCTGTCGCAGCAGCAGGAAGGCATCGTGCACATCCTGGAGGCCTGCCGCGCCGATTTCGTGGACAAGAACCCCGATCTTGCCAAGGCCTATGTGCGTGACCTGACGCTGGGCATGCAGAAGGCGCTCGCCAATCGCGACGAAACGCTGAAAGTCGTCAACGAGGTCATGAAGGCGCCGATCCCGGTGCTGGAAACCTATCTCCTGAAAGAGAATGATTTCGCGCGTGATCCGGGTGCTGCGCCAAACTTCGATGCGATCCAGAAGATGCTCGATGTCTATGTCGAGACCGGGATGTTGTCGAAGAAGGTCGATGTCTCCGCGTGGAAGAATTCCAGCGTCGTGGCGCCGATCAAGTAACGTTTCGTCATTGCGAGCGAAGCAAAGCAATCCAGTTCTTTGACGAAAGACTGGATTGCTTCGTCGCTATGCTCCTCGCAATGACGGCTAGAGATCGTAGGATGGGTAGAGCGCAGCGAAACCCATCACACCAAGCTCGGTGCGTGTGGTGATGGGTTTCGCTCCGGCGCGATGCGCCTGCGCTCTACCCAGCCTACGGCTCCGGCGTTTGGTCGTCGTCGATCAACAGATCCAGCGCATATTTGATCGTCGCGCGCTCGTCGTCGTTGAAGCGGCCAAGCACCGCTCCCTCATGCGCCAGCGCCGCCTGCAATACGGGTTTGACGCGCGCGCGGCCCTTCGTCGTCAGATGCAGTGTCACGCGACGACGGTCATTCTCCGCGCTTTTGCGCTTGAGAAGGTCGTCGCTCTCCATCCGATCGAGCGTCTTCGTCAATCCAGGCTGCTTCATCAGCGCCATGGCTGCGAGTTCGCCGACCGACAATCCCTCGACATCCGTCAGACAAGCCAGCACGCGCCATTCCGGCACCGTCAGGTCCCATTCCTTCAGCCGCGCATGAAACTCGTTCGACACATTGAAACTCGCGCGCGCCAAGAGATAGGGCAGGTAGTTGCGCGCAAAACTGTCTGACGCGAGCGGCGGCGACTGTCGCTGTCCCTTGTCGATGCGGCGCATCTGGCCGGAATGAAACACCAGCGGATCGTGATTGCGCTCGACGAAGCGGATGACTTCGCCGACCAGAATGGTGTGGTCACCGCCGGGATAGCGCGCCCAGGTCTTGCATTCGAAGATCGGCGCGAGGCCATCGATCAACGGCGCGCCGGTGACGCCGGGGCGGTGGTCGATATCGGCGAATTTGTCGGAGCCGCGGCGCCCGAAACGCATCGCGAGTTCGCCATGATCGGCGCCGAGAAAATGGATCGCAAAGGCGTCGGCCTCGACGAATGGATCGTGGCTCGGCGATGACTTCGCGACGCTCCACAGCACCAGCGGCGGATCGAGCGAGACCGACGAAAACGAGTTCGCCGTCATGCCGATCGGATGATCGTTCGCCTGTGCGGTGACGACGGTCACGCCGGTTGGGAATTGGCCGAGCGCCTGACGAAAGGTGGCGGGATCGATCGGCTTGTCAGTTGCCATGTAGCTCGCCGCTCCGGGATGCGGGCGATTGCCTTGAAAACAAGCGCCGCGCTGTCCTTTTAATCTTAAAAATATTCCTTTTCATATAACATATCCGCGCCTATCATCCAATGATAATCGCTACAAAACACGGAGAGGCAACATGCTGGCGGATCGCATCGAAGCGAAATGGATCGACGCATTCTGCGAGATCTTTGAACGTTGCGCGGTCAAGCCCGGCGACACTGCGGCAATCCTCTCCGAGACGCAATCGCGCGCGCTGAATGTGCACATTGCGGAGCTTGCATTGCTCCGCATGGGTGCGCGCCCGTTCCATGTGATCATTCCGACAGCGCGCAACAAGCAGGTGGTGCCGATCCGCTCCACCGGCGCGTCCGAAGCGATCCAGCAACTCGGCCCGGTGGTCTCCGCGCTGCAGCAGGCGGGTTTTGTGGTGGACTGCACCATCGAAGGCCTGATGCATGCGAAGGAGACACCGGACATTCTGAAAGCCGGCGCGCGCATTCTGGTGATCTCCAACGAACATCCGGAAGCGCTCGAGCGCATGGTGCCGGACAGTGCGCTGGAAAAGCGCGTGCGTGCGGCAGCGAAGATGCTTCGCGGCACCAAGCATATGAAGGTGACGTCGAAGGCCGGCACCGATCTCGATGTGAACATGGAAGGCGCCGCCACCGTCGGCGTCTGGGGCTGGACCGACAAGCCCGGCACGCTCGCGCATTGGCCGGGCGGTATCGTTGTCTCGTTCCCGAAGAGCAAGACCATCAACGGCACAGTGGTGATGGATGCCGGTGATATCAATCTCACCTTCAAGCGCTATCTGACCTCGCCCGTGAAGATGCTGTTCAAGGACGACTATCTCACCGAGTTGAGCGGGGAGGGTGCCGATGCCGAGATGATGAAGCGCTATCTCGCCGCCTGGGGCGATCGCGAGGCCTATGCGGTGTCGCATGTCGGCTGGGGCATGAACCCCAATGCGCGCTACGAAGCGCTGCAGATGTATGACCAGCGCGACACCAACGGCACGGAAATCCGCGCGGTGGCGGGCAATTTCCTGTTCTCGACGGGCGCGAACGAATTCGCCGGGCGCTATACGGCGGGGCATTTCGATCTGCCGATCTTCAACACGACGATCACGCTGGATGGGGTGGATGTGATCAAGGATGGTGTTGTGCTGGATGTGTTCGGGTAGCTGCCACGTACACCGTCCTCATGGTGAGGAGCGCGCATCTTGCGCGCGTCTCGAACCATGGCGATAGAGCTCCGTTGCCATCCTTCGAGACGCGGCCAAGAGGCCGCTCCTCAGGATGAGGGGCGGGGAAGGGAGGCGGCGTGTTACCCCCGCGTCTTCTCCGGCCCATCATAGGCAATGCCCTTGATCACAGCGGCACTGCCAAATTTCTTCTTCAGCGCATCCATCGCGCGCTCCGCATGGGCGGAGCGGCGGTCGAGCATGTTGTCGTCGCCGGCTTCCGCGCCAGGCCTGAGCGCGCTGACACCCGTGCCGATCAGGCGAAACGCGGTGCCGTCGATCTCCTTCGCCAGCATCTCGCGGCTGATATCAAAAATGCGTTTCGCCATCTGGGTCGGCGACTGGATCGATTGCGAGCGCGTGCGCTGGCGGAAGTCTGCGGTCTTCAGCTTCAAGGTGATCGTGGTGCCTGAGAGTTCGCTACTCTTCAGCCGCTCTGACACCTTCTCCGACAGCCGCCACAGGATCTTCTCCAGCGTAGCGAGATCGCGGATGTCTTCATTGAACGTCGTCTCGTTGGAAATCGTCTTGGCGCCGCGATCGGCCACCACCGCGCGGTCATCGATCCCGCGCGCAAGTCGCCACAGCCTCCGGCCTTCGCCGCCGAACTGTTTCATCAGCTCCGTCTCATCCGCACGCTGGAGATCGCCGATCTTGCGAAAACCACGTTGCGATAATCGATCCGCGGTGGCCGGGCCCACGCCATAAATAAAACCCACCGGCTTGTCCGCGAGCAGCGTCACAGCGTCCGCCTGGTCCATCACGGCAAAGCCACGCGGCTTGTCGAGATCGCTGGCGATTTTTGCGAGAAACTTGTTCACCGACAGGCCCACCGAGACTGTGATGCCGATGTCGCGCTCCACATCGCTTGCGAATTTCGCCAGCACTTTTGCCGGGATCATGCCATGCACGCGCGTGGTGCCGGCGAGATCGAGAAAGGCTTCGTCGATGGAGAGCGGCTCCACCAGCGGCGTCAGCGCCTGCATGGCATGCCGCACCTCGCGGCCGACGCGGACATATTTGGCCATGTCCGGCCGGATCACCTTGGCTTCAGGGCAGAGGTCGAGCGCCTTGAACATCGGCATCGCCGAGCGCACCCCATAAGTGCGGGCGATGTAGCAGGCCGCCGACACCACGCCGCGTTTGCCGCCGCCGATGATCACGGGGTGATCGTTGAGCTCCGGATTGTCGCGCTTCTCCACGGTCGCGTAGAAGGCGTCGCAATCGATATGGGCCAGAGTGAGTGCAGGCAGCGCGTGATGGCGCACCAGCCGTGGCGAGCCGCAGGCGGTGCAACGCTTCGCGCGGACATCGAGGTCGGCAAGGCAATCCCGGCAGAAGCAGCGCGGTCCGGCCACATCTGTCGGGACAGTGGTCACGAGAAGTCGTTGCCCGGGCCGGCCAGCGCCTGACGTGCGGCGGCAATCGTGTCCGGCGGCAGCTGCGAGGCGGCCGCAAATGCCTGCACGGTTTCGTCGTCACGCAGCACGAAATCCAGCACGCTGACGAGGAATTGCGGGTCCTTTGCAGCCGAGCGTAGCGTCTCCGGGCCGATCCCGCTCTCGGACAGGAAAAGACCCAGCCGCTCGGGCTCGCCCGCCACGAAGGAGAGCGCCTGAATCGCAACGATTTCAGCCACTTCGCTGGGGTGTCGGCTTTGCTTTTTCAGCATGCGTGTTTGCCTTTCCGTAACTTATCCGCTCTAGTTTGAATCATCATGCCCGAGTCATCCAAGTGATTCCAGTAACTGGGATTTTTGGCTCGAACCGGGCGACCAGGCAGCATTGACCTGCCGGCGCAGAACTGGGGTTCTGTGCAAGGAAACCGATTATAGCGGGATTGGAGGACGGGATGGCTAAAACCGTCCTGATCGTGGAGGACAACGAGCTCAATATGAAGCTGTTTCGTGACCTGCTGGAGGCCCATGGCTACCAGACGGTGGGCACGAGCAACGGCTACGAAGCGCTCGACCTTGTCCGTTCCCTCCGTCCCGATCTGATCCTCATGGACATTCAGTTGCCGCAAGTCTCCGGGCTTGAGGTCACCGGATGGATCAAGAAGGATCCCTCCATCGCCATGATCCCCGTCGTCGCCGTCACAGCCTTCGCCATGAAGGGCGACGAAGAACGTATCCGCGAAGGCGGCTGCGAAGCTTATTTGTCTAAGCCTATTTCCGTCGGCAAGTTCATCGAGACCGTCCGACGATTTATCGGTTAGGGAGTTTTCCATGTCAGCGCGTATTCTGGTCGTCGATGACATTCCCGCCAATGTGAAGCTGCTCGAAGCCCGTCTGTCCGCCGAATATTTCGACGTGATCACGGCCTCGAACGGCACACAGGCGCTGGAGATCTGCGCGCGCTCGGAATGCGACCTGATCCTGCTCGACGTCATGATGCCGGACATGGATGGTTTCGAGGTCTGTCGCCGTCTCAAGGCCAATCCGAAGACGCATTTCATTCCCGTCGTGATGGTCACCGCGCTGGATTCGCCGTCCGATCGCGTGCGTGGTCTCGAAGCCGGTGCCGATGATTTCCTGACCAAGCCCGTTGCTGATGCCGTGCTGGTCGCGCGCGTGCGCTCGCTGACGCGCTTGAAGATGATGACCGACGAGCTGCGCATGCGCGCGCTCACCTCGCTGGAAATCGGCCTGCAGGCGCCGGAGCGCAGCGCCGTGGCGGACGAGGGCGTCGGTGGCCGCATCCTGCTGGTCGACGATCGCCCGTCATCCTATGAGCGCCTCGCGCCGCTGCTCGCGGCCGAGCACACCGTCGATGTCGAGCCCAATCCGACCGAGGCGCTGTTCCATGCGGCCGAGGGCAATTACGATCTCCTGATCGTGTCGCTCAGCCTGGAGAATTTTGACGGGTTGCGGCTGTGCAGCCAGGCGCGCTCGCTGGAGCGCACGCGGCAGATCCCGATCCTGGCCATCGCCGATGTCGACAACAATACGCGCCTGTTGCGCGGCCTCGAGATCGGCGTGAACGACTATCTCACGCGTCCGGTCGACAAGAACGAATTGCTCGCGCGTGCGCGCACCCAGGTGCGCCGCCGCCGCTACACCGATCACCTGCGCGACAACGTCCAGCACTCCATCGAGGCCGCGATCACCGACGGGCTCACCGGCCTGCATAATCGCCGCTACATGGAAAGCCATTTGCAGACGCTGGCCGAGCAGGCCGCGATGCGCAGCAAGCCGCTGGCGTTGATGATTCTCGACATCGACTTCTTCAAGTCGATCAATGACAATTACGGCCATGACTGCGGCGACGACGTGTTGCGGGAATTCGCGGTGCGTATTCGAAAATCGATCCGCGGCATCGATCTCGCGTGCCGTTACGGCGGCGAGGAATTCGTCATCGTGATGCCGGAGACGGACATGCATGTGGCCAGCATGGTGGCCGAGCGCCTGCGTCGTTCGATCGCCGGCGAGCCGTTCTCCATCGATCGCGGCAACAAGCGGATCGAGGTCACGATCTCGATTGGCTTGGCGACGCTGGAGAAGAAGGGCGAGCCGATCGCGGATGTGTTGAAGCGCGCGGATGTGGCGTTGTATCGCGCGAAGCATGACGGCCGCAATCGCGTGGTCGCCGCAGCGGCGTAGTCTTTTCCCTCCCTCAAGCGGCGAAGCCGCGCAGTGGGGAGGGTGGCACGAGCGAAGCGAGTGACGGGTGGGGTGCCTCCCCAAACTCCGTCCTTCCGTGGGGAGAGACCCCACCCCCGCCTAACGGCGGACCCTCCCCATTCGCTTCGCTCCGGGGAGGGAGGCCACTGGCACCTCAGTTTTTCCCAACAACAACACTCCATCCCTCATGGTGAGGAGGCCTAGCGGCGCACTTGCGCCGCTGACAGCGCCGTCTCGAACCATGAGTTGGCCGGGTGCCGGAGCTTGCGGCCATCCTTCGAGACGCGCGCAAGGGCGCGCTCCTCAGGATGAGGGGAGAGTGGGGACTCCAACGAAAAACGGCGCCTTGCGGCGCCGTCAAATCCGTCAGCAGCTGTTGCCAGTGCTTACTTGATCTTCGCTTCCTTGAACTCGACATGCTTGCGCGCGACCGGGTCGTACTTCTTCTTGACCATCTTGTCGGTCATGGTGCGCGAGTTCTTCTTGGCGGTGTAGTAGAAGCCGGTGTCCGCGGTGGAGACGAGCTTGATCTTGATGGTGACCGCTTTGGCCATGGTGAACCTCTGAATGTCAGGAATCGGGTGACAGCCAGAGAACTGGCCGTGTTGGCGCGCAACCTAGCCCCGAACGCCCTAAAGTCAAGGTTTTCCGCGGCGGTAAAATCGGTGTTTTGCGCCCCTTACCCCGGAAAGAAGCGGTTTTCGGGCCTCGGCAGCCCCAGATTCTCGCGCAAGGTGCGGCCCTCATACTCCTTGCGGAAGATTCCACGGCGCTGAAGTTCCGGGACGACCTTGTCCACGAAGTCGTTCAGCCCCTCCGGAAGATACGGGAACATGATGTTGAACCCGTCCGAGGCCTCGGTTTCCAGCCATTCCTGCATCTGGTCGGCGATGGTCTGGGGCGTCCCCACAAAGGCCGAGCCGGCATAGCCGCCGAGCCGCTGGGCGAGTTGGCGAACGGTCAGGTTTTCCCGCCGGGCCAGCGCGATGACGCGCTCACGGCCACTCTTGGAGGCATTGGTGTCGGGGATGTTTTCCGGCAACGGGGCATCCGGATCGAAGCCGGAGGCGTCGGTGCCGAGATTGATCGAGAGCGAGGCGATGGCATTGGCGTAATGCACCTTGCTGTCGAGCAAAGCGCGCTTCTCCTTTGCTTCCTCAATGCTATCGCCGACGACCACGAATGCGCCGGGCAGGATCTTGAGGTGATCGGGATCGCGGCCGAGCTTCGCCATCCGGCCCTTGATGTCCGCATAGAGCTTTTGCGCATCGCCGATCGGGCCGCCGCCGGTGAACACGGCTTCCGCGGTTTCGGCCGCGAGCTGCCGGCCGTCATCGGAGGCGCCGGCCTGCACGATCACCGGCCAGCCTTGCACCGGGCGCGCGATGTTCAGCGGACCGCGGACCTTGAGATAGGCGCCCTTGTGATCGAGCACATGCATCTTCGCGGGATCCATATAGATGCCGCTCTCGGGATCGCGCGGAAAGGCATCGTCGGCGAAGGAATCCCACAACCCGGTGACGACATCGTAGAATTCACGCGCGCGCTTGTAGCGCTCGGCATGCTCCATGTGATCGTCGAGGCCGAAATTGAGTGCCGCATCGGGGTTCGAGGTGGTGACGATATTCCAGCCAGCGCGGCCGCCGGAGATGTGATCGAGCGACGCGAAGCGGCGTGCCACGTGATAGGGCGCGTCAAAGGTTGTCGAGCCGGTGGCGACGAGGCCGATATGGTCGGTCACCGCGGCGAGCGCGGACAGCAGTGTAAAGGGCTCGAACGACGTCACCGTATGGCTGCGCTTCAACGCTTCGACCGGCATGTTCAGGACCGCAAGATGATCGGCCATGAAGAAGGCATCGAATTTGCCGGCCTCCAGTTTCTGGATCATCTGCTTGATGAAGGGGAAGTTGAAATTGGCGTCCGGCACGGAGCCTGGATAGCGCCAGGCGCCGGTATGGATGCTGATCGGGCGCATGAAGGCCCCGAGCTTCAACTGACGCTTCGCCATGTGACTGATCCCCGTGATGCTGGTGGGGAAGAGATAGGGATGTCGCTGCGAACAGGCACTAGCCCATCACGGTAAGATTATTGCGAAGTGGAGGCCGCTTGTAGAACTCCGTCATTGCGAGGAGCCTGTTGGCGACGAAGCACGCAATGACGGCGGAGAGGCTAGAAGCGCGCCGACGTGCTTCGCGCTTCGCTCGCCATCAGCTCTTCGTTCTCGGCCAGCAGGATCCACGATTTGGCGAGCTCGAGCAGCTCGCGGATCTCGCGACAGTCGCTCGATAGGCTCGCCTTCTTCGCCAGTGACGACGCCATCTGCCGGTAACCGAGCGACACAGGTGTGAAGGTCGAGAGATCTGTCTCTTCGAACCTTTGCATCTGTCCCATGAACGAAAGCTCCTCGGTTATGGCGCCGTCGTTGTTAGTCGGCCGGGTAGATAGATGCGTTAAAAAAATAGTGAAAACGCGGCAGATGCGGCGCTTTCTCGCATCACGCCGGTATCATGTCCATCTGCATCTTACCATCGTACCAATGAAAAAACGGCAGTGGCGCATCGTGGTGTAAGGGGCCGAGTGCCAGGCGCTTTTGCAACTGATTGAGGACGTTCTTGGTCATGGCATGCGCATCGGCGAGATGCGGCGAACCGAGTTCCACCCATACCAGCTCCACCAGCTCCGCATCGGCATGCACGACGCCCTCCACGCGATGGGCGATGGACGATGCATCCGCGGTGAAGAACCGCGTATCGAAGCGCTTGATGCGGCCGGGCGGTGTGATCGCGCGTGCGATCAGGAACAGGCCGGACGGGTCGGGGAGAAGGCCGGCATCGCTGAACGCTTGCCACGGGCCGGCGAGCTTCTTGGCGGGACCTTCGGTCTTGCGGCCGAGACAGAGACCCGTCTCCTCGCAAGCTTCGCGAATGGCGGCGACGGCAAGCGAGCGGGCGCGCGATGGCAGCGTCTTCGGCGAGCCCTTCATCAGGTTCGCTTCGAGCGCGGCGGGCATCGGTGCGGCCACCGGCACGCGGTTGTCGGTCTTGTCGACGCTGCCGCCGGGGAAGACGAACTTGCCCGGCATGAACACCACCTTGTCGTGGCGCTTGCCGACCAGCACTTTTGGCACAGGGCCGGAGCGATCGACCAGCATCAGCGTCGCCGCATCGCGCGGGCGCTTATAGGGATGGTGATCGGCTTCCTTGCCGACTTCGACCTTGTTGACGTCAGCCGCGTCGCTCATTCCGTCTCCTGCAATTTTCTTCTTCGAAGTTAGTTAGACGGAGAATGTATCAGTCGGCGGGGCCGTCGCCAAACCCGTGCATGCGCAGAGCCCACTGCAATCCGACCACAGCTCCCTTGATGGGCTGCAGAAGAAGCAGGGACGCGACCAGCGTGATCGGCAGATAGATCGCCAATTGGAGCAAGACGTCCGGCGAATAGTTGGTCTCGATCCACAGAGCGATCGGCACCACGATATGGCCGACGATGACGATGACGAGATAAGCGGGGAGATCATCGGCGCGATGAGCCGAAAAATCCTGGCCGCAGCGGTCGCAGTGATCGGCGGTCTTCAGGAAGGCGCGAAACATTTTGCCGTCACCGCAATTCGGGCAGCGGCAAAAGAAGCCGCGCTTCATGGCCGTGATGAGATCGCGCTTGGCGGCGGGATCGGTCGCGTTGGTCCAGGTCTTCGGCGTGCTCAGCGTCATCATGGACGTTCTCCCTTAGGATTTGCCCCGCTTCGGCTTGCCGCCCGTCGAGCGGGAGGCGCGGCCGGCATTGGCTGCTTTTTTTGCTTTATCCTTCACCCGTGCATTCTTGCCGGGCTTCGATTTCTTCGACGACTTGAACTTCTTCGTCGTGTTCGGATGACGCTCGCGGTCGTCGGCGCCCTTGCTGCGACCTTGTTCGCGTCGTGCGCGCCGAGGCGCTTCGTTGCCTTCGGACAGCATTTCAAATCGCAGTGCACCGGCAATCGGTGCCGCTTCGACCAGACGGACATCGACGACATCGCCCAGACGGTACATGGCGCCGGAGCGCGTGCCGATCAGAGCGTGCCGGGCTTCGTCATAGTTGAAATACTCGCTGCCCAGCGTCCTGATCAGGACCAGCCCATCCGCGCCGGTCTCGGTCAGTTTGACGAAGAGTCCAATCTTGGTGACGCCGGAAATCCGGCCCTGGAAGCTGGCGCCGATCTTGTCGGCCAAAAAGTGCGCGATCAACCGGTCGGTGGTCTCGCGCTCCGCCTTCATGGCGCGGCGCTCGGTGGCGGAGATCTGCGCGGAGATTTCCGCCAGCGTTTCCGGCGTCTCGGTTTCGGGCAGGGCGCCTTCGCCGAGGCCGAGCGCACGGATCAGCGCGCGATGCACGATCAGATCCGCGTAGCGCCGGATCGGCGACGTGAAATGCGCGTAGCGGCGCAGGTTCAGGCCGAAATGCCCGTAATTCTCCGACGCATATTCCGCCTGCGCCTGCGAGCGCAGCACCACTTCATTCACCAGCGGCTCGGAATCGTGGCCCTTCACCTGGGAGAGGATGCGGTTGAAAACGGATGGCCGCAGCGCGCCGGCCTTGGTGAAAGGCATGTCGAGCGTCTTGAGGAATTCCGCGAGATTGTGGACCTTCTCAATCGTCGGCTCGTCATGCACGCGATAGATCAGCGGCAGGCCCTTCTTCTCCAGCATCTCCGCCGCTGCGACATTGGCGAGGATCATGAACTCTTCGATCAGCTTATGTGCATCGAGCCGCTCCGGCACGATGACGCGATCGACGGTGCCGTCCTTCTTGAGCAGGATCTTTCGCTCGGGCAATTCAAGCTCGAGCGGACTGCGCTCGTCACGCGCCTGCTTCACCAGTTTGTACGCGGCCCAGAGCGGCTTCAGGATCGGATCGAGAATGGGGCCGGTGATGTCATCGGGCTTGCCGTCGATCGCCGCCTGCGCCTGCGCGTAGCTCAGCTTCGCCGCCGAGCGCATCAGGATGCGGTGGAACGAGTGCGAGACTTTTCGACCGTCCTCGTCGAACACCATGCGCACCGCCAGCGCGCCGCGCGGCTCGCCGGGGACGAGAGAGCAGAGATCGTTGGAAATGCGCTCCGGCAGCATCGGCACGACGCGGTCGGGGAAATAGACGGAATTGCCGCGCTGGAGCGCGTCGCTGTCCAGCGCCGAGCCGGGCCGCACATAGAAGGCAACGTCGGCAATGGCGACGGTGACGATCATGCCGTCTTCGTTGTCAGGATCGACTTCCGCATAGACGGCGTCGTCGTGATCCTTCGCATCCGGCGGATCGATGGTGACCAGCGGTACCTCGCGCCAGTCCTCGCGGCCTTTGAGTGCTGCAGGCTTGGCCGCTTCGGCTTCCTGCAAGGCGCTGCGTGAAAAATTCTGCGGGATGTCGTGGGAATGGATCGCGATCAGGCTGATCGCTTTCTCCGACGACAGCGATCCCAGCCGCTCCTTCACCTTGCCGGAGGCCAAGCCATAGCCGCGCGTGCGGATCAGATCGACGCTGACCAGATCGCCATCCTCCGCGCCATTGGCATCGGAGGCCGCGATGTTGAGTTCGCGCCCGGCCTGTTTCTTGTCCACGGGCACCATGCGCCCGCCGCCATTCGGCAGCTTGCGAAAAATGCCGAGCAGACGCGTGCGCGCATTGTCGAGCACCTTGATGACACGCCCGCGATAGAACGCGGCGTCCTCGTCCTCGATCTTCTCGATGCGCACCAGCGCGCGGTCGCCGACGCCGGCGGCGGTGCCGGGCAGCGGACGACGCGGCGTGTGAATGCGGATGCGTGGAGGACGGCCGTCAGCCTCGTCCCACTCCACCGGCGTAGCGATCAACTCGCCATCGGCATCGCGCGTCGCGATATCGACCAGCACGGTGGAGGGCAGGCCCTTGGGCTCGCGGACTTCCTTGCCCTTCTTGGCAATGGCGCCTTCGGCCACGAGTTCGCGCAGCACGCGCTTCAGTTCGACGCGTGCCGCGTTCTTCAGGCCGAATTCCCGCGCGATCTCGCGGGTGCCGATCTTGCCGGGATAAGCGCGAATGAACGCGATGATGGCGTCCCTCGACGGAAAGCCGGTCTCGCGTGATTTGTCGCGTACTTTTGCCACGACTATCCGTTCTTGCTCGCGCTCTTCTTGGCGGCGGCCTTCTTCGGCGCAGCCTTCTTGGCGACAGTCTTCTTGGTCACCGGCGCGCGCGCCTTGCTGGCGGCAGCGGTCTCAGCTTTCGGCTTCGCAGCCTTCTTGGCGACAGCCTTTTTCGCCGGCTTGTCGTCGCCATCGGCCTTCTTGGCAGCCTTCTTCGGCGCGGCTTTCTTCTTGGCGACCTTCTTCACCTTGCCGCCGCCCTTGGCTGCGCGCTCGTCGAGCAGCGCGATGGCTTCAGCGACGGTGATGGTGTCCGGTGTCTTGTCATTCGGGATCGTCGCATTGACACCGCCCGCGGTGACATAGGCGCCATAACGACCATTCTTCACGGCGATGCCGCCGAGCGCCGGATGCTCGCCAAGCGGCTTGCCGGGATCGGCGCCGAAGCGGCGGCCCGATGGACCCTTGGCGACCTTCTCGGCGATCAGCGTGACCGCGCGGTTGAGGCCGATATCGAACACCTCATCGCCGGCCTCCAGGCTGGCATAGGTCTTCTCATGCTTCACGAACGGCCCGAAGCGGCCGAGGCCGGCGGTGATCGGCTCGCCGGTCTCCGGATGCTTGCCGATTTCACGCGGCAACGAGAGCAGCTTGAGCGCAAGATCGAGTTCGACGTCGGATGGCGACGTGTTCTTCGGAATACCCGCGCGCTTCGGCTTCTCGCCTTCCTCATAGTTCTTGGCTTCGCCGAGCTGGATGTAAGGCCCGAAGCGTCCGGCCTTCACAGCGACCTCGAAGCCGGTGTTCGGATCGAGACCAAGTACACGGTCCGCCGTCGCCGCACTGTCGGCGGCGAGGGGGCGCGTGTAGCGGCATTCCGGATAATTGGTGCAGCCGACAAAGGCGCCGAACTTGCCGGCCTTCAGGTTGAGACGGCCGGTGCCGCAGGTCGGGCACTGGCGCGGATCGCCGCCATCCTCGCGCGCGGGATAGATGTGCGGGCCGAGCATGTCGTCGAGCACATCGAGCACCTGCGCGACGCGCAGCTCCTTGATGTCATCGACGGCGCCGATGAAGCCGGTCCAGAAATCGCGAAGCACCTCTTTCCACGAGATCTCGTTGTTCGAGATCTTGTCGAGATTCTCTTCCAGCGATGCCGTGAAATCATATTCGACATAGCGCGCGAAGAAGTTCTCGAGGAAGGCCACCACGACGCGGCCCTTGTCCTCGCCATAGAGACGCTTCTTCTCGAGCTTCACATAGCCGCGTGCCTTCAGCACATCGAGGATCGACGCATAGGTCGAGGGCCGGCCGATGCCGAGCTCTTCCATGCGCTTCACCAATGAGGCTTCCGAGAAGCGCGGCGGCGGTTCGGTGAAATGCTGGGTGACGGCGAGGTTCTCTTTCTTCAGCGCTTCGCCGACGCTCATGGCGGGCAGGCGGCGTGAATCCTCGTCGTCGCCGTCGTCGTCCTTGCCTTCCTGATAGACCGCGAGGAAGCCATCGAACTTCACCACCTGACCGGTGGCGCGCAGCTCAAGCACGCGCGGACCCGCCTTGGCGGTGATGTCCACGGTGGTGCGTTCCATCTCAGCCGACTCCATCTGGCTGGCGACGGTGCGCATCCAGACGAGTTCGTAGAGACGATACTGATCGCTATCGAGCCGCGCCTTCAGGCTGGCCGGACGACGCGACATGTCGGTGGGGCGGATCGCTTCATGCGCTTCCTGCGCATTCTTCGCCTTGCTCGTATATTGGCGTGCGGTCTCCGGCACATATTGCTTGCCGTAGTCCTCGCCGATCACCGAGCGGGCCTGCGTGATGGCGGAGGCGTCGATGGTCACGCCGTCGGTTCGCATATAGGTGATGAGGCCGGTGGTCTCGCCGCCGATATCGATGCCTTCATACAAACGCTGTGCGATGCGCATCGTGTGCGCCGGCGCAAAGCCGAGCTTGCGGCTGGCTTCCTGCTGCAGCGTCGAAGTGGTGAACGGCGCCTGCGGATTGCGGCGCGCCGGTTTTGCGTCAACCGTCGTGACCGAGAACGACGCAGCGTCGATCGCCTTCTTGAAGTCTTCGGCTTCGGCGCCGGTGCCGATATCGAGGCGCTGGATTTTTTTGCCGTCGGCGCCGACGAGACGCGCTTCAAAGTTTTCGCCGCGCGGCGTCGCCAGCGTCGTCACCAGCGACCAGTATTCGCGCGGGACGAATTTTTCGATTTCCGTTTCGCGGTCGCAGACGAGGCGCAGCGCCACCGACTGCACGCGGCCGGCCGAACGGGCGCCGGGCAGCTTGCGCCACAGCACCGGGGAGAGCGTGAAGCCGACGAGATAATCGAGCGCACGGCGCGCCATATAGGCGTCCACCAGCGCGCCATCGATCTCGCGCGGATTCTTCATCGCGTCGGAGACGGCCTGCTTGGTGATCGCGTTGAATACCACGCGCTCGATCTTCTGATCCTTCAGCGCGCGCTTCTGCTTCAAGACTTCGAGCACATGCCAGGAGATCGCTTCGCCCTCGCGATCAGGGTCGGTCGCCAGAATGAGCTTGTCGGCGCCCTTGACGGCTTTGGCGATGTCGTTGAGCCGGCTGTTCGCCTTCGGGTCCACTTCCCAGATCATCTGGAAATCGGCGTCGGGATCGACGGAGCCGTTCTTCGCCGGGAGGTCGCGGACATGGCCAAAGGACGCCAGGACTTCATAGTCCTTGCCCAGATACTTGTTGATCGTCTTGGCCTTGGAAGGCGACTCCACAATGACGAGATTCATGATTTTCCAATAGCTTAGCGGGAGAAATCGGCGGCTGCGCGCAGGAGTCGCGCCGTCCGTTTCGCGGCGAACATGGGTGCGAAGGGGGCCCGTGTCAAATCGGGGATTGTGACAGGCTGGCCTGACATGCACGCCGGGAGTGACTTTTGGTTGTATATTTCAACTTATGAGTGTTATTCTCGCGTTCTCATTAGCACTGAATCCAGGCCGGACGGGGTCCATGACATTGGATGGCGACGATGACCAGCCCCCGGGCGACGGCGGGCCAGTGGAGGCTGCGCATTACATAAAGGGTGCGGTCCACGAATTGGCCCGCCTGGCGCGCCGGCATCGGCTGGACATGCTCGCTTACCTCTTGGACATGGCCCATCTGGAGGCGGAGGAGCGGCTCAGATTGCGGGGGAACTGAAGCGCCGTCATTGCGAGGTCAGGGAAAGCTTTCGGCTTTCCCCTTAGCGCAGCGAGGAAGCAATCCAGAGGCCCCGCAAAGAAAGAGCTGGATCGCTTCGCCCAGGGAATTGGCTCTGCCAATTCCCCATGGCTCGCAGTGACGATCGAAATTTACGCCGCCCGCAGTTCCGTCGCTGCCTGCAGCGCGCCGCTGACGGCCTTTTCGCGCATCTCCGGTCCGACGGCGATGCCATCCGCCGCGATGAACTCCACATTCGTCACGCCGATGAAGCCGAACACCCAGCGCAGATAGGTTTCGAGGTGCTCGCCGGCTGCGGCGGGCGTGTCCGCGCCATAGAAACCGCCGCGCGAGAGCGCGATGATGACGCGCTTGCCGCCGGCAAGGCCTTCAGCGCCGTTCGGGCCGTAAGCGAATGTCTTGCCCGCCACCAGAATGCGGTCGATCCAGGCCTTGAGCTGGGTCGGGATGGTAAAATTATACATGGGCGCGCCGATCACCACGATGTCGGCGGCGAGGAACTCGTCAAGTGCCGTTGCACCGGCGGCGAGGTCGGCCTGCAAGGCGGCATCCGCAGCGCCGCCCTGGGCGGCCGCCAGATGCGAGCCGGACAGGTGCGACAGCGGATCAGCGGTCAAGTCGCGATAGGTCACCGCAAGGCCGGGCTGAGCCTTGGCCAGCCGCTCGGTAATGGCAGCAGAGACCTGCCGGCTGACGGAATGGGGGCCGAGGACGCTGGAATCGATGTGGAGGAGGTTCATGAGGGTTGCCTATGGTATTGGTTTGTAACCAACGCTACATGAGTGACTGTCCAACCCCGCACAAGAAGGCACTATTTTGAAACCCGAGCACACCGATGTGCCTGCCGCGCCGCCCCATCAGCATGATCCCGCCCACAGCGATTGCCGTGGCGTGGCGTCGGTGCTGTCGCGTGTCGGCGACAAATGGAGCGTGCTGGTGATCATGATGCTGGGAGACGGCCCGCGTCGCTTTAATGAGCTGAAGCGCATGATCGGCGGCGTGTCGCAGCGCATGCTGACGCTGACCTTGCGCGGGCTGGAGCGCGATGGGCTGGTGACGCGCACGGTCTATCCAACCATCCCGCCGCGGGTGGATTACGAACTCACCGAACTCGGGCGAGGGCTGTCAGAGCCGGTCAAGGCGCTCGGCACCTGGGCGCTCGATCATCTGCCGCAGATCACGAATGCGCGGGAGAAGTTCGACGGCGAGGGTAGTTAGCTATCGAAGGCTCGCTATAGGCGACGACCGTCACCGTGATCTCGTCGAAGACGATGCTATCGCGACGTGGTGTGGCGGATGCACGCCATCCTCTCTCGTCTCAAGAACTGTCACCGGCACATAACCACGGCCGACCATGTTATCGGCGATCGTGGTCACGATCTTCTCGATCTCAACATCCCGAGAGAGTTGAGGGGAGCCGTTAGCCGTCGGCGAATCCGTTGCCTGCTTTGCAAGCCGGCGCAAATACGCTGTGAAATTCTCTTTGTCCTGCTCGGAAGCTGCGATGGGCTTGAAGTGGAGAACCGAAAAGCCCTGTTCGGATCGAACAGGGACATCGGTCGCGACATTATTGACTTCGGAAGCTTGTTCGGTCGCAGAGACAACACTGGCAGCAGGGCTATCACCGCGCTGTTGCTGTAACTCGTACCTCCTGATGACGTAGTGACGCACAAGCAGTCCCGTCGCAGCGAATGCTGCCGTCATGACGACTGGCGCGAATATCAGGATGTCCTGATCAGTCAATGATCGCTCCCACCAAATACTGGCCCAGGAAATGTAGTATCACCGCGCAGCCGGTGCAAATTAAGACTGAATTCCAGGATAGATCCGGCTGCGATATTGCCGGCCCAAAGCCGAGATAATGCGATATCACGGGCAGGGCGACGCCGGCACCGGCGACCGTGAGAGAAGCGCCGTTGAACCAACCGGCGGCCAATTTCAGAGCTTCATTGCGCGCAGCTTTTCCGGCCCTCATCTCGTGTTCCCCGATACTCCACTACACCATCGATACCAGCCCGCCGCCGTGGCGCTCCAGCCGGCCCGCGAGCTCCAGTTCCAGCAGCACCACCCGCACCGCCGTCGGCGATACTTTCGCCAGCCGGATAAGGTCATCGATCCCCAACGGGCTCGGGCCGAGCAGGCCGATGATCCGCGAGCGGTCGCTGTCGTCCGGTTCGTCGAACGACACATCGTCCTCTGCTTCGCGGCTCGGCAGTTCGAGCGGCCGCTCCATGATCGGCGCCACGGCATTGATGATGTCGGAAGCTTCGGTGACCAGCGTCGCGCCTTGCTTGATCAGCCGGTTGGTACCCGCCGCGCGCGGATCGAGCGGTGAGCCCGGGACCGCGAAAACCTCGCGTCCTTGCTCCGCAGCCATCCGCGCGGTGATCAGCGAGCCCGAGCGTTCCGCCGCCTCGATCACCACCACGCCGACCGACGCACCCGAGATCAGCCGGTTACGACGCGGAAAGTCTCGCGCGCGTGGCACATGGCCGAGCGGCATTTCCGAAATGGCGCCGCCGAATGCGAGGAGGTCGCGTAGCAGGTTCTCGTGCTCCGGCGGATAGATCCGCTCATGCCCGCCGGCCAGCACGGCGACGCTGCCGGCAGCGGCGCTGGCATGATGCGCAGCCTGATCGATGCCGCGTGCAAGGCCGGAGATCACAACGAATTCAGCGTCGGCTAATTCATGCGCCAGTGCTTCGGCGAATTTCAGTCCTGCCCCGGACGCATTGCGCGAGCCGACGATGGCGATCATCGGCCGCGCCATCGCGTCGTGATTGCCGCGCACGCAAAGCAACGGCGGGGCATCGTCAATCGTCGTCAGCCGCGGTGGGTAGCCGGCCTCGCCAGGGGCGACCAGCGCCACGCCCATGCGGCTGCCGCGCGCGATCTCATGGTCCGCTTCATCGTCGCTGCAGATGCGTCCGCCGCGGATCGCGCCGCCGCGGCGGGCCAGCTCGGGCAGGCGGTCCAGCGCGGCGCGTGCACTGCCGAACTGGTTGATGAGCGCGCGAAACGTGCGCGGTCCCACATTGTCGCTGCGGATAAGCCGCAGCCAGTCGCGCCGCTGCTCATCGCTCAGGCGGATCGGCGCATGCGATATGTCGATCAAACCGTGGCCCCCCACGGGTCAGCATAATCAACTTTGGGATGCATTCAATTGACATTCGCATTGAAGGTGCGAGAGTAGGGGCAGCCCGTCTGGCTTGTGTTCAGTGATGTCGGCAATGCTGTGGGACGTGAACAATTTTCAGCGGCCGGGCGCAGCGCGCAACGTCGCCGTCGGGCGTGAGTTCGAGGAAGCTGCGCTGCTGTTCTTCCATTCCGAAGGCGTCATGCTGGCGCCAAACTATTCGTTACCGGTCGGCCATCGCTCGTTCCGGAAGAAGCGTTTCGATCTCGGCAGCGCCAGTCCGCGCATCATCGTGGAATGCAAGTCCTACACCTGGACGGTGTCGGGCAATGTGCCTTGCGCAAAGATCCGCGGGCTGAACGAGGCGATCCTGCAGTTCAGCGCAGCGCCGCGAAATTATCGCAAGATCCTGTTCGTGCTGCGTCACCTGCATCCGCAATCCCGCGTCAGCCTGATCTCGCATTACATCAAGTGCCACGGACACTTGGTCGGCCCGGGCGTGGAGATCTGGGAATTCGATCTCGATGCGAAGCAGGGGGCACGGGTGTTTTGACACGCTCTCGTCATTGCGAGCGCAGCGAAGCAATCCAGAAACAACAAGCGAAGACTGGATTGCTTCGTCGCAAATGCTCCTCGCAATGACGCGGGTGAGGCTGCAGCCTACTTCTTCCCGATCTTGCCCTCGGTCCCGTTCAACAGCCGCTTGATGTTTTCGCGATGCATGAACCACAGCAGCAAAGTCAGCACGGCCGCCAGGATCGCGAGATGCGGGGCCTTCATGTACCACAGGAAGATCGGCGTAATGGCGCTGGCAGCGAGCGCCGAGAAGGACGAGTAGCGCGTGGTCATCGCTGTGGCGATCCAGGCGATGCAGAAGATTAGGCCCGCCGGCCAGAACAGACCGAGCATCACGCCGATATAGGTGGCGACGCCCTTGCCGCCCTTGAAGCCGAGCCACACCGGGAAGAGATGGCCGAGAAACGCAGCCACGGCGGCGATCATCGCCGCGGTTGGTCCGCCGAACATGCCCATGATCACGACGGGGATCGTGCCCTTCAGCGCGTCGCAGACCAGCGTGCCGGCGGCGAGGCCCTTGCGGCCGGTGCGCAGCACATTGGTGGCGCCGATATTGCCGGAGCCGATGCCGCGAATGTCTTCGGTGCCGGCCATTTTGGTGATCAGCAGGCCGAACGGGATCGAGCCGAGCAGATATCCGAAAGCGGCGGCGAGGATATAGAGCGGGTTCATGCGTTGCCCATCTGTGTCATGCGTGTCCCGGACGCGATGCAGCACGACGTGCTGCCTCGCAGAGCCGGGGCCGTATCAAACGCCGGCGCTTGCGGCGGTCCCGGCTCTGCGGAGCAGCGTTACACGCTGCACCGCGTCCGGGACAAGACTTATACATGCTCGTAAACGGTGCGCCCGCCCACGATGGTACGTACCACGCGGCCGGTGAAGCGCGACTCGTCGAATGGTGTGTTCTTGCATTGCGATTTCAGATCCGCGGGATCGAGCACCCACGGCACATCCGCATCAATGACCACGACATCGGCCACCGCGCCCGCACGCAGCGTGCCGCCGGGCAGGCCGAGCAGTTCGGCCGGCTTTGTCGACATCGCTGAAATCAACTGCGTCAGCGTGAGTTCGCCATTGTGGAGCAGGCGCAGGCCGGCGGAGAGCATGGTCTCGAGGCCGATGGCGCCGGGCTCCGCTTCGGCAAACGGCAACCGCTTGGTCTCGACGTCCTGCGGATTGTGATCGGACATGATGACGTCGATCAGGCCGGATGCGACCGCATCCACCAGCGCGCGGCGATCCTCTTCGGTGCGCAGCGGCGGCGAGAGTTTGAGATAGGAGCGATACGGCCCGATATCGTTCTCGTTCAGCGTCAGGTGATTGATCGACGCCGACGCGCTCACGCGCAGCCCCGCATCGCGGGCGCGCTTCAAAATCTCGATCGATTCCGCGCAGCTCACGGACGCCGCGTGATAGCGGCCGCCGGTCAGTGCCACCAAACGCATGTCGCGCTCCAGCATGATGGCTTCGGCGGCGGTGGGAATGCCGGTGAGGCCGAGCCGCGAGGCGCGCTCGCCTTCATTCATCACGCCTTCGCCGACCAGCGCCGGGTCTTCGGTGTAATGCACGATCAGCGCATCGAAATCGCGTGCGTAAGTCAGCGCACGGCGCATCACCTGCGCATTGGTGACGCTCTTGTGGCCATCGGTGAATGCGACCGCGCCGGCCGCGCGGAGCAGGCCGAACTCAGTCATTTCGCGGCCTTCGAGGCCTTTGGTCAGTGCCGCCATCGGATGGATGTTGACGATGGCCGTATCGCGCGCACGGCGAAGGACAAAATCCACGGTGGCGGAATTGTCGATCGTCGGCGATGTATCCGGCTGGCAGATGATCGTCGTGATGCCGCCGGCCGCAGCCGCATGGCTCGCCGAGGCAAAGGTCTCGCGGTGGCTGGCGCCGGGTTCGCCGACGAAGGCGCGCATGTCGATCAGGCCGGGGGCGACGACTTTGTTCGCGCAGTTGATCACCTCGGTGCCTTCGGGCACGCCGGCCGTGCCGATGCCGCGCTTGGCGTCGCGGATTACGCCATCGACGATCAGGACGTCACCGGTGGTGTCGAGCGACTGCGACGGATCGATCAGGCGCGCATTGGCGAGGAGGAGGGGGCGGCGGTTGGTCAGCATGATATCAGCGCCGTTTCGAGATGATGGATTTGAGGATCGTGGTCCAGAACCAGACCGTGAGGGCGAAGGCTCCGGTTACACCCACGAAGATGAGCGTGAAGATGATGTTCTGCGTCGTAAAACCCTGCACATAGAGCATCACGCCGATAAAAATGCTGCCGAGCACCGCGACAAATCTCAGTTTCCGCTGCATCAGTCCGACGAGGAATGACAGCAGCGTGTCCATGGCCGTCACGCATTCGGCAGGTTGCGCGCCAGCGCTTCTAGCACCGCCATGCGCACGGCGACACCCATTTCCACCTGTTCGCGGATCAGCGACTGCGCGCCGTCAGCGACAAGCGAGTCGATCTCGACGCCGCGATTCATCGGGCCGGGATGCATCACCAGCGCGTCAGGTTTTGCGTAAGACAGCTTCTTCTGGTCGAGGCCGAAATACTGGAAATACTCGCCCGACGAGGGGACGAAAGAACCATTCATGCGCTCGCGCTGCAGACGCAGCATCATCACGATATCGGCGCCGTTGAGGCCCTCGCGCATGTCGCGCATCACTTCCACGCCCATGCGCTCGATGCCCGGCGGCAGCAGCGTGGAGGGGCCGACCACACGGACGCGCGCGCCCATCGTGTTCAGCAGGATGATGTTGGAGCGCGCCACGCGCGAATGCAGCACGTCGCCGCAGATGGCGATCACGAGGCCTTCGATCCTGCCCTTGTTGCGGCGGATGGTGAGTGCATCGAGCAGCGCCTGGGTCGGATGCTCATGCGCGCCGTCGCCGGCATTGATCACGGAGCCATCGACTTTGCGCGCCAGGAGTTCGACGGCACCGGAGGCGTGATGGCGCATCACCAGAATATCCGGATGCATCGCATTCAGCGTCATCGCGGTGTCGATCAGCGTCTCGCCCTTCTTGATGGAGGACGAGGCCACCGACATGTTCATGACATCGGCGCCGAGCCGCTTGCCGGCGAGTTCGAACGACGACTGCGTGCGCGTCGAATTCTCGAAGAACAGGTTGATCTGGGTGCGGCCGCGCAGCGAGGAGCGCTTTTTGTCGACTTGCCGGTTCAGCTCGACATATTCCTCGGACAGGTCGAGGAGGCCGGTGATCTCGGCGGCTTTCAGGCCTTCGATCCCCAGCAGATGCCGGTGCGCGAAGACGAAACTGGATTTGGGGGCGCTGGTCATTAAAGCCAAATCCTATAGGGCGCGTTGCCGCAGGGGGCAAGCGCGGATCGCCGGGTTCCGGGTTATCCCCCGGGATGTGGGTGTCATGGTAGAATTGCAATAATTCCGATCTGACCCACCCCCCAGCCCTCATGGTGAGGAGCGGCCTCTTGGCCGCGTCTCGAACCATGGCTGCAGGCTCCGGAGCCCGGCCATTTCATGGTTCGAGACGGCGCTCCGCGCCTCCTCACCATGAGGGCGGAGTATTCGGCCGTAGGGCGGATGAGCGCAGCGTCATCCGCCACTTCGGCTCCGCGGCGGATTACGCTACGCTCATCCGCCCTACGTTTTTGCGAGATTCCATGATGACGCAAATGTCTCGATGGTCCGTGCTTGCCGCCTTCGCGCTGCTGCTGTGTGCCACCTCCGCCCATGCCAAGCGCGTGGCGCTGGTGATCGGCAATGACGTCTATACCAACATGCCTGCCGCCCAGCAGTTGCAGAAGGCCGTCAACGACGCCCGCACCATCGGCCGTGCGCTCACCGCGCTCGGTTTCGACGTCACCATCGGCACCAATCTCGGCCGCCAGGCCATGGTGGACCGGCTGTCTGATTTCACCGCCAAACTCGCACCCGGCGACACCGCGGCGCTGTTCTTCGCCGGCCATGGCGTCGCCATCGGCGGCGTCAATTATCTCGTGCCATCGGATGTGCCGCCGGTGAACGAAGGCGCCGAAGCACGCGTTCGCGGCGCCTCGCTGGCGGAGCCGGATATCATCGCGGAAATCCAGGCGAAATCCGTCAGCGTGGCCTTGCTGGTGATCGATGCCTGTCGCGACAATCCGTTTCCACGCAATGCCGGCCGCTCCATCGGCAGTTCGCGCGGCCTGGCCGATGCAAAACCGGCCCGCGGAATCTTCACGATCTATTCCGCCGGCATCGGCCAGACCGCGCTGGATCGCCTGACCGATAAAGACCCCGAACCGAATTCGGTCTTTACCCGCATCTTCGCCGAGGAACTGGTGAAGCCCAACCTGCATCTCGGCGATCTCGCGGTGGAGACCCGCGAGCGCGTGGCGGCACTGGCACTGCGCGCCACCGATCGCGCCGGCAATCCGGCGCCGCATGAACAGACGCCGGCCTATTACGACCAGACACTCGGCGGTCGCATCTATCTCGCCGGCACCTCCGTCGATGCGCCGAAAGTGGCTGCGGCGCCGTCCCCGCCGCGCGTTGATGTCGCTGCGATTGCGCCGAAGCAGGTCGAAGCCGAACGTGCCGCGAGCCTGCCGCGACCGGGGGCGCCGAACGAGGTCTGCGCGCGCAATGGTGCGGAGACCTATTGCGTCTCGTCGGTGCTGCCCGGCCAGTTCAACAATGCCTATGGGCCTGCCAATCTGTTCAGCGGCCCGCAAGGCGTTGCGTGGGTTGAAGGAAGGTCCGGGCAGGGCGTCGGTGAATGGATCACGGTTGAATTCGACAGCCTGCGCCGCGTGAGCTCCTTCGTATTCCGCAACGGCTATCAGAAGGACGACGACATCTATCGCAAGAACGGCCGCGTGAAGCGCCTGCTGCTGCAGACATCCAATGGTGCGCGCATCCCGCTCGAACTGGACGATCGCTCCGGCGTGCAGACATGGACGCTGACCACGCCGGTGGAAGCCCAGTGGCTGAAATTCGTGATCGACGAGGTCTATCCCGGCAGCCGTTACTCCGACACGGCTTTGAGCAAGCTCACCGTCAATTCGGAGCGCATCCGATGATGCGCCGGCTTGTGGTGACGGCCCTCATTGCTATCTGCGCGCCGGCATCGGCTCAGGCACTGCCGGATGATTTCGTGTTTCTGCGCGATATCGATCCCGGCATCCAGCAGGACATCCGCTATGCCGGCGTCAATAACTTCGTCGGCCGCAAGCTCGTCGGCTATGACGCTGCCGAATGCGTGGTGAAGCGATCGGTCGGGCAGGCGCTCGCAAAAGTGCAGCAGGAGCTGAAAGCGCAGAACCTGTCGCTCAAGATGCTCGACTGCTATCGCCCGACGCGCGCCTCGCGTGACATGGTGGCCTGGGCGCAGGACGGCAACGAGACGCCGGCGCAGAAACGATACAATCCGTCCTTCAACAAGGCCGACCTGTTTCGCCTCGGCTATATCGCCGAACGCTCCGGGCATTCCACCGGTGCCGCCGTCGATCTCACGCTGGTCGATCTCCGCGCGCCGGGATCACCGCCGTTCGATCCTGCGAAGGCCTATGGCAATTGCATTGCCTCCGAGGCCCAGCGCGCGCCGGAAGCGAGTGTCGACATGGGCACGGGTTATGATTGCTCGGACGCGAAAGCGTGGACCGCATCGCGCGCGATCAGCGCGCCGCAACGTCGCTGGCGCGACATCCTCGTGACCACCATGCGCAAGCAGGGATTCGTGAACTATTCGAAAGAGTGGTGGCACTTCTCAATGCCGGGTGTCGGCACGAAGGCGTATGATTTTCCGATCAGGCGATGAAAACTCGGTGCCGTAGGATGGGTTGAGCGCAGCGAAAACCCATCACTTTGCTCTCGTGGAAAGCTCCAACGATGGGTTTTCGCGAAGACGCTCAACCCATCCTACGGCTCCGCGCCTCGTATTACTCTCCGATCCAGCGTAAAATGATTCGCAACACGCTCCATCTGCCGGAACATCCCGATGACGTCTCCCATCTCCGCCAAACATGCGGTGCTCAACCAGTCGCCGCCCTTCGAGGACGTCAATCTGTTCGAGCTGGACCGGCCGCTGGTCGATGCGCTCGCTTTCAACGATGCCTCCAGCGCCTTCATCGCGCATTCCGATTTCGGCAAGCAGTGGGGCTCGGCCGAGATGGCCAATCGCGCGCGCTTGGCCAATGAGAACACGCCGAAACTGCGCAGTTTCGACGCGCGCGGCAATCGCCGCGACGAGGTCGATTTTCATCCGGCCTATCATGAGCTGATGACAGCGAGCGTCGCGGCCGGCATCCACAACTCGACCTGGACCGCGGACGGCAAGCCCAGGGGCCGCGCATCCGAGACCATCCGTGCCGCAAAGTTCTACATGGCCGCGCAGGTCGAGACGGGACATCTGTGTCCCATCACCATGACGCGCGCCGCGGTGGGCGCGCTCGTCTCGCAGCCGGATGTGCTGGCGCAGGCGATGCCGATCATCGGCAGCAGCACTTATGATCCGAGCTTCAAGCCGTGGCTTGAGAAATCCGGCATGACCCTCGGCATGGGCATGACCGAGCGCCAGGGCGGCACGGATGTGCGCACCAACTTGACCATGGCCAAGCGCGATGGCGATGCCTTCCAGATCACCGGCCACAAATGGTTCATGTCGGCGCCGATGTGCGACGCCTTCCTCGTGCTGGCGCAGGAAGAGGGCGGCCTCAGCTGCTTCTTCATGCCGCGTTTCCGACCGGATGGATCGCTCAACGCGCTGAATTTCCAGAGGCTGAAAGACAAGCTCGGCAATCGCTCCAATGCCTCATCGGAGGTCGAATTCAATGACGCCTATGCGCTGCGCGTCGGCGAGGAGGGCAAGGGCATCCGCACCATCATCCAGATGGTGCAACTGACGCGGCAGGACTGCGCCATCGCCTCGGCCGGACTGATGCGCTCGGGTCTCGTCCATGCGCTGCATCACGCCCGCCATCGCAGCGTGTTCCAGAAACATCTCGCCGATCAGCCGATGATGCACAGCGTGCTCGCCGACATGGCGCTGCATGTGGAGGCGACGACGGCGCTGGTGATGCGTCTCTGCCGTGCCTTCGACCAGGCGGCTGAGGATGCGACCGAAGCCGCTTACATGCGCTTCCTCACGCCGGTCGTAAAATACTGGGTCTGCAAGTCCGCGCCGGGCTTCCTCTATGAAGCGATGGAGTGCCTCGGCGGCAATGGCTACGTGGAAGAGGGAATCCTTGCACGGCATTATCGCGAGGCGCCGGTCAATGCGATCTGGGAGGGTTCGGGCAATGTCATGTGTCTCGATGTCCTCCGGGCGCTGTCACGCGAGGGCGATGCAGCTACCGGCGTGCTGCAGGAGCTGATGCAGGAGACACACGGACTGCCCGGCGCGTCCGATGTGGCGTCCTTTGTGATCCGCTGCCTGCTGCGGCCGGACAGCGAACGCGTCGCGCGTCAGGCCGTGGAGGCGCTGGCGATGCTGGCGGCGGCCGCCGCGCTCAACATGATCCATCCGCCCCATGCGGAACTGTTTGCCCGGACGCGCCTCGACGGCCCGCGCAGCATGCTTTATGGCGCGGCGGAATTTACCGAGGCGCAGGCCCGCGGATTGCTTGAACGGGCGCTGCCGCTGTGACGTCGCCCGATACGCCTGCACCGGCCGATCTGCCACCCGCTGCCAAACCACCGCGGGTCTGGAAATTCTGGGGCACCACGCTATGGGGCGTGCTGGCCTTCGCGGCGATGTCGCTCGGCCAACTCACGGTGGTCGCCTTTGAGGTGATCCGCAGCGGCGAGCCGATCGATCTCGGGCTGATTGTGAAGGCGGTCAGCAGCGGGACCACGGTGGCGCTCTCGGTGATCATGGGGCTGCCCGCTGTGTGTCTCGCGCTGTGGCTCGCGATCCGTCTCGCGCGAAACTCCTTCACCGATTATCTCGGGCTTCGCGGCACCTCATGGAAGAACTGGCTGCTCGGCACCGCGGCGTTGATCGCTCTGGTCGGCGCATGGGAGGTCATGGCGAAGCTCGCGGGGCAGAAGTCCGCACCCGGCTTCATGCTCGATGTGGTGAAATCGGCGCAGGCTGACGGCACGCTCTGGCTGCTGGTGATCGCGCTCACGGCAGGTGCTGCGATCACCGAGGAAATTCTCGCGCGTGGTTTTCTCTATCGCGGTTGGTCGGAATCGTTCCTGCGGCCGGTCGGTGCCATTGTCTTGTCGTCGCTGGTGTGGACGGCGATGCATGCCCAGTATTACGACCCCTTCCTGTTTTCGCAGGTTTTCACCATGGGTCTGCTGTTCGGCTATCTGCGCCACCGCAGCGGCTCGACCTGGCTGACCATCTGGCTCCACGCCTTGAACAATTTTGCTGCGACGGTGCAGACACTGCTGATCATGAAGGGTGTTATTTCGCTGTAACCTTTCCAAGGTCTCGTGCTGCCCTGGCGAGCGTAGCTGCCTCGGTCATCTGCCCGCGAAGGCCTACAGCGTTGATACGCATCACCAGCCCGGTCACCGTTGACGCATTGTCTTTTACCGGCTGGCTTTTGAAGGTGCCGGGCTCGACTTCGGTCACGAAGACCATTTCGGCTGACGTCTCGCTCATCAGCGATGCCGGGCCAATCTCAGAGTTTGTTGGTTCCGAAGCGATCTTGGCTTTGCGCCTGTTCAGCCGGCGCTTCGTCGACAGCCCCATGCCGACGACCGCGAGAGTCACGATCACGGGAGCTGCATAAGCGAGGATCTGGGCGTTAGTCACTTTCGAGCCCTCCGACGAACCATTGCCCCACTCGATGTAGGATAAGCCCCATCGTGGCGCAAATCACGAGGAGAATGGCGTCGGGCTGGATGGTGTTCTGGGCTCCCGTGTAGAAGCTCACCATTGGCAGGATGACCCGCCTGCGATCAAGGCTATGGCGACCCCGTTCGCCAGGTTCGCCGACAGTTTCAGGCTTTCGTTATGGACTTGGTCGATGGCCAATCGTTCCTCCAACGCCCTCGGTTACAGGGAAGCTGGAAACGACTTTACTGATTTTGCAGCCGTTAAACACCCTTAAGTTGTATATTTCACCGCCCGGTATAGCTCTCCGCAAAGGCGATAAACACCGGCATGGTCGCGACGGCGAGGGCGGTCTGGATTGTCAGCACCTGGGCCAGCATCGGCGCGTCGCCGCCCATCTGCCGCGCCAGCACATAGCCATTCGACGCCGACGGCACGGCTGCACAGCAGGCGACGACGGCGAGGCTTGTGCCGCTCAGGCCGAAGGCGATGCCGAGGCCGATGGCGATCAGCGGCATCACCGCCAGCTTGAGCACGACCGTGATGATCGCAGCAGCGCCGGGCTTGTGCAGGCCTTCGAGTTGCAGCCCTGCGCCGACCACGAGCAGGCCCATGGCGAGGGAGCATCGGCCGAGCGCATCGAGGAATTCATGCGCCGGGCGCGGCATCGGCAGGCCCGTGAGATTGATTGCGATACCGATGACGCAGGCCCAGATCAGGGGATTTTTCGCGATGGTCTTCAGCAGTACGGGCCAGGAAAGTCTTTGCGGCGAGGCATAGTGCGCCAGCACCCAGACCGACAGCACATTGAGCAGTGGGATCATCGCCACCATGGCCACCGAGGCCAGTGTGATGCCGAGTTGGTCCCACAGATTGCCGGCCACCGAGAGCGCGACAAAAGTCTGCCAGCGCGTCGCGCCCTGGAATAGCGAGCTGAAGGTCGGACCGCTGAGGCTGATGGTTTTCGCCAGCAGCGGCCGCAGCGCGAGACACAGCAGCGACATCGCAATGACGGACAGCAACAGCGAGCCGCCGACGCCGACGATCGGCACCGATTTCAGATTGGCACGCGCGAGGCTGTCGATGAGCAGTGCCGGGAACAGCACATAATAAACGAGGTTCTCGACCCCGATCCACATGATGTCCTGTTTCATGATGGAGCGGCGCAGGCCGAAGCCGAGCACGATCAGCAAAAAGACCGGCACCAAGGCCGCAAACACGGTGAGCATCGTCAGCGAATATCCGGAGAACGCGAAAGCGCGGCAAGGCGATCCAGCGCGCCCTGCAAAATGAAAATGGCGGCGTGCTGGTCGATCACCTTTGCTCGTTTGGCGCGGCTGACATCATTGGCGATCAGCTCACGCTCGACGGCCGCAGTCGACAGCCGCTCGTCCCAGAAGCCGATGGGCATGGTGGTGAGCTGCGCCAGATTGCGCGCAAAGGCCCGCGTCGATTGCGCCCGCGGCCCCTCGCTTCCGTCCATGTTGATCGGCAGGCCCAAGACGATGCCGCAGACATTCCGCTCCGCAGCCAACACCAGCAGCCGCGCCGCATCAGCCTTGAATGCCTTGCGCTCGATGGTCTCCACGCCCGTCGCCAGGCGGCGATCTGGATCGGACACAGCGACGCCAATGGTCTTGGTGCCGAGATCGAGGCCGATCAGCGCGCCACGGTTCGGCAGATGCGCGGCGGCGTCGATGAGGGGGAGGATGAGAGCGGGCATGCGCCGCCAATAGCATGGGTCGCGGTGTGGTCAAACGTCACTTCAGGGTCGCGACAGGTTGAATGGTCGTTGCTGCACCGCCGTGCTAGCTTCGGTTCCAGTCCGGGCAACGGCGCGCGGGCTGCCTCAAGCCTGTCCCACAGTTGCCGCAAGGATGCCGCAACACAGGACGGCACTTTCGCGCAAAAACAGGTTGTTATGACATGTGGCCGGACCGTCGTTTGATCGATTTGCTGAAGCTCGAAGCCCCCATCGTGCAGGCCCCGATGGCCGGCGCCCATGACCAGGCGCTGGCGATCGCCGTTGCCAAAGGCGGCGGACTGGGCTCGCTGCCCTGCGCGATGATCTCGGCCGACAAGGCGCGCGAGCAGGTGCAGGTGTTCCGCCAGCAGGTTTCGGCGCCGGTCAATCTCAACTATTTCTGCCACACGCCGGTCGAGGCCGATGCGGCCAGCGAGGCGCGCTGGAAGAAGCGGCTTGGCGGCTATTACACCGAACATGGCATCGATCCCGCCGCGCCGATCAATGCTGCGAACCGTGCGCCGTTCGACGAGGCGATGTGCGCCTTGGTGGAAGAGCTGAAACCGGAAGTGGTCAGCTTCCATTTCGGCCTGCCGGCACCCGCGCTCCTCCAGCGCGTCAAGGCTGCGGGCGCTGTCGTGCTCGCCTCGGCCACCATCGTGCGCGAGGCCGTGTGGCTTGAGCAGAACGGCGCCGATGTGATCATTGCGCAAGGCGCCGATGGCGGAGGCCATCGCGGCATGTTTTTGACCGACGACATCGCCACCCAGCCGGGCACCATGTCGCTGCTGCCGCAGGTGGTCGATGCCGTGAAGCTGCCAGTGATTGCGGCCGGCGGTATCGCCGATGGTCGCGGCATTGCGGCTGCATTCGCGCTCGGGGCAGCCGGCGTTCAGATCGGCACCGCCTATCTGCGCACGCCGGAATCGACCCTGGGTGCGCCGAATCGTGCGGCGCTGAAGGCGGCATCAGACGAGACCACCGTCATCACCAATGTCATGACCGGTCGTCCGGCGCGCGGCGTTATCAACCGTGTGATGCGCGAAGTCGGCCCGGTCTCGCCGGATGCACCGGTGTTCCCGCATGCGGCCACGGCGCTCGGTCCGCTCAAGGCGGCGGCGGAAAAGAGCGGCAAGACCGATTTCACCAATCTCTGGGCCGGGCAGGCTGTGCATCTCGGCGGCGAACTGCCGGCGGCGGAGCTGACGCGGAAACTGGCGAAGGACGGCCTCGCCAGAATGGCGGCACTCTGAGCTGTAGGGTGGGCAAAGCGCAGCGTGCCCACCGTCACCAGCCGTGCGCTGGAGGGTGGGCATGTCGCTGCGCTTCTTTGCCCACCCTACAATTGACCCGTTTCCCTCACGCGGTTGCGGCGCGAAACCTCTGTCTGCTATAGGGCAGGCAGATTTCGCCCAGAGGCCCTATATAAATGTCGGTTGATGCTGCCACCGTTCGCCGTATCGCGCATCTCGCGCGGATCGCGGTCAAGGAGGAAGAGGTTCCCCATCTGCAGGGCGAACTGAACGCCATGCTGGCTTTCGTCGAGCAGCTCCAGGAAGTGGATGTCGAGGGCGTCGAGCCGATGACCTCGGTGATGCCGATGGAGATGAAGAAGCGCATCGACGCCGTCACCGACGGCGAGATCGTCGATCTCGTCACCCAGAACGCACCGGAGGCCGACGACAACTTCTTCCTGGTGCCGAAAGTCGTCGAGTAACCGAGACAGGAAATCGCCATGTGCCTGCTTTGCGACGATGAAAAGTCCTATCAGCTCTATATGGACTATCTCGATCAGATGGAGCGTCAGGGCGAGATGAAGGATGTGGACGCCGCCATGGATGCCATCCTCGACAAGGTGCAGGCCGCGCAGATCGAAGACGACAAGAAACGCCGCGCCATGTTCAATGGCGATGCGCCCGAAAACGACAAGACGCTCTCTCCGTTCTTTTGCAGCCCGGTCAATAAATAGATGACAGATCTGACGTCGCTCACGCTCGCCGAGGCCCGGGACGGCCTTGCGGACAAGTCCTTCACATCGGTCGAACTGACCGATGCGCATCTGAAAGCGATGGAAGCTGCGCGCGTGCTCAATGCCTATGTGCTGGAGACGCCCGATCATGCGCGCGCCATGGCGCAGGCGGCGGATGCGAAGATCGCGAAGGGCGAGGGCGGTCCGCTCGGCGGCATTCCGCTGGGGATCAAGGATCTGTTCGCCACCAAGGATGTGCGCACCACGGCGTGCTCGAAAATCCTCGGCAATTTCGTGCCGCCTTACGAGTCGACGGTGACCGCGCAGTTGTGGCGCGACGGTGCCGTCATGCTCGGCAAGCTCAACAATGACGAATTTGCCATGGGCTCGGCGAACGAGACGTCGGCCTTCGGCCCGGTCGTCAATCCATGGCGGCGCGAAGGTTCTGACGTCAATCTGGTGCCGGGCGGCTCGTCCGGTGGTTCGGCTTCTGCCGTTGCTGCCGGTCTTTGCCTCGGCGCGACCGCCACCGACACCGGCGGTTCGATCCGCCAGCCCGCTGCTTTCACTGGCACGGTCGGCTTGAAGCCGACCTATGGCCGCTGCTCGCGCTGGGGCACCGTTGCTTTCGCGTCGTCGCTGGACCAGGCCGGGCCTATTGCCCGCACGGTGCGCGATACGGCGATCCTCACGCGCTCGATGGCGGGTTACGATCCGAAGGATTCGACTTCGGTTGATCGCGAGGTGCCGGACTACGAGGCCGCCATCGGCAAATCCGTGAAGGGCATGAAGATCGGTATTCCGAAGGAGTATCGCATCGACGGCATGCCGGCCGAGATCGAAAAGCTATGGCAGGATGGTGCCAAGCAGCTCGAAGCCGCCGGCGCGGAACTGGTCGAAGTTTCGCTGCCGCATACCAAATACGCGCTGCCGGCTTACTACATCGTGGCGCCAGCTGAAGCGTCGTCGAATCTCGCACGGTATGACGGCGTGCGCTACGGCCTGCGCGTGCCCGGCCGCAACCTCATCGACATGTATGAGAACACGCGCGCCGAAGGTTTTGGCGCGGAGGTGCGCCGCCGCGTGATGATCGGTACCTATGTGCTCTCTGCTGGCTATTACGACGCCTATTATCTGCGCGCCCAGAAAGTCCGCACGCTGATCAAGAAGGACTTTGAGGACTGCTTCGCCAAGGGCATTCACGCGATCCTCACGCCCGCCACGCCGTCGGCCGCTTTCGGCATCGGCGAGAAGGGCGGCGCCGATCCGATCGAGATGTATCTCAACGACATTTTTACGGTGACCGTGAACATGGCCGGTTTGCCGGGCATCGCCGTGCCGGCCGGCACCGATGCGCTAGGACTGCCGCTCGGCCTGCAACTGATCGGCCGTCCGTTCGATGAAGAAACGCTGTTCTCGCTCGGTGAGGTGATCGAACAGGCGTCGGGGCGCTTCGCACCCAAGAAGTGGTGGTAACGTTGAAATCTTAGGATGGGTTTTGGCTCCGGCGCTTTGCGCTCGCGCCCGACCCATCCTGCGACCGTGTATTATCCATTCGCTAACCACATTGCCGGTGCGCGGACACCTGTGCTTTCCGTTGCATGAAATCGAAAGCCTTTGCGTTAATCTACCAGCGATAATTCCCGTTGCTGTGGGGACGGCCGCATCACCGATCGATGCGCGTGGGAAATGCGTGAGTACGACGTCGATGCGTAAGTTGTGTTCGTTGGGGGCGGTGGTGGCGGCCAGTGCGCTGCTGCTTGGCTGTGCCGCGGTCTATAACGAGCCCGTCAATGTCCCGGTCGGCCCAAGTGGTCCCTCCGACAATCTCGCGCTCAATTTCGCTGATCCCGCAGCGCTCGACGATCTCCTGATCGGTCTGTCCTTCTCCGGTGGCGGCACGCGCGCGGCTGCGTATTCCTTCGGCGTGCTGCAGGAGATGGACAACATCCCGATGCCGCGCTCAGGCGACAAGATGGTCGATCGTCTGGATTTCATCTCCGGTGTGTCCGGCGGTTCGGTCACGGCCGCCTATTTTGGCATGAAGAAGCGCGCGGCGCTGACGGATTTTCGCGAGCGCTTTCTGTTGCAAAATGCGGAAGCGGGGCTGCAGACGCAGTTGTCGCTCGGCACCATCGGCCGCGCGCTCGGCGGCGGCATCAACGATTCCACCGCCTTCACCAAATGGCTCGACAATCATTTGTTCGACGGCATCACCTATAGCGAGTTTCGGCGCATCGGCTCGCCGCGGGTGTGGATCAACGCGGCGGATATTTACAACCGCGTTCCGTTCGTGTTCGGCGCCACCGCTTTCGATGCGATCTGCAGCGACATCGGGAAATTCCCGCTGTCGCAGGCGGTGGCCGCCTCGGCCGCAGTGCCGATCGCCTTTGCGCCGGCGGTGGTGCAGGCATTCCCCGGCAAGTGCAACACGCCGCTGCCGGCCTGGGTGCAGCGTGCGGCTGCCAACCGCAACGCATCGCCGATGCTGAATAATTACGCGAAAGCGATCATTCGTTATCGCGAGGGCGCGGTGCCCTATATCAAGCTGATGGATGGCGGCCTCGTCGATAATTACGGCGTCGCCGGTTTCACGATCACGCGTGAATCGTCGGATACGCCCTATGGGCCGCTCTCACCGCAGCAGGCGGTGCGCCTGCGTCGCGCGCTGTTTCTGGTGGTGGATGCGAAGACCGGCCTGTCCGGCAACTGGGTCAACACGGTGCAAGGGCCGGACGGCATCGAACTGCTCAAGGCAGCGGTGGACACCACCATCGATGCCAGCGTCGGCGCCAATTACACCGCGTTCGATCGCACCATGAAGGATTATCAATCCTCGCTGGTCGCCTGGCGCTGTGGCCTGTCGGCGGCCCAGCGGGCGAGCTACGGCGCGCGGCCGGGCTGGAATTGCCGTGATCTGCAATTCTTTGTTGGCCGCCTCGGCTTCGACCAACTCGACGGCGAGCGCGCTACGGCGCTCGAAAATGTGCCGACGCGCTTCTCGCTGCCGCAGGACCAGGTGGACGAAGTGATCGCTGCGGGCAGGGACACGTTGCGGGCGAGCCCGGTGTTCAAGGCGTTTGTCGCGGGGATGTGAAGCTGGGCCGCTATCTTGAAGGGGCCCAGGTAACTTGTTAGCTTCGTGGCACTGATCGGGAGAGTGCCATGAGCATATATGAGCCCCTGACCCAGTTTCTGCAGAACCAGCCCGGCAGCGCCGTGCGGCTCAGTTTTGCCCAGATCGAACAGATTGTCGGATTCAAACTACCCGTTGCCGCCCAGCAGGAGCGCGCATGGTGGAGCAATGCGCCGTCGGACGATACGGATATCAAGGCCTGGCTCGCTGCGGGCTTTCGAAGCGAGGAGGTCGATCTGGCGGCGGGAGAGCTGACATTCCGGCGGGAGGGTGAGGTGGAGCCATCCGAGCCGATCGAGTATGTCACGTCCTGTCGCCATCCGCTCTACGGATCGATGAAAGGCACGGTGACGATCGCGCCCGGCACCGATCTCACGGAGCCTGCAGACCCCGACCTGGCGGACTGGATCGACAAGAAATATGGCCCTGCTACTTGATACCTGCGCAGCGGTCTGGATTTTTGAGAAGTTACCGATAGCCCGCGCAGCTGCAAGTGAATTTGATCGTGCGTTGGATCAAGGCGAGCCCGTCTATGTTTCCCCGGTTACAGCGTGGGAACTGGGCATGTTGGTTTCGCGCGGCCGTTTGACCTTGAGCAAGGATCCGCAACGCTGGTTCGAAGAAGCTTTGCAAGAGCCCGCGCTCGAGCTGGCGAAAATACCCCCTTCCATCCTGATTGCGTCGTCCTTCCTACCCGGGAAGCCCCCAAGAGATCCCGCAGACCGCATCTTCGCCGCCACCGCCCGTGCCAATGGCTGGCGGCTCGTGACGCGCGACCGTCAGTTGCTGGACTATGCCCGCGATGGCCATCTGGATGCGGTGACCTGTTGAGCGCGCTGTTCAGGCTTTTCCCGCGCCCCGTGCCGCTGTAAAACGCCCGCATGAACGCACCTGTCAAAACGTCAAAACTGCTCAAGGGCGCCACCGGTGACTGGGAAATGGTCATCGGCCTGGAGATCCACGCCCAGGTCACCTCCAAGGCGAAGCTTTTTTCCGGCTCGTCTACGGCATTCGGTGGCGCGCCGAATACGCATGTGTCGCTGGTGGATGCCGCGATGCCCGGCATGCTGCCGGTCATCAACGAGGAATGCGTCCGCCAGGCGGTGCGCACCGGTCTCGGCCTGAACGCGCAGATCAATCTGCGCTCGACCTTCGACCGCAAGAACTATTTCTATCCGGACCTGCCGCAGGGCTACCAGATCAGCCAGTACAAGTCGCCGATCGTGGGCGAGGGCGAGGTGACCATCGAACTGGATGGTGGCGAGACCGCCACGATCGGGATCGAGCGCCTGCATCTCGAACAGGACGCCGGCAAGCTGGTGCATGACCGCAACCCGTCCAGCACATCGGTGGATCTCAACCGCTCCGGCGTGGCACTGATGGAGATCGTCTCCAAGCCGGACATGCGTTCCGCCGAGCAGGCCCAGGCCTATGTGTCGAAGCTGCGTACCATCCTGCGCTATCTCGGCACCTGCGACGGCGACATGGAGAAGGGCAATCTTCGCGCCGACTGCAACGTCTCGGTCCGCCGCCCGGGCGAGCCTTTCGGCACGCGCTGCGAAATCAAGAACGTCAATTCGATCCGTTTCATCGGCCAAGCCATCGACTATGAGGCGCGTCGCCAGATCGAGATCCTCGAGGATGGCGGCACCATCGATCAGGAAACCCGGCTCTACGACCCCAACAAGGGCGAGACCCGCTCGATGCGCTCCAAGGAAGAGGCGCACGACTATCGGTATTTCCCCGACCCGGATCTGTTGCCGCTAGAATTCAGCGAGGCCTTCGTCGCCGATTTGAAGGCCGCACTGCCGGAACTGCCCGACGCGAAGAAGGCGCGTTTCGTCAGCGCTTTCGGCCTGTCCGACTATGACGCCGCCGTGCTGGTGACCGAGCGCGAGAGCGCCGAATTCTATGAAGCCGTGCTCGACGGCCTCAAGGACAAGGCGCGCGACGGCAAGCTGGCCGCGAACTGGGTGATCAACGAATTGTTCGGCCGCCTCAACAAGGAAGGCCAGGACATCGCCTCGTCGCCGGTGTCCTCAGTGCAGATGTCCGCCATTATCGATCTGATCGGCGAGGGCACAATCTCCGGCAAGATCGCCAAGGATCTGTTCGAGATCGTCTGGCTCGAGGGCGGCGATCCCCGCGTGCTGGTGGAAGAACGCGGCATGAAGCAGGTCACCGATATGGGCGCTATCGAAAAGGTGGTGGACGACATCATCGCCGCGAACCCGGATAAGGTGGCGCAAGCGCAGGCCAAGCCGGCGCTGATGGGCTGGTTTGTCGGCCAGGTGATGAAGTCGTCGGGTGGCAAGGCCAATCCGCAGGCGGTCAATGATCTCCTGAAGAGCAAGCTCGGGCTCTGATTTCGGCCTGGCACCATCCGGTTTGAGACAACGGCGTCGCTTCAAGCGGCGCCGTTTCTGTTTCGATCGATGTCGTCCGACGCGCATGGCGAGAGAATCGATGAGCGAATCGTGGGCGAGTGACGTGACGGAAGAGCCGGTTGTGAGCGCCTGAGGGTAGCCTCAGACGCGGTTATCCAAAAAATATTTTCGTTGCCAGCGCGTCCGACTCGGACGCTGCGTTTGGCGATCCCGGTTCGGTTCGGGCGATTCGCGCAGGCTCGGAGTTTGTGTAGTTGTTTGTTAGTTCACTGCACGCGCGCGCTGCAAAAATAGGTGTCCGCGTCGCACTTGACTTTCGGTGGCGTAGGTTTTGCGGGCGTTTCTTTCGCCATGCAAAAGCCGCATGAGCGCCCAGCTCCTGCAGGAATAGGGTTGACCGCGGCGACACAGCTTCAACACTTCCTTAATCGGGCCACTGTTCTTTTGAAATCGTTGGTGTATTCGGAATCGTGTGCATATCGATTCACGACTGCACGCAGCATTTAAGTCATCTCTTATGAGGGCAACATGGCTAAGAAGGCAGTGAAGAAAGTCGCTAAGGCGAAGAAGGCTCCGGTCAAGAAGGCTGCGAAGACCGCAGTGAAGAAGACCGCGAAGAAGACCAAGAAGGTCGCGAAGAAGGCCGCCAAGAAGAAGTAATTTCTTCTTTCCGGACTATGCCGGCAGCGATGCCGGCGACGTCATTGGAGCGGTCTTTATCGAGGACATGGCTCCGGTCGACGCAAGAGGGTGTCGGCGAGACATCAGGTCGAACGGCTGGATCGTGATTGCAAGAGCTTCGGCTCATATGCAGCGGTCCGGCAGAGATGCTGGTCATGCAGTGATCGGCGTTCTTCTACGGGCGGGTCCTCGATCCGCAGTCTCCGGCATGATGCCGATAGACATGATCCTGACGTGTTGCCGACGCCCTCGTATTTTTCCGCCGGTGCGGTTGATCCCCGGCGATGATCGGTTTTTCCATTGCATGAACGTTGTCGGATGGGTTGAGCGCAGGCGCATTGCGCCGAAGCGATACCCCATCCTACGCCTTGCCTTTGCGATGGTTACGCGTTTCCCAACCGGCAAGGTAAACCGAAATCCGCGAAAATGCAGAAAACCCGCATGAATGCTGGGTTTTTGCCTGCCTGTGAACGCTGGCGCCGGCGCCGCGTTCAGAATCCGTTCATCGCGATGCTTAAACTGCCATTCAAATTTGATCGGCATTCTGTCCTCAACACGCCGGACATAACTGGCGGTTGGGACAGTCAAATCACGGACAGGAGCCGCGCTCGGTTGGGGCGGCAAACATAAAAAAAGGAATGACCGATGTTTCAGGGGCAGATCGATTTCGGGGCGGCAGTGCCTGTCACCGAGACCGCCATTCAGGACGTGCTGTTCGAGCGCGGCATGTACTGGTCGAGCGGCCGCGCCGGGATCGTGGATCTCGTGGCGGCGCATAAGTGGTTCAATCTTGCAGCGCTCAAGGGCCGTGTCGATGCGATCCCGATGCGCCGCGAAGTCGCCGACATGATGTCGGATGTCGAGATCGCCGCCGCGCAGCGCGATGCCCGCGCCTGGATGGCGACCACACACTAATCTTCTGACGACACCTTGCTCACGGCGGTGACGACCGGCTTGTCGAACACCGCCTTGCAGCCGCTGCTGAGGCTGGCCTTCTGCTTGCGCATGCAGATGGTGACGTCCTCGATATTCGGGATGGCCGAACTGCACAGCCGGAACGCATCGCCGGTGCACAGCCGACGCTGTTCGGCGCTAAACGTCTGAGCCGAGGCGAGGGCGGTCGATGCCGTCACCATCAGGGTGGCGAGTAGAGCAATCCGTCCGATGGTGATGGTGGCCTGCTTGGACATGATTTCCTCCCCGTTGTGTGATGGTCACAACCAGTCGTCGCTGCCTGGACAAGCCCGGTTCGACGCGCATCCACATTTTCTCCGTAATCTATCCGGCGTCTCGATGCGGTATCCGACGCCCGTCCTACCGCACTGCGTCACGGGCTTGTGACGCGGGCATCGCTTGCAACGAGCGATCGCCACCCAATGTCCTTTGCGTCATCTCTCCACAGAGACCCGCCGGTCCCTGCAACACAAGGACATCATCATGTCGGTCAAGACCATTTCGCTGAGCGCCGCCGCGCTTGCGCTTTTCGCCACTACCGCCGTTGTCGCCACCGAGCCGGCGGTCGCCGCATCTGCCAAGGTGACCGCGACGACCAGCGCTTCCACCGATCTGAGCGCCGCCCGCCGTAATCCCCAGGCACGGCGCAAGTCTGTGCGTAGTGCTTATGGCGCTTATGTCGGTGGAGCTGCCGTCGCGCCGACGCAGTCCTGGAGCAACTACGGCAATGGCGTCGGCGACAATTCCCGAAATCAGACCTGGTGACACAAAGGATTGGCCGACAGGTGGATCCAACCCCGCCGCCCGGTTATCGCAGCGAATGCCGACACCGCCACAGGGGAGGCTCAAGCGCCCGCAGGGCCTTGAGCGACCTCGACGACATGTCGGTCCGAGCCGACCGTAATGACGATCGAATATGATTTCTGGCCGCCGCCCTGATCGGTCGGCGGAGCAAGGTGCAATTGTCCGCCATACCATTCGCTTGGCATGAGCGTATTGTCCTTGATGACCGCCTGTTCGAGCATCGCCATATTGGCCTGACCGCGTTCGATCGTCGCCGCGACCATTGCCTCGTTTTGCACGGCGGCGTTGTTTTGCGCGATCGCTGCTGCGGTGGGGCTGTAGAATGTGCCGGTCCGGCCGCTCGGCGTTGTGTAGTGCCCGTAGCCGGCTCGGGACGCACCATATGCGTTTGCGGCACCGGCGACGCCCACGAGGATCGCGGCAGCGACCTGTCGGTTCTTCTCTTCCTGCTGCAGCATCTCGAAAGTGACGATCTGCATCGGATACTCGGCCGCGCCGACGCGCTGATTGGCTTCGACCTGAGCAACGCGGAAGTCGATCGGACCTCGGCTGAGATTGTTGATCCCCACGATGAACACGGGTCGACCATTTGCCTGCAGTTGTCTGCCCGCGGGCCGGACAAGAACGAGTGAGTTTTTCTGGCGGGACACCAAGGCAGGCTGGCCGTCGCGCATGAGAGATTGTTGATTTGGATTGGAACTGCGAAACGCGACCGTTTCATTGGCGGTGACGCAGCCAGACACAGTGGCGCCTAGCGCCAGAACGCAAAAAATACGCATGAGTTGCTCCCCAGACCCATCACTATCCAAGCTCAACCAAAGCTTGAGAGCAACTGGTGTTTCCGGGCAGACCATCGTGGGCGTGCACCAACGCACTGGCGCAGGTGATAAAAATCGAAGAGCGAGTGCGTCAGTGAAGGGTGGCGGAGCCGGGGCTCCCCCAGAAAGCCCGCATCTTGTTGAAATATATCGAACATCCTGCTTCGCGCCCGTAACGCGGAGGCGATTTGCGGGCAGGTGACGCAATGACGTAAGCCGCAGGGTGGTCGCCCGATTTGAGCTGTCATCTGATTGTGCTAGGCGATTCCCTTCGTCGCGGTGGTCGATGCGTTGGGATGCACGGTGCGTTCGCTTCTTGCCGGTTTGAGTCTGGTTGCCGCGCTTGTCTTTGCTGTGTTTGGCGAAGGGCAGGCGCTTGAGGCATCGACGCCGGATGTCCGCCGATGGTCCATCGATATGCCATCGCAACCTGTCGATGAAGCGATCTATCGTCTCGGCGTCGTGACGGGTGTCCAGATTTTCGCTGATGGCAGTGCGGTGACACAGCGCAAGTCGAAAGCCATTTCCGGCGACTACACCGCAGAGGAAGCGGTTCGACAACTGCTGGCCGGCACCGGCCTCGTGGCCCGTTCGGCCGGCAGTGGCACGATGATGGTCGCACCCGGCCTTGTCGGGGCTGAAGGCGAAGCGGTGCGCCGGAGTTACTCGATCGCCCTGCAGCATGCGGCTTTGGCTGCGCTTTGCCGCGAGAGCGATACCAGTCTGGGGCAATATCGCGTGGCGCTGCGCATCTGGATGACCGAGCACGGTTATCCCGAGCGCATCGATCTGCTGAGTTCGACCGGCGATGAAGTGCGTGATAGCCGCATCCGTCGTGCTCTCTTGACCATGTCCACCGAGCAGCCACCCGCCGCGCTGCCGCAACCGGTCGTGATCGTCGTGCTACCGCGCGACCGACAGGTCAGCGGCGATTGCGTCGCCTTCGACGGTCGGGTTGGCGGTAACCGATAACGTCCTGTCACAATAGTTCCATAAAGAGACCGGCGCACCGGCCGTAGCCGCCGTGCGCGTGTGGGTCTCGAGTGGAATGTCTGCGGAATGAAGGAGAGCGGCCAGGCGGTGTTGCTGCAGACCCTGCTGGATGACTACGGTCCATTGCGGAGCCGGCTAACCCGTCGCCTCGGCTCGCCGGATGCGGCTGATGACGTTCTGCAGGAGGCTTATCTGCGCCTCGGCAAGCTCGACGACCTCGGCGCCATCCAGCATCCGCGCAGCTATCTCTTTCGCATCGCGCTGAACATCGCCGCCGATCGTCGCCGCTCGGAAGCCCGGCGCCTCGAGCGGTCCGAGGTCGAATTGCTGCTGCAGGTCGAGACCGACGAACTCGATCCCGAGCGGATCGCGGCGGCGCGATCCTCGGTGCGCGGTCTGGCGCAGGCTCTCGCCGAGCTTCCCGAGCGCCGTCGCGCGATCTTTTTGGCCGCGCGCACGCAAGGACGGACGATCTCGGAAATTGCCGCTCGTTTCGCCATTTCGACCCGGATGGTGGAGCGCGAGTTGAAACAGGCGCTCGATCACTGCCGGGCCCGCCTTGAAATAAATTTGTCGCAGACGTTCGGTCCTGGCCGTCCCACGACGTCTAGGGATTGAGGGGACAACGTGCGCGACGACACCAACCATTTATCCGGCTCACACCCGCAGACAGGCGAAAACGGTCGTCTGGAGGCGGAGGCGACTGCATGGTTGCTCCGGCTCGCATCCGGCGAGGCCACCACGGAGGATGCCGAGGCCGTGCGGCGTTGGCGCAACCAGAGCCCCGCGCATCGTCGCGCCTTTGCGGAAGCCAAGTTGTTGTGGCAGGTCCTCGGCCCGGCCAGCGATCTCGTAGGGCAGGCGTCGCAAGCGCCCGCTGCGGTCGTCCCGTTGCGACCACGTCCGCAGCTCGCGCGGCGCGCGTTTCTCGGCGGCGCGCTTGCGGCTTCGGTCGCTGCCGCCGGTTATATCGGCTCCCGACCACCTTTCCGCTTGTGGCCGTCTCCGGAAGAACTTGCTGCCGATTATCGGACAGGGACCGGGGGGCGGCAGACAGTGGCAATGGGCGATGACGTCTCGGTCGTCCTCAACACCCAGACCAGTATCGATATGCGCGCCTCCGGCGCAGGCCGACGCGAGTTTGAATTGATCGATGGCGAGGCGTCGATCACGACCAAGGCCGGCGCGGATGTCGAAGTGGTCGCCGCAGGCGGTCGCGCCTTGGCGTCGGCTGCCCATTTCACTGTCCGCCGCGACAATGGGTCTGTTTGCATCACCTGCATGCAGGGCGAGGTCGATGTCCGCCTTCGCGAGCAGGTGACAGCGGTGTCGTCGGGGCATCAGGTTGTCTATGACAATCAAGGCTTGCGGCCGGTCGCTACGGCCGACATCGCGGTCTCCTCCGCCTGGGAACGCGGGCAACTGATCTTCCGGCACCAGCCGTTTGCGCGCGTCGTGCAGGAACTCAACCGCTATCGTCCCGGCAAGATCGTGGTGTTGAACGACAAGCTCGGCGAACGTGACGTTGTTGCGACATTCCAGCTCGTCAGCATCGATGCTGCCATCGATCATCTCGCTGAAACATTCGGCGCAAAGCTGCGCCGTCTGCCTGGCGGGATGGTTTTGTTGAGTTGATACGGAACTCGCAAAAAAAACTTGCGACGTGCGGTTCGGACTCCATCGCAGGGTGGCGGTCTCAGAGATGAAGGGGCGCAAGTCCCGCTGACATCTCACGTTCAACCTCGCGAGCTATTCCCATGACGTTTGAAAAAGCCGGCTTTCGTTCCAAGAAGCTTCGGTCCAATGAGCGTCGTGCGTTGTCGAGCGGATCGGTGAAATCAACATTGCAGCTCCGAGGCCTGCTCTCACGCCACTGGCTGATGACGGGCGCGAGCACGCTGGCCCTCGTCATCACAACGCCTGACATGGTGTATGCCCGCGCGCTCAATGGCGGCAGCGGCGGTGGCGCCGTCTCGGCGCCGAATATCGCATCCGATGCGGCAGCACAGGCGGCGCGGCAGGCCGCGGCGGCGGCACAGCAGACCCAGCAGTCACTCGCACGCGCAGCCCGCGCCGTGCAGGACATTCAGGCGGTGCAATCCGCCGCGCGTGCGGCAGCAGCGGCTGCGCAGGTGTCCGCCACGGCACCGGTTGCTATTCCCAACGGTCTCGGTGCCGGCGGCTTGCTGCCGGACATGCCGGCGGGCTGGACCGGCGCATCTGGACCGACGCAAAGCGTCGATGGCAATGGCCAGACCCAGGTCAATATCCGCCAGCAGGCACAGCAGGCGATCCTGAACTGGCAGTCGTTCAATGTCGGCGCGCGCACCACACTGACCTTCGATCAGGGCGGCAATGCCGGCTGGGTCGCGCTCAACCGCGTCACCAATGCCACCGCGCCGAGCCAGATCCTCGGCAATATCAAGGCCGATGGTCATGTCTATGTGATCAATCAAAGCGGCATCATTTTCGGCGGCAACAGCCAGGTCAATGTCGGATCGCTGATCGCATCGACTGCCGGCATCACCGATGCGCAATTCACGACGCAAGGCATCTACAGCGCGCAGAGCGGTGCAAGCTTCGTGCCGAGCTTCACGGCGGCGGGCGGCAAGGTCGTCGTGGAGGCCGGTGCCGTCATCAATACGCGGGCGCCGAGCTCGGTGACCTCGGGCGGCGGCTATGTGTTGATGATCGGCTCGGCGGTGGAGAATGCCGGCCAGATCGAGACGCCGAGAGGACAGACGCTCCTCGCGGCCGGCGATGATTTCATCATTCGCCGCGGTCTCGGCACCGATGCGAATACCTCGTCAACCACGCGCGGCCACGAAATCTCGCCGGTGATCGCCGCAGGCAGCGCCAATGGCCTGGTGCGCAACAGCGGTCTCATTTTCGCACAGCAGGGCGACATCACGCTGGCCGGCCGCACGCTACTGCAGGACGGCGCGCTGATCGCGACCACGTCGGTGCATACGCGCGGCACCATCCATCTGCTCAACAGGGCATCGGACACGGCAGGCAGCATCGCGCTCGGCGCCGACAGCCTCACCATGATCCTGCCCGAAATCGGCAGCACGGAAACCGCGCTCGATAGTCAGCGTCAGGCACTGGTGGATGCGTCGGTCGAAGCCAACAAGGTCCGCGCTCTGGCCATCACCGGCGCCTTCGACAACCTCTCGGGGCTCGCCGATCGCCAGGATCAGTCGCGCATCGAACTCGTCACCGGCGGAACCATCACCTTCAAGGGCGGCTCGGTGACCACGGCGCAAGGCGGCCAGATCGCCGCTTCCGCCGGCAAGCAGATCATTGCCGAGGATGGTGCGCGGCTCGATGTCTCCGGCGTGCGCGGTGTCGCGCTGGCGATGGAGAGCAACAATATCAAGATCAACCTGCAGGGCAACGAATTGCGGGACTCGCCGCAGAACCGCGATTCCGACACGCTGAAGAACAACGACGTCTGGATCGACGTCCGCGCGCTGACGCTGCTGCCAACCGGCACCGGCGGTTACGACGGCGATCGCTATTACACCAAAGGCGGCCTGCTCGAAGTCGGCGGCTATCTTGCCAACACCGCGCATACGATCGGCGAGTGGAGCGCGCTCGGCGGCACTATCACGCTGCATGCGCCCGAGGTGATCGCGCAGCGCGGCGCGGTGTTCGACATCTCCGGCGGCTCGCTCGATTATGCCGCCGGCTGGATCCGCTCCACCAATCTGATAGGCAGCGACGGCCGCCGCTACTCCATCGACGATGCGCCGGCCGATCTGCTGTATCGCAGTTTTGCCGGCGGCTTCGTCCGTTCGCATAACATTCAGGGCCAGGAAGACACGCGCCTCGTCGAGATCTGGACCACGATCTTCGATCGCGGCCGCACATCGCTGCGGTGGGAAGACGGCTATACGGTGGGCCGCGATGCCGGCCGCCTGATCCTGTCGGCGCCGACCGCGTCGTTCCAGGCGAGCATTGTCGCCGACACGGTGACGGGCGAACGCCAGACCACGAAGCGCAGCGCGGCGACGACCGATGGCTACAAGCTGACGCAGACCACGGCGGCGCAGAACGGCACGCTGGCGCTCGGGCGCTATGACGCCAATGGTCGTCTCGATCTGTACAATTCCGATGTGCGCATCACCGACAAGGCTGATGGTGGTGGCGTCAACACCGTCTGGTTCGATGCGAAACATCTGAGCGAACAGAAGCTCGGCGGGCTCGATCTCGGCACCCGTGGCAAGATCACCATCGATGCGGATGTGAGTTTCGCGGCTGGCGCGGATATCCGCCTGATCGCGCCGGTGATCGAGATCGATGCCCGCGTGACGGCGCAGAGCGGTTCGGTGAGCACGACGAATGTTTTCAAGGGCTCGTTCGATGGAGCGAACGAGGTCTTCCTGGTGCAGGGTGGTCGTTCGGAAGTCAAACTGTCGTCAGGGGCGGTGATTGATCTGCGCGGCGCGTGGGTCAATCAGTTGCTCGACAAGGATGCGCAGGGTGAAGCCTTCATCAATGGCGGCACCGTGTCGCTGGTATCCTCCGGCGATGTGAAGGTCGAGCGCGATAGTCTGATCGACGTGTCATCGGGAGGTGCGCTCGCGCGCACCGGCAAGCTGACGGGCGGTAAGGGCGGCAATGTCGCATTGCGCGCCGATATGAACGTGACCACGCGCACCGGACGTATTTTGTTGGATGGCGAGATCCGCGGTTATGGCGTTGCCGGCGGCGGCAAACTCGACATCGAAACTGGTGGCAAGATCGTGATCGGTGCGATGGCCGAGGCGGGCGCGCTGCGGCTCGATCCGTCGCTGTTTCAGACCGGCTTTGCGAACTACAACATCAACGGCCATCGCGGCCTGACCGTGACTGCGGGCACACAACTCGATGTGACCATGCCGGTCTATATGCTCGGCGCGGACGCGATGTCGGTGCCGACAGGTGCGGCACCAGATGCGGCACTCACGCTGTGGACGCCGCCGCTTTATCTCGAAAACGCGATGAAGGGCACGCTGACCCAGCGCAAGGGCGCAAGCCTCGCGCTGCGGGCCAGCCCGGGGCAAATTCTTGCCGGGGATCTCGGCGCGCAGATCGTTGTCGAACGCGGCGCCACCATCACCGTCGATCCCGGCCAGAAGATCGCCATCGCTGCGCCCGGCCAGATCACTGTCGATGGTCGTTTGAATGCCTGGAGCGGCGAGATCGCCATCGATCATCTGCTGTTCGAAACTTATGACAAGTCGGTGCATAGCCGCTCGATCTGGATCGGTGACAATGCCGTGCTCGATGTCGCGGCACGTGCGGTGACGGCGATCGATGCGCAGGGGCGCGCCTATGGAATCGTCGGCAATGGCGGCACCATCGCGATCGGCGGCAGCGCGGATTTCGAGAACACCACGCCGACCACAATGCCGGACTCCTTCGTCGTCATCCGTGCCGGTGCGCTGCTGGATGCGTCGGGCGCGCAGGCGGTCATCGATATTCCTGGCGGCGGCTTGAACAAGGCATCGTCGCAACTGAACGTCGCCAGCAATGGTGGCACCATCAGTCTGCAATCCGCCAATGGCTTGGTGCTCGACGGCACCATGCGCGCAGCGGCCGGCGGGGAAGGTGCTGCGGGCGGCACGCTGAAACTCGGGCTTAACGGCGCCAAGTACAATAACGCACCGATGCCCGATGCAGCGGTTTTGACGCCCCGTGAAATTGCCGTCGTGATGACGCAAGGCGGCCACACGATCTCCGACAACATGCGCCCCGGAGACGCCGGATTGGCGTATGGACAGGCCCGTTTGGGCGTCGATCGGATCGCATCCGGCGGTTTTGGAAATCTCGTCCTGCTGTCGAACGGCGTCATTACCTTCGAAGACGGCCTTCGCCTGAACCTCGCCCAGAGCCTGCGCATCTATGGTGAAATCGGTCTCGCCGCAGATGCATCGAGCAATGCGCGCGTTACGCTCGCGGCGGCTCATGTCATGCTTGGGCAAGCGCCGCTGTCGGCAGGGCCGAGCGAAAACGCGGTCTTGCCGGGGCTCGTGCCCTCGACGACAAGTGATACCGCAACGCAGCCCTCGCGCGCTTATGACGGCGCCTATCTCGGTATCACCGCCGATCTGATCGATGTGCGTTTCGGCAGCTTCGCCGGCCTTCAGGGCATATTGCAGACGAGCCGCCAAGCCTTTGGTCGCGGAGGTTTTCGCGAGGTGGCACTGACCAGCCGCGGCGACATCCGCATGCTCGAAGAACCCAGGCTGAGCGGCACCAGCCTCCGCTCGCGCCTGTCCGCGCCAGGCGACTTGACCGTCATCGCGGCCCAGATCTATCCGGCCACCGGCGTCCCCGCGCGCATCGAAGCGGCGGGCACGCTTAACATCGCGCGCACGCCCGGCACCGATCCGGCGGTGCCTTTCTCGGTCTTCGGTTCGCTGGAATTGCAGGGCAGCGTCGTCAATCAGGGCGGCGTGGTGCGCGCGCCGCTTGGCCTGATCAAGGTCGGCCTCGATGCCGTATCCGGCGGCACATTCAAGGGCTCGCAGACCAACCTTCTTGCCGGCAGCATCACGTCGGTGAGCGCCGCGGGTCTTGTGCTGCCCTATGGTGGCACCATCGATGGCCTGACCTACAAGTTCAACGGGACCGATATCACACCAGTTGATCCGTTCGGGACCGACTATCGCGGCGCCGCCATTCGTGGCGTGTCGCTGCGCGGTCTCGCCGTCGATGTCGATCAGGGCGCTGTTATCGATCTGTCCGGCGGCGGCAAGCTTGTCGGTGCCGGCTTCTTCAGCGGCCGCGGCGGCTCGGTGGATATCCTCACCACGCCGCTCGCCAATGCGAATCCGGCATTTAGCTTCAGCAACGCCGGCAATGCTGTCTATGCCATCGTTCCGGGCTTCACCGGCACCGCACCGGCCGCGGACAAGAGCGCGGCTGGCACGCCAGCGATCGGCCAGCAGGTGACCGTGCCTGCAGGTGTGCCGGGCCTGCCAGCCGGCACCTATACGCTCCTGCCGTCGAATTATGCCATGCTGCCCGGCGCCTTCCGTGTGGAGATCGGCGCAGGCGTCACCGCCGCACGCGCGCCGGTCAGCACCGAAATTGGCACATATGTCGCCACCGGTCATCTCGGCATCGCCCATACCGACATCCGTGCATCGCTGCCGAACCATCTGCTGATCACGCCCGGCGACAAGGTGCGCACGCATTCCGCCTATAACGAGATGGACTACAATTCCTTCGTGATGGCCGATGCCGTCAGGCGCGGTTTTTCGCGCGGCATGATCACGTCCGATGCCAAGCTGCTTGAACTCGCACTGTCGCCGGGGGCTGGGATGGCCGGCAAGCCGGCACTGGTGTTCGATGGCAACGCGTTATTCGCGGCAGAGGCTGACAGCCAGGGCTATGCCGGCACATTGTCGGTACGCCCGCAAGGTTCTGCGGACATCGAGATTCTGGCCGCAGGACAATCGCCGGTGAAGGGGGCGACGGGCGTCGCTCTCTATGCCGATCAGCTCAATGCCTTTGGTGCTGCACGCATGACCATCGGCGGCGGGGCGGTGAGCGCCGAGGGCTATGGCAAGAGTATCGTGTCGTTTGGCCTCGACAACGCCAGAAGCGTCACGGTCCGGTCGGGCGCTGTCCTGTCTGCAGCTGAAATCTTCCTTGTCGCGAGCCAAAATGCGGGACAGCAGGATGGCAGCATAACTATCGAGCAAGGGGCGACCATGACGACGCTGGGTCGCGGCGCGGTGCCGTTCGATTCCAGCAATGGGTTTGTCTACATCCCGAATGGTCAATCGGTTTTCGCGGTGTCGAACGGATGGGTCAATCTGCTGGCGCCAGGTGTGAGTGACGGGACTTCCCCGGTGGCCATCGATGTTGGCGGCTGTGTTGCCGGCGCGATCTGCGGCGGCCAGACGGCGATCTATTCGGAAGGCACCATCGGTGCTGCCACCGATGCCGCCTTCACACTGCGCGACAATCTGCTCTACGGCACGCGCAATCTCGTCTTCGGCATTTCCGCGGTCAATCTCGGCAGCGCCGAGGCACTCGCTGCGGCCGGTGCGGCAGGTCAATTGCCTCCGGGCATGGCGCTGAATCAGACGGTGCTCGCCAATCTGCTGCGCGGCAATACCAGCGTCGGCGCCCCGGTGCTGGAGACTCTGGTCCTGAACGCCCGCGAGTCCGTGAACATCTACGGCTCGGTCGATCTCAACACGCTCAATCCCGAAACCGGCAGGTCGTCGCTGGCTCGTCTCGTTATCGGCGCGCCGGCGATCTACGGCTACGGTGCGGCAAGCGATAGAGCGAGCATCACCACTGGCGAATTTATCTGGTCCGGCGCCGTTGCTCCGTCCAACACTGGCGGCTCCGGCTTTGTGCCTGGTAATCCTGTCGCGTATCTGCCGGGTGCGCCGATATTGAGCCGGCTCGGCGACGGCACTCTCGACATCGTCGCCGATCGCATCCTGCTCGGTTATGCTCCGAACACGCGACCGAATCCGCTGGTCTCGGCCGATCGCCTTGCGCTCGGCTTCAGCAGTGTTAACTTCACCGCTTCCGAGCGGGTGTCTTCCAGCGGCAAGGGCTCGCTGAGCGTCTATCACACTCAGGGCAGCTATCAAGCCGAGACCGGTTTTGCTTTCAGCGGCGGAAATCTCACCATCCGCACCGCCATGATGACCGGCGAGGCGGGATCTACCAACACGATTACGGCAGGCGGCATGATGCTGATCGCCGGCAATGGCGGGAGTGCCAAGGCCACCAGCGACGCGCTCGGCGCCGAACTGAAGATTTCCGGACAGCGCATCACCGTCGATACAGCCATGGTGCTGCCGTCGGGGCGTCTCACGCTCGATGCGGTCAACGACCTTGTGCTAACGGACGGCGCGCGCATCGATATGGCGGGCCGTGAGATCGCGCTCTTCGACGTCAAGAAATATAGCTGGGGCGGTGATCTCGTCCTCACCAGCAGCAGCGGCAACATCACCATGGGCGCTGGCGCCAGCATCGATCTGTCGGCGCGCTACAACCGCGCCGGCACGCTGCAGGTGACAGCGCTCGATGCGGCAGCAGGTTATGTGAATCTCGCTGGCAACATCCGCGGCGGCACCACAGGCGTCCATGACGCCGGCGGCACTTATGTGCCTTATGAAGCCGCAGACATTTCGGTGCGCGCGCAGACATTGGCGGATTTCGCCGGACTCAATATGCGCCTCAACGTCGGTGAGGCGTTCGGCGCCCGCCGCTTCCAGATCAAGCAGGGCAGCCTCACCATCGGTGACGAGGTAAAGGCGCGCCAGGTCGAGATCGCTGTCGATGGCGGTAGCCTCACGGTCAATGGCCGCATCGATGCGTCCGGCTTCTCGGTCGGCAGCATCCGCCTCGCGGCGATGAATGATTTGATCATCAACGGTACGCTCGATGCCCACGGCACCGGCCTGCGCGTCGATGGCTATGGCAAGATCATCGACAGCCCGAACCGCGCGATCATCGATATCACCTCGCGCACAGGCAATCTGACCATTGGTGGCAATGCGGCCTTCGACCTGCGATCCGGCACCGATGTCGCTGTCGGCAGCGGCGCCGGCCAGAATGACGGCGTCGCGCGCGGCACGCTCACGCTCAATGCACGCCGTCTCGGTGGCACCGGCGGGCAGGGCGGCGTGGATAGCGCCGGCAATGGCGCCAATGATGTCGCGGTCTATCTGAATGGCGCGCCTGCTATCAGCGGCGCCAGGACCATCGCCGTCAATGCATTCCGCATCTATGATGACGCACCGCTCGCGAACAATCCCGATGTCAGCGGACACAAACCGCAAGAGATATCGCAGGCCTATCTGGACGGGATCACATTGCCCGATGGAACGGTGATCGGCGGCATCGATCCGCACAACCAGGCCTTCATCAATGCGGCGCTCGCAAATGGCGCGCTCAGCTCACGTCTCGCCGGTCTCGGCAATTACACGCTGCGTCCCGGCGTCGAAATCGTCAGCAATGCGATCACCAATCCCAATGGTGATCTCACCGTGGTCGGCGACATCGATCTGTCCGGCTATCGCTACGGCCCGGACGCCAATCGCATCGATGCCAATCTGCGCGGCTTCGGCATATCCGGTGCGCTGGTGTTCCGTGCCGCCGGCAATCTCAACATCCATGGCAGCATCAATGATGGCTTTGCGCCGCCTCCGGTGTCGCCAGACGATGCCAAGGGATGGCAGCTGATCGAAGGGCGCAACACGCTCGGCAACGGCATGACGCCGTTTGGCGGCGATATCGTGGTGCCAATCGGCAACGTCAAGCTGGAAGCCGGCACCACATTCCCCGCCGGCGCGACGCTGAACTATGACATCCCGGTCAGCGCCGTGACGCTGCCGGCCGGCACCACGCTGCCGGCGCAAGTGACGCTGACTGGCTCACTCACGCTGACTGCCGGCACGGTGCTAGGAGCCGAGGTGATCGACGCCTCTGGCAATGTCTATGCTGCCGGCACGGTACTGTCTTCCGGCTTGAACCTGACCGCTGGCAGCAAGCTCGGCGCCGGTTTCGCGCTGCGCAGCGCCGTAGGTGTGCAGGGCTTCGACTGGCCAAAGGGCGTGAAGATTCCCGTGGCTTTGGTCACCAGGGCGCAGATCACGCTGGCGCAGGGATCGCTGATTCCCTCCATGACCAAGGTCGTGTTGCTCGGCGGCCAGCCGGTCGATCTGCGGCCGAATGGTTCTGGCCGAAACTGGGCACTGGCGCCGATGCTGGGCGAAGGCTCCACATCATGGGATCTGGCGCTCACGGCAGGTGCCGATCTCGGCTCGGCCGATATCCGCGCGCGCAATGTGAAAGGCAAGGGCGACGTGGTTCTGGCGGACACGCATCACGGCGTGAACAGCACGTCGAAAACAACGACGACCACCGTGTTCATCGGCGAACGGGTGCTCAGCCTGGCTGCGGCGAACGACCTGTTCCAGGATCCCTCGATGGCGGGAAAACCCGCCGCGGAAATCGCGGCGATGTTCTTCATGACGGAAGATGAGTTCTGTGCGGCGGCCCCTGGCGCTTGTGTTAACGCGCCGCGGACCATCTCTCTTGCGGGAGCAACAGAGCTGCAAATGCCGTCTTGGTTCGGCAAGCCAGCTGCGGAAATCGCTGCCATGTTCTTCGTAACAGAAGCGGAGTTCTGCTCATGGGGTGCATATTGCGAAGGTGGCGGCCGCGAGGAAACCACCACGACCACCACTTACGACTACAGGTTCGGCACGCCCGGTTACAGCGTGATCCGCACCGGCACCGGCGATCTTACCGTCGTGGCAGGCCGCGACGTTCGTATGATGTCGATGTTCGGCGTCTACACCGCCGGCACGAACAGCTCGCTGGCGGGCGGCGCGGCTGCCAATGCGCCCTATAATCTGGCGCGCGGGAAAACCGGCGACTATGTGCTCGGTCAAGTGCAGGCTGATGGCAAATATGATGCGGCGCTCGCTGCCTATCGCGCCTGGTATCCCGACCACGGCGGCAATGTCCTGATCGATGCCGGCCGCGATGTCATCGGCGATACCTGGGGCGCCGATGCCTGGAGCGGTACGCCATCTCTCAATGACCCAGCGACGCAGCCGGCCGCCGGGACCAGCAGTTCTGCAGTGAACAATTGGCTGTGGCGGCAAGGCAGCGGCGGCACCGCAGGTGTCGGCGATATCGCCACCAGCTGGTGGATCAATTTCGGCACCTACTACACGGACATGGATACGTTGGCCAAAAGCCCGCGGCTGGTCGGTTTCACCGGTATCGGCGCGCTCGGCGGCGGCGATGTCACGGTGCGCGCCGGTCGCGATGCCGGTGTGATCGATGCCCGCGGCGACACCGTGTCCCAAACCGTTGGCTATCATGCCTCGCGCAGCCAAGGCCTCAATCTCGCCATCGGCTCCACCGGCCGTGTGGTGAATGGCGACCTCGTGCTCACCGGCGGCGGCGATCTGACGCTGCGCACCGGCGGCATGCTCAATCCGAACCTTAAGGCAACCATGGCGGTGCCTGGCGAACGCGCGGATGCCGGAGATCAGATGCTCGATCTCAACGGCACGATCACCAATCTGCGTGGTGCGTTGAATGTCAGCACGTCGCGGATCGGCGGTATCGATCTGGCTGTCGTGACCAGCTATGGCCGGAGCCAGAGCACCGGTGGAATTCTGCCGGTCGATCCCTTCCTCGCCACCGGCGGCAATGTGATGGGCGGCATGGTGCTGATGCTGGGTGACAGCGTGGCCAATATCGACACCCGCGGCAATCTCATTCTTGGCGGCGTCGGCGACCCTGGCCGCGTTGATCTGCTCAACAGGAGCGCTTTCAGTCACAACGGGACAAACTATAGCGGCGGCGGCTTCAGCTGGTTCTCGCTCTGGACCGACCACACGGCCGTCAACCTGTTCTCGGCCGGCGGCGATCTGGTGCCGACCCTGATCCCCAACCAAGCCCCGCGCAAGCCCAGTGCCAATGTCGGCGCGGAATCGGCCGAGGGCGATGCCTATCTGGTCATGCCGTCGATCCTTCGCGCCACTGCGGCCAATGGCAATATCAATTTCGTCAACGGTCTGGTCTCTTCCAACGTGTTGATGCTGGCGCCATCGCGCAACGGCCAGCTCGAAATGCTGGCCGGCAAGAGCATCTTTGCCGGTGGCTATAAGCTCGCGATGTCCGGCGCGGATACCGAACTGCCGAACCCGTTCCATGCCGCTTTCCGCGGCACGAGCGGCAGCGTGCAGGTCAATAATATGTCCAGCGATGGCACGTTTTTCGGCATTACCGATGGCAGGAAGCCATCACTCTTTGCTTTTGGGCCAAACACGCCGCTGGCTGGTGGATTGCATACGGGCAGCGGCGAGCCGGCACGCGTCTATGCGGGCGACGATATCGTCAGTCTGACTTTCGGCAGCACACGCAAGATGATCACGCTGATCAATGGCCGCCCTCGCACCGTCGATACCTGGTACGAGGCGGCGACGCCGGTGTGGATGCGCGCCGGCCGGGACATCCTGGCGCCGAATGTCCTCGCCATGCATAACAACGTCACCGATTTCTCGCTGATCGAGGCGGGTCATGACGTGATCTATGCCAATGCGCAGGTGGCGGGGCCGGGCACGCTGATGATCTCGGCCGGGCGAAATATCCGCCAGGACGATAAGGGATCGGTGATCAGCCTCGGCAACAAGGTGGCGAATTCAGCCGACAAGATTCCCGGCGCCAGCATTTTCATGCAGGCGGGGATCGCCGATGTCGCACCCGACTATGCAAAGCTCGCGTCGCTCTATCTCGATCCGGCCAATCTCGCCATGAGCGGCACGCCGCTGGCGGATCAGCCGGGCAAGGTCGCCAAGACCTATGAAGACGAACTCGCGGCCTGGCTGAAGGAGCGCTACGGCTTTGATGGCAATGATGTCGAGCGTCGCGCCTATTTCGCATCGCTGGCACAGGAGCAGCAGGCGATCTTCCTGCGGCAGGTGTATTTCGCCGAGCTGAAGGAAGCGGGCCGGGAATACAACAATGCTGATAGCCCGCGCCACAAATCCTATCTGCGCGGCAACAACGTGATCGCGGCATTCCTGTCCGAGCATGATGCGGGCGACGCTGCAACCAAGCACGGCGGCGACATCGTGATGTTCGGCGGCTCCGGCGTGCGCGCGGAATCCGGCGGCGATGTCGAACTGCTGACGCCGGCGGGCCAAACGATCATCGGCGTCGAAGGCCAGCTCGTGCCGGGCAGCGCCGGTGTCGTCACCAAGGGGCTGACGGGCGGGCAGGGCAATATCAATATCTATGCCAAGGGCAATATCCCGCTCGGCCTGTCGCGCGTGATGACGACCTTCGGCGGCGATATTTTCGCCTGGACCGCTACCGGCGACATCAATGCCGGCCGTGGTTCCAAGACCACGGTGCTGTATACTCCCCCGAAGCGCACGACCAATGCCTATGGTGTCGTCACGCTGGAGCCGCAGGTGCCGGCATCAGGCGCCGGCATCGCCACGCTCAAGCCGATCCCGGAAGTCGAGGCCGGCGACGTCGACCTGATCGCGCCGCTCGGGGTGATCGATGCAGGCGAAGCGGGCATCCGCGTCTCCGGCAATGTCAATCTGGCCGCGCTGCAGGTGTTGAACGCGGCGAATATCCAGGTGCAGGGCACTGCGACGGGCATTCCGACCGTGCAGGCGCCGAGCATCAGCTCCGCATTGTCGACATCGAATGCTGCGGCGGCGAACCAGCAGACCGCGGCGCCGACACAGGCGGCGAATGCGCAGCCGTCGGTGATCATCGTCGAAGTGCTGGGTTACGGCGGCGGCGGTGGCGACAGCGAGGGCGACAAGAAGCGCGAGCGCGACGAGCGCCAGGGCGCTCTCGTGCCGCCGGTGCGCACCGCCTATAACGAGCGCAGCGCCGTGCAGATCGCCGGCTATGGCGTGCTGACCGAGGCCGAAGCGCGCATGCTGACGGAAGAGGAGCGGCAGGCGTTGCAAAGGCCGTGATCTCAATGCCACGGACCACGACGGCCTATCCGCTTCCGGCGCGAAGCGGATATCGGCCTGTCAGCCTGCGCACATGCGTGACGCATATCTGTCACGTCACAAGTCTGGATGATCGGCCCTCCACGGCCGCGCGGGGTTGCAAGGCCCAGCTAGGTGGTTCGTTGGCCGTGGATGCATATGGGAGGCACTGCGGTCAAACTACGTCTGATTTTTGATGCGACCGCAAAGCGCCGAGGTATGTATCTTTTCGACAGGTTTGATGCAGTCTGCGGGCATGTACCTCGGCAAACGACGTGGCTGAAATGTGCCGTGTCCTCGACGCGTTTCTGCAATTCATGGAGGAGGCGAGTTGGACGGACAGTCTGATTATCTGCTCCACCAATCATCCGTCGCTGCTCGATTGAGCATTTCGTCGTCGTTGCGATCAGGTTTTGGAGTTTGATGCGTCGACATCCGAGCAGATCAAACAGCTCATTGTTGCCGCCACGCAACCCATGAAAATTTCCCGCTGGGTTCGACAGTCGCATCTGAGCCGTCCGGTGTCGCATCCGGACGGCTTTTTGCGTTGTGGCGGTTCTGTTTCTTAAAAAGGAGGAACGGTTCCTGCTTCCGGGATTTGTGATCTCAAACTTGGAGAGGTGTCCGATGCAAACCCGTTTCGCCGTGACTCTTGCTGCAACTTTGCTCGTTTCTGCTGCTGCCTTGGCTCAAGGAGGCGGTGGCGGAGGTGGTGGCGCCGGCGGAGGCGCCGGAGCTGGAGCGGCCGGGTCTGGGGGTGGGGCAGGTGGCACAGGGACTTCGGCTGGAGCAGGCGGCGCCGCTGTCGGCGGAGGCGCTCCTGCAGGCCCAGTCGGCGGCGGCGCAGCAGCGGGACCGGTCGGCGGCGGCGCGCCACGCGCCGGCGTGGCGCCTGCTACGCCGGGATCGACATCGACAGTTGGCCCGTCTGACACGACCGGTCAGGCGTCGCCTAGCGGAGGAAATGTTAGCAGCACGAATCCAGCTATTAGTCCGAGCAACCCTTCGTCTGCGGCTCCTGGTGGGCCAAATTCGCAACCCATTCCTCAAGGCACCGTCACCAACCAGGATCCAAACAACTTTGATCCGCGGCTTTCTCCTGGGTATCAAAAATAATGCCTGCTCGTGGTTCCAGATTTAACCTTTCCATTGCCGTCAAGCTTAATAGTCACCTTCAATTGCAGGATGCTACCCAAGCGATAGGGTCGGAGCATGAGCCTCATGCCCGCCCATTATCGCCTTTTGTGCCTGAAGCCGCGACCCGGCTGGGCGACAGAGTGGCATGTCTGGACCGTTCTTATCCCACGTCGCTCTATCGCAGGTCGGCTCGTTTACGGCCGCGTTTGGCGTCGTCACGACGGGCGGCGTTGGATTTATAAGCGCCTGAGTTGATTGTTATGACTCTGGACGAATGGGCAGAGCGCGGGCTGATCCGCGAGGGCGGCGCATCTGTTTGCCATCGCCACGGTTACATCGTCGCGGGCAAGAAGCCGGCATCAGTTTGGAAAGCTGTCGCCAAAGCGAGGATGGCTCCGCCGGCGCAACTATCGCCTGACGGCGCCGAGCTAACAATTCTTGAGAAATATTTGGCGCTTCCTGCAAGATGTCCGCGGTGCGAGTGAGGTCTTCACTTCTGCGCTCTCAAAGCGCAGGCCCCAGAGCGGCGGGGAATTTGGGCTTTGGGCTTATCTCGGTCCGATCTTCCTGAGCGCAGCTTGGCTCTCGCTTAACGCAAACCAGATGTCGCCACCATCAGCTTTGTTAATGCCCAACCCTATTTTGCAGAGGCTGAGCCGCCCGTCTTCCATCACTCTATTCTATCCGTTGGCGGGGAGGGGGCGCGGCGTCACAGCCTCGGGAACTGAGCGATCACTGCGACAGTAATTGCGCTCATGGCAACCAGCGCAACGAGTGGCCAGAGCCAGGGCGGGAAATATCTCATGACGCCTCCCGAACCGATCTTCGGCGGGTAGGCTTTTCGGCGCATCACCTAGTTGGGGTATGTGCGCAATGTTCAGGACGACGACGTGGGGGACTAAGTCGAAGGTGCGTAGAACTCTCCAAGGAGATACCGCACTGCGCCGGGCTTCGATAAGCGATCTGGCGCGGCCTCAAAATATCCAGCGGGCGCTGCAATCCAAAGATCGATTTGCTCCGCGGTAACTGAGACAACGCCGTCTCGGAACGGATATTCTCCAGCTGTCTTTGGGTCGCGAAGGTCGTTCCAGCCTATTCTCATGCTCACGTGAAATGCTCCGTCATGTTCGTGCTGATGGACAACCCTACAAAGCCGCGAGCGGTTCCTGCAGCATTCTATGCGAAATATGCCTCATTATAAGGATGAATTCGATCAGTGAAGCGGGGCGCCCAAAGCACGGTCGAATGCTGGTCTTGAAGCGAAATCGGCTGATCGTTGCCGATGCGCAGCTCATAGGCCAGGACAACGTAATGCGTCCCGAAGGCCGGATCGCCAAGCGCGTTTGTCTCATAGAAATGCTCGTACACGCCGAAGAGACGCGCCTGTGCGAAGGGGATCGAAAGCCCAGTCTCTGTCAAAAGTAGCCGGCTGTAAGCAGCCGCAATTTTCTCGTCCTTTCGGATCCGGCCACCGGGCACAAAGAACAGACCTTTCGCTGGCTCGTTGGTCCGTTCGCCCAGTAAAAGACTGCCTTCTGGATTGCGAAGAAGAAGGTCGATCGATACGAGCGGGGTGTTTCGAATAACTTCGCGAAACTCTTCAGCACGCAACATATTATACACTTCCGGGTTTGTTGTTTCCGCAGTAGAGCCAAAGCCCGAATACAAGCATAAGCGAGGCGTCGAATGTCCAACGATATTCGTCGCCGTGCGGAAATCCGTCGATGCGGCGTTCGAATGCCAGGTTGTCCGAGGATGCAGGGCAATACAGCTGCGGTTCCTGGGATAGATCGGAAGCCGACTTCGAATCCGTCACTAGAACCTGCGGAGTGAATTACTGCCGAGGTTACTTTGCCTCTCAGTCGATGCTGACGAGATGGCTGCGGCGATGTCGCGCTATCGTGTCCGATGAAGTGTACGTAGCACAGCCACCAGTATGGATCGTTGAGTGGCAACAATGCACTAGGCGGTATCGTGGCGGAGCCGGAGGGATTCGTCTGGATGTCCATCGCTGTCCACGAATGTCCACTCTCGTCCAATTTATTCAATGATTTCAACGATGACGACGCAACCATTGTGTGTTATTGTCCAACCGTGCCCACCCTAATCGACGAACGCTGGTAGGGCAGATGGTAGGGCAGGATGGCGCGTACAATCAACCGGCTGACGTCCAACTCGGTCAAGGCGATCACGAAAGTGGGCCGCCACGCAGATGGTGGCAACCTTTATCTCTCGATATCGGACAACGGGGGCAAACGCTGGACCTTCCTCTACCGCTGGAACGGCAAGAAGACTGAGATCGGGTTGGGATCGGCGAGGGATGTGAAGCTCGCTCGGGCTCGCGAGATGGCGAGCGACTATCGGGCGCTGCTGGCCGAAGGCAAAAATCCCAAGGACTCGAAAGTTACCGCTAGGGCTATGCCGACGTTTGGCGAAATGGCGCGGACATTCCTCGCGTCCATGAAAGACTTTGGAAGAACCCCAAGCATGCCGCTCAATGGTTCATGACGCTGTTGGGTGAAGATCAGGAGGGCAACCGGACCAAATTTGACTATTGCGCGCCCCTGCGGCCGCTGCCGGTCGATCGCATCTCCACCTCCGACATCCATGCCGTTCTGCTGCCTCTGTGGTCGGAGAAGGGCGAAACTGCCAAACGGATACGGGGACGCATTGAGCGTGTCCTGGGCGCTGCCAAGGCCGCCAACCACCGTTCTGGCGAGAACCCGGCCAGATGGAAGGATAACCTGGACGGTCTTCTCCCGGCCCAGCGCAAGAGCACCAATCACCACAAGGCGCTCAATTACGCCAAAGTGCCTAATTTCATGTCGAGGCTGACCAAGCGTTCGGATCTCGACGATCTGGCGATGTCCTTCGTTGTACAGACGGTCGCGCGCGCGACGGAAGCCCGTGAGGCGAAATGGGCCGAGTTCGAACTGCGCCCGGTCCCCGTGACCTTGCGCGACGAGGACGGAAAGGAATTCACCAATTTGGGGCCGCTCTGGACGGTCAAACCCGAACGAATGAAGGAGGGGCGTCTTCACCAGGTGCCGTTGCCCCCGCGGGTTGTGACCATGCTCGAAGACCTGCGCAAAACCAGCACAGGCATCTACGTTTTCGCTGGGCCCGGTGACGAACTGCTTCCCGAGGGGGCGTTCGACGCTGTCTTGCGCGAACTAGGCGTCAAGGACGATGCGACCACGCACGGTTTTCGATCGTCGTTCCGCGACTGGGTATCGGAGGAGACTAACTTCGACAGCAATGCGTGCGAGATGGCTTTGGCTCACAAAGTGTCGAACGATGTGGAAGCTGCCTACCGACGAGGTCAATTGTTCGAGAAGCGCCGCCACATCATGGCTGCTTGGTCGGATTATTGCGCGGGCAACTACGGAGCGACGACGTTCGAATCCTTGCCGAAGGGCCTGTATCAGCGTCCGGACGGCACAATCGTCGCAACAGTTGCGGGATAGTTTTCAAGGATTCGATTTCCGTAAACGGGCAAAATATAGCGCATAAACAGTGCTTTGCTCTGCGTGTTGACAGTATGCAGGATCGATGGTACATTGTTGTCCATGATCGAGCAGTCGTGCGTAAATGTGGCCGCAGGTGCCGAAAAGCCCAAGCGGGCGAGAATGCGGCGGGACCGAGGGGATCCGAACGCCGCGTTGGCGTTCACGATTCAGGAGTTCTGCGACGCGCATCGCATTTGCCGATCGACTTTTTACAATCTCCTCGAAGACGGTAAGGCACCGCGCACCTCTAAGGTTCGTGGGCGAGTGCTGATCGACCGCGAAGCGGCTGACGAATGGCGGCGCAACCAGCGCCTACCGGATCCGGTCCTCTGAGCGGCCGGGCAACAGAAACCTTTCACCACATCATCCGGCGAAGTCTCGCAAGCGGCCCAGAAACAGCAATTGCTGCTGCCATGGCTCAAGCCGAGCAAAATCGCTTTCAAGCAGAGCTTGTCGCGCAGCGCGGACGTACCCCTGCCGATCGCACGGGCGAACCGTTTTGTCCTTTTTTCGGTTCGCCCGTCACTCCTTCCAACGACGAGGTTGAACGATGACCGCTGAAATCGCCACTTTGGGTTTGGCGGTCGATAGCCGCGCCGTTACGGTCGCTTCCAAGGCCCTCGACGACTTGCAGGCGTCCGCGAAGCCGGCAGCGAAGGCAGCCGACGATCTGACGAAATCGGTAAAGCCTCTCACGGCGGCAGCCGACGATCTGGCAAAAGTTGTCGCGAGTGCCGGTAAGGGCATCTCGTCGATCGGGGGCATAACTGCTGCCGCGAACACCAACGTAAAAGCGCTGACCGCACAGACCGGTCTAGCCCGGCACGAAATGATCAATTTCGGACGTCAGATGCAGGACGTCGGGACGATGCTGGCCATGGGCGCGAGTCCCATGCAGGTCATCACCAGCCAGGCCGCACAGATCGTCGATATTTTCGCGTCGTCCAAGGGCACCGTGGGCGGGTTCTTCTCGCAGATGATGTCCGGCGTCGCCAGCGTCGTCACACCGGTTCGAGCTCTCGCTGGCGGCGTGATCGGCATTGGAACGGCCGCTGCTCTTATGGGCAGCAATTGGACCGGCGCGCAGAAGCAGGTCGAACTCGGCCTGATGGGCATTGGTCGCGCATCGGGCGCAACGGTGGGCGACATCAACGCCATCGCCGACGCGACGTCTTCATGGCGAGGGTTGTCCGTGTCGGAAGCCCGCGAGGTCGCCACGGCTTTCGCATCGACCGGCAAGATCGGTACCGAAAGCATCGAACGCCTGACCGCACAGACCCGCAATTTCGCAGCGTTGACTGGCACTGACGTGCCGAAGGCGGCCGAAGCTCTCGCCAACATTTTCGCCAAGCCGAGCGAGGGCGCCAAGACGCTTGCCGCGCGCATCGGCGGTATTGATGCTGCGACGATCCGATACATTCAGACCCTTGACGAGCAGGGCGATCGGCAGGGCGCGATCAAGGCCCTCATCGACGCCATGTCACCCGCACTGTCGGGGGCCGCGGACAAAGCTGGCGTACTCGCGAAGTCGTGGAATGCAGTCGGCAACGCGTTTTCGAACAGTGGCACCGCCATTGGCAAAGCGTTGGCTGGCACCGCCGATCAACAATCGCAGGATCAGCTCGAAAAGCGTCGGGCTGAACTAGAGAAACTCATCGCCACCACGAAACAGCTCGCGGAAACCGATACTGGTTCCCAAAAGATTTTCGATACAAACGCGATCAAGACCTACACAGCCGAACTCGGCAACGTCACTGCTGCTCTCGAACGCATCAAGCTGGCGAGGGATGCGTCGACGTCGATCGATGCGTCGGCGTTTACCAGCCAGATCACGCCTTTGATCAACTCGCTTGCTCCCGGGCCGGAAGTTCTCCGTAACATGACCAGCAGCGCTGCCGCGCTTCAAAAAGTCATGGATGACCCTGCGTTCGAAGCGTTTCGCAAGACGATGGGCGATCAATTGCCGCTGGCGCTGGCACGCGCGCGAGCCGGCCTCGACGCGCTCACGCAGAACCAAGGATTGGCCGATCCGATCAAGTCGGCGATCCAGTCACTTTCCACTCAGAACCAGTTGCTCTCCGACCAGTCGCCGGCAATGCGCGCCCGCGTCGCTTATCAGCTCGCTTACAACGACGCGATCCGGCAGGGAAGCGACGCCGAAGCGCGACAGATCGCATCCATGCGCGCGGCTGCCGCTTACGGTGGTCCCATGACCGATATCCAGACGCAGCAGACCGCGATCGTTGCCCCGCACGGACGAACTCTATCGGCAAAAGAAGCCAAAGCGGCCAAGTCCCAACAGACCACCCACCAACAGGACAATACCTCAAATGACTGCATTCAACGTCGTGTCGCAGCCTAAATACGGCTGCATTCACGTAGCCTCAGACGCTGCAATTTATGTCGATGGCATAGGTGTTACCGGCTTCAACACAAAAGTCGTGCCGCTGCAGCATCTCAATTGTGTCATCACCGGCAACGGTGAGCGCAGCGTGATCGTCGCTGTCGCCAATGCCCTGGGTCTTGAGCGTGACTTCGACACACTCGTCGAAAACGCTCCGGGCACGCTTCCTCTTTTCGCCGAGCAATTGAAGCAAGCCTCCGTGACGCAAATCGTCATCGCTGGCGTATCCGAAACGCGTGGACCGGAATTTTATAACTTCCGCGTCGGCGATCGACTGCCAGAAAAAATCGCTGACATGCGTGACGCATTCGAAAACTCTCCCGGTTGGTCGCCGAACCCCGGTGAGATCGTAAAGATGTCCGAGTTTGTCAACGCACCTCCGGCCGCGATCGATGACGTGATTGCCGCGGATTTCGACGGCTTCGACGTGGATGAGCCGCCGGACGTAGTTGTCTGGAATCTTCTCAAATGTCTCGAGATGCAGCGCCAATTGGCGTGGTCGACCGGAGAGGGGCACATTGGTGGATTTGCTCAACTCACTACGGTGACTAGCGAAGGCATTACGCAGCGCATCCTCAAACGCTGGCCAGACATCCCCTTTGTCGGCGACATCTTCCCCGAGCCGATCGACTGGAAGCAGTGGCACATCGACAACCCGAAGCCGGGCACGTTGAGCCGCCTCAAGCGCAGCATCGCAGAACGGAAAGCTGCCAAGCGGTCGATGCCGCTCCATGTCGTACAATAGCTTCCGGGGATTAACTTATGTCATCCAAACCAAACTTCGAATCCGAACTTGAACTGGCCCTAGCTGGCGAACGCAATCTCCTTGTCGCTGATGCGCTCCGGCGTGCCGGAGCCGGCGAGGAGGGCATCGACCTTCTGACAGCGCGCCTTGGCAAGCGCGTCCGCTTGGCGTCCAATGACGGCGCTCGATCAATCGAAGTGCTTGATGCAGATGGCGCAGCGACCGCCGCTTCGCTCGATGAACTGGTCAGCGAAGCCAAGAGCCACTTCGCGTCGCTCTTTCAGGCGCCGTCATCAGCGCCCCAGCCGATCGCCCGCGCGAAGTCAGATTTCCTAACGGAACGCGAGCGGAGCCAGTTTGTAAATGCCCATGGCCTGGCAGCCTACGAGGCGCTGCCGGCGAAATCTGCGCCTACAACCGTCGTCCGCAAGGGGGATTTCGTGTCTGAAGCGCATCGAGCCCGATGGGTTAACCGGCATGGTCTGGCCGCCTATAACAAGCTCCCAGCTTAAGGACTTCTCACAATGGCATTGAAATTGTTCGAAACGTCGCTGAAGCACGTCCCCGCCGAACTGCAGTCCTATTACGCTAAACGCACCGATGGATGCTACGCCCTGATTGTCTCTGATCTCGAGGCGCATGTTGCCCCACTGAAGTCCACGATCGCGAAAATGAAACTCGATGCCGCACTCAAGAATGCTGACGTTCGTCCTCAACACGCTGACCTTTTGCTACGCCGTCTAAATGATCGACTGGCCATCGACACCAAAGATGGAGAAAGCATCGTCCGGATTCTGCCAGCCGCAAGCGGGTCGCTCACGGCAACCGACGGCGGACCGGACGGTGCTACTACGCTCGATGAACTCGTTGCCGTGACCGCGAAACAGTTTCCGTTCTTGTTTGGCAAAGAAGCCGTTGCTGATGCGAAGGTGCTCGAATCCAATGTCGACGCGAAAGTGCTTACTAGAAGTGCTTTTGATAAACTCGGTCCACGGGAAAGGGCGGCGAAGATGAGCGAGGGTTATCGGCTGACGGACGATATTACAGAACAGAAGCCGTCACCGCGCCCCGCCGGTAAGGTGCTTAGTCGCTCGGAGTTCGACGCGCTCAAGCCGAAGGAGCGGGCTGCCAAGATGGCGGACGGCTTTAGGTTGGTGGATTAAACGAGCAGCTCAATCTGGATATCTGCCTAATCCCGGTCAGGGCCGGCGGAGACCACGGACTCTCTCTGCTTCCGTCGACGAAAGATTGCGGCCGCCGTTGAAGCGACGGTGGTGCGCCACTTCGGATTTAAGATCACCGCAGCGACGGTTGTGAGGCTGCCTATAAGTGCAACGACCTTTCCAAGGACGGTTTCGGTTGTGGCGAAGTACCCTGCAATCATTTGCATCGTGGACACTTCAATGGTGATGTCCTGACTGAGGGTGCGAACCTGCACGTTATGTTTTTCCTTGTCGACTACAAGGTTCGCGGTTACTTCAATTGTCAGCGTCTTTTTCCCGCCAGTCAGCGGCGTCACAATCCACATCCATTCAACAGGCTGGATACTTGTGGCGGTCCGCACTTGGGGACCGGACGGAGTGATTTTAAAGTCGTCACTTTTAAGCGTGGCCTCCATTGACTGGGCATAGCGCCCAGGAGCCGCTCTAACCGGACCTGTCAAAGTGGCGAAAATGCTATCAAGCGACTGCGATAGCGCCGTTTGTAGAACGAGTTTGATCGGAAGCGCGGACTGTAGCTGAGCCTTATCAGGTGCATTGAAATGATAGATTCCAGAATTAAGGTTTTTGAAAACGGTTGATAGGTCGACGCACGGTGCTGAGCTGATTACGCCCGCTGCTTTTTGCGCCGCTCGGCACTCCTCATCTGCATTATCCGCGCGAGCCGACGCCAATTGAACGGAGACCGTATCACCTGTGGCTGGTTGACTGATTGTTGCAGCTGCTACGGTTGGTCTCGTTCTTGCGGTATCTGAGGCTGCGAAGATGGTGGAAAAAATGTCGCGGCGACGCCAAGTAAAGCCCGGAAAGTCGCTGCTTTTATCTGCGCCAGCGACCCGTATCGTCCGGTTATTCGTACTGAGTATTAGCACGACACTATATCGGCGACCATCAAGGCCATGATAGATTCCATCTACGTAACGCGTGCCTGACCGCTTAAGGCCGCTAATGAGAACAGTGTTTTCCCGGTCGGCGTGGCTCATGCCTTTAAGGGACTTGATTGTGACTTCAAATCCCGCGCCTCGAGGTTTGAAAGACAGTTCGTTGATCGGCGACTTTCGGTCTTCGAGTTGCCAAGTTCCGACAGCAGATATTTCCTGCGCGCGCAGTTCAGGCGTCGCCGTGAACAATGCGGAAAAAAGAAACACAAGCACCCGGAGATAGGAAGCTTTGTCTGGCCGTACCATGGATAGCCCCTTGGCAAAACGATCCTAAGTTGATCATCGCCTCTTGCGAGCTTCAAGCGCTTTGAGCATATCGTAGTGTGCGGGGCAGGGATAAGTGATCAGCCTATCAGTGTCGTAAGAATTGCAACCTAGCCGCTCCAGCAATTCTCATGAATGCGTAATCTGCCACTATTGGGTCGATGCCTCAGCCATCCCAAGCAGCGTTTTAAGGCCTGACGGCCTGAGGCGATCTCCTGGTAATTGGAACCTCTAGATACTTGCGACCGCTGCCGACGGCGGGCTTCACGGCGCCGTGCTGCGCGCCTCATCGAACTACCTCGTCACTGCGACATATTTTATGCCGGGCACGTGCCGCGATTCCGCCGTCGCCGTCCACGAACAAATGCGCTCATTCCTGAGATTGATGGCCTGATGGCGAGTTGTCCTGAAAAGATTCGACGGCCTCACGCATCGCCATGGACAATATATGCTGGAGAACAGGCAGATTGAGCTGCTTAGCGCTACGTTGTGCGGCGATGATTTTGTATGACCATTAGCCGGTAGTCATCGTCGCCTGGCGCTAAGCCACCCGTGCCCATCGCGAACCTTCGACGACACTGCCAATAACACCCGGGCTTTTACGCACGCGGTTCAGTAGCTCTTCGTCCATGGCATAAAACACCGCGGTGTTGTTCTCGCCGCCGATCTCCCTTGATAGCCCGAGCGGGCGAACCTTCAAGCCGACGTTGAGAAGCTGAGGAATTTTAAGTGCCCGCATCAGTGCGAGGTTGCCGGAGATCCCCTCAGCAAGCGAGTATTCGATCATGCCGAGAGAAAGCTCGAGATAGACGCCTGCGCCGTGGCGATGGTCCTTGTCGATCGCATAGCGCGATGCTTCCATGACATCGAGCGATGGGATCGTCACTTGGCGGCACGTCACTCCAGTGGCACGATTTCAGCTGCTGGCGGGTGTGACGAATGACAGGGGCATGCCGATAAAAACCGGAGCGGATACCCACGCAATGACTCAGCAAATAATCGCCATCTTGAAATCGAACATGGCCGGGTAAAATGCCTCGGCGGTCACTGTGAATGCGAAGGCGCCGAGCACGGCGATTCGACGGCCCTTGGCGTAGGCCATTATTGCCGGAGCACAAAGTAATGCGTCGGCCTGGGCACATTGATGGATGAGATAGCGTGATGACTCTTGCGACTTTGAGAGTCGGACGGGGGGATAAAGACGATCAACCCTGAAATATTGGTGTCGTCGTGAAGGACCCCGAATTTTAGACGCGAGATCCAGTCTTCCAACATAAAGCCCTCGAAACGTCCCACCCCAGATGAAAGGGGGCATCAGGCGAGTTCATTGGGGCGTTTCGGGGCTTGGGCTGAAGCACGCCGGCTATCTATCGCTTGCCGGCCATCCGCTTCACTGACCTCGCAACGCGTGGCTAGGTCCTGACAAATGTCGTTTCGACAAGTGGGATCTGAGCAAGATCTACATCGCACTTCGTCTTGCAACGAGCATTCGATCTCAGGCCAAGGATAGAAACACGACATCGCAGAAGTCGGTGCTACAAGCGATCTTCTCGCTTCTTCCGTTCGACCTTAAAACCTCGCGCTTCCACGGCACGAGTTAATTCTTCAACATCAGCTTCAGACAGAGCTGACTGCAGCGCCGATTTATCCGTCTTTGTATTGGCGGCTTCTGATTGCAGATCTATTTGCCGATCGGCTGGGCTCTGTTTCGAACGTATAACTACCGAAAAACCTAACGATTCAATCTCGCGAACGAGTTGCTCCAATCTGCCTGCTTCTTTGTTCTGAACCTCCCCCGCTGTTTGTGTAAGGGCAGGACTTCTGACACGACGTTCATCGCCAAACGCTAGATACGTGTAGGGCACTCCAAGTTTCTTCGAAAGGCGCCTGATTGTTGCGTCTTTTGGGCGAACGCCAAAATTTTCCCAATGCCATACGACCGTTGGGTTTACGTCTACCATACGAGCAATGTCGGCCGCCTTGATATTGCGGCCCTCTCGTATCTGTCTAAGACGTGCGCCAACTGACGTATTTAAAGTTTCTGACATCCCACACAGTAACACAAAGATATTTTAGTTTTTAGTTACAATTGGCGGCGGGAGATGTGCGTCGGCCAATACGGGAGGCGGCATCGGCGGCTCGGCCCGCTGATACAATTCGAGCTGGCGCATGAAGGCAGCGCCAGCAACCGGGTCGCGGAAGTCCCACAGCCTGTTCTTGACCCCTTCAAAGATCAGCGAGTAGACGGCAAGCTGGATGCCTTCGCGGACAGCGAGGGTGGCCGGCGAATTCTTGGTGAAGCCGAGATCCGCCTGCAGCAGCTTGTCGACCGCCGCGAATTTGAAGCCGGTGCCGCTCATATTCACCGAGTAGACAATCTTGGTCGTCGTCACCGACGCCACCACGCGGCCGGTCTGCACGCTGACAGCGCGGAGTGCGACCGTGATGATATCCTGGCGATATT
>JAEXYA010000062.1 GCA_023451825.1 Pseudomonadota bacterium
CTCGACTGCTACGCAGTCGATCCACCCTCCCCACCGCGCGGCTGCGCCGCTTGAGGGAGGGATTACCCCACCAATCCCTTCACCGGCTTCACCATCCCGCTATCCGGAAACACCCGCTCCGCCAGCACGCGCTCACCGATCCCGAGATGATCGTGCAGCACGCCCTTCAGCACGGCGCGCAGATCCGTCGTCGGCGCGAGATCGCGGCCATCATGCAGCTTGCCATTGGCAAGGCCCGGCCAATCCGCAATCACACGCCCGCCTTTCACCGCACCGCCAGCGAGCAGCGCGATGGTGCCCGTGCCGTGATCAGTGCCTGCCGTGCCGTTGATCCTCGCGGTCCGCCCGAATTCAGTCGCGACGACCACCACCGTATCGCGCCAATGCGCGCCGAGACCGTTCTGGAATTCCGCGAGCGCACCATCGAGCCCGCCAAGCAGCTGCGCAAGCCTTCCGACCGGACCTCCCTCTTGCGCGTGGGTATCCCAACCATCGAAAGCCAGCGCGGCAACGCGCGGACCATCATCGGCCGCCATCAGCTTCGCCGCGCCACGCGCCACCTGCTTCATTGCCGTGACGGCATTGCCGCCTTTCGGCTTCATGTCATCGCCGACTGCGAGCTTGTCGAGCTTCAAGCCCTGCGACAGCGCCGTTGCCAACGCAGGATCGCGCTCCTGATACAGCTGCAACAGCCGCATCGCCGTATCATCCGCCGCATTCGGCAGATTGACCGGCGACCAGCCCACCGTCGGCGCGGCGCCACGCAGGACCAATGGCGTGGTCGGCCCCACCGCGAGGCCCGATGTCACGCGTTCGCCGCGTGGCAGCGCCTCGATGGCGCGGTTGAGCCAGCCGGATTGCACGCGGCCGGGGCCAGGATAGCCGCTTTCCAGAACATCCTGCCCGTCGAAATGCGAGCGCTCGCGATAGGACGTCGCCACCGCATGTACAATGGCCGCCTGCTTGTCGCGATACATCCGCGCGAATTCCGGCATTGCCGGATGAAGACCGAAAAGCCCATCGAGCGGCAGCGCCGCATTTGCGCCGTCCTTGATGAGCGCGATCGATCCATGCAGCCCGGCATAATCGGGATCGCCGAGCGGAGCGACCGTGGCGAGCCCATCCAAAGCACCGCGCAGGATGATCACGACCAGCCGCGGATCGCGGTTGTCAGCCGCACGCGCGAACTTCGGTAGATACGCCCAGGCGGCAAAGGCTGCGCCCGAAAGCAACAGCGAGCGGCGTGTCGGAGACAGCGTGCGGCTTTCACAGCAATCCATGGTCATCTCCTCTGGAATTCCGGCGACATCAGCAACAGCGCCAGCGCCTGCTGCCGCGTCTCTGCTCGCGCCACGGTCTGGCGTGTTTCTGTGGACGCCGCCTCGCCTGCGACGATCTCGAGCATGTCACGCGGGTCCATGCTGTCGGGAATCCGCGACGACACTTGCGCCGCCAGATCGAGCCGCAGCTTCATGCCCTCGGGCACGGCCCAGGCCGCATTGCTATCGGGAAAACCATTCGGTCCCGCGGGCGTCCAGAGCGGCTGCCCCAGCGCCTGCAAGCCCGCGAAGTACCGATTGGGATCTTCCGGAATGCGCGCCAGCAAACGTCCCGTCGCGATCAGGTATTCATATGGCGTGCGCAGCTTGGTGACCGGCGCCTGCCATGCCTCGTTGGACTCCAGCAGCGCGAGCGCCACCGCCTTCAAGTCACCATCGGTCTTCCTGAACCCAGCTTCCAGCCGCACCAGCAACGCAGGCGGCGGCGCGTCCGCCACAAAATGCTGTGCCAGCTTCAGCGCAATGAATTTTGCCGTCGATGGATGCCGCGCGATATCGGCGAGCGCTGCTTCCCCCTGCGCGACGCCGTTATCCTCATAGGTCTTGCCGAGCAGTTGCTGCGGTCCCGGCTCGTGTGCGTTGGCATTGAAGACAAAGGTGCCGGGCGCGCCCAGCCGGCCTTCGCGGCCGACATAGGTCCAGCCGGTGATGATGCGCGCCAGCGACGTCACGTCGGTCTGGCTATAGCCGCCGCCCACGCCGAGCGTATGCAGCTCCATGATTTCGCGCGCGAGATTTTCGTTCAGTCCGCGCTTCTGGTTTTTCCCGGCGCGCGAATTCGGCCCGATGGATTGCTGGTTGTCGAGAAAGAACAACATCGCCGGATGCTGCTCCACCGCACGCACCATATCCGCAAACTTTCCCAGCACATGCGGCCGGATCGCCTCGCGCTCGAACGACCCCGCCCACATCCGCGCCGGCTCGCCCTTGCTGGCGGAAATGCAGAAATGATTCGACCAGAACACCACGAGCCGTTCGACAAAGCCGCCCTCGGCGATGGTCGCCCGCTGGATGCGCGCCAGTGCCTCGGCGCGATAGGTCTTCTGCACCACATTTTGCGGCGCCGTCGCCGGCGCTGGCTTCGGCGCATCGGGCTGCACCGTCATCGTGGTGTTGCCGGTCATCGCCGGCGCGTCCGGTTTCTTCTCCATCTCCACCGGCGCCGCCTTGGCTGCCGCTTCTCGCGCCGTTCTCACTTCGAGTTGATAGGCGAACATCGCTTGCGCGAGGTCCGGCGTGGTCTGCAGGCCCGGCAGCTCCAGCATCGCCGCCTGCGGCCGTGCCAGTTCCGCCTTCACATAGCCGCGCGGATCGGAAGCGGCATTGACGATATCCCCCGATGCGCCGCCGCGGGCGCCGAAACCGAAGCGATTGAGCGCAATCAACGCGCCTTGCGGGTCGCGGGCCATCGGGTTTCCCTCATCTCGTCGCCGTCCTATGATGCATTTGCGGCGGCAATCATTTCATCCGGATATGCAGTTCCGGCAGATGAATGCCACATGAAGATCGCACGGAAATTGAGGCCGTTTGCATGACAATTCGGACAGGAACCGACAGTTCGCCCAGCGATGTTTCGCCGAGCCGTCGTCTGACCTGCTCGCGTTGCGGCACCGAATTCGGTTGCGACCTGTCCGGCAATTGCTGGTGTGCAGAGGAGCCCGCCAAATTACCGATGCCAACCAGCGGCGACGACTGCCTGTGCCGTGACTGCCTTCGCGAGGCTGCCGCCGCGCATCAGCGCGCCAAGTCGGCGTGATCCTGCTTCGTTAACCCGCGCATTTTCGGCGGGACATATCGACGCTGTGCGCGAATGGATCACCGCAAAATGTTGCGTCACGCCGCTCCGCGCACGGCCATATCTTCCAAACACCGCGCCACATTACGAATTGGCCATCTTGCGCGACGTTGCGGCCGTCGAAGCTTTGCACTTCATGAAGGTTTTCCGTCGATTTTGAGCGAAAGCCAGCCTTGAGCGAAAGCTCAGATGTGCGGATGTCCTCCGCCTGCATTGGAAAGCCCTGTGATCAATCTGCCCGTTTCCATTCGGCGTGTCATCCGTCCCGCCGGTGCCGCGACCATCGTTATCGGCATGTGCTTCGGCGCTGTCAGCGCATCACATGCCGCGCAGCATCGTCTGTCGCAGGGCGATCTGAAAGCGGTGTCGGAAGCGACGCGTCTTGCCGGTGCAGGCAAGCTCGATGCGGCGACCAACGCGCGCGACCACATTCGCGATCCCCTCGGCCGCAAACTGGCGGAATGGATCATCCTGCGCGCCGATGGCGGCACCGAATTCGCACGCTATGCCAATTTCATCCACGCCAACCCAGCCTGGCCCGGCATGACGCTGATGCAGCGTCGCGCCGAAGCGCGGTTGTGGATCGAGCGCGCCGATACGGCCACGGTGCGCGCGTTCTTCTCCGGGCATGAACCGCGCACGGCGCTCGGGCAGCTTGCGATGGCGCGCGCACTTGCATCGCTCGGTGATGCCCGCGCGGTCCGCTATGCCAGCGCGGCCTGGCGCAGCGAAGGTTTTTCGTCGAGCACCGAAGCCGAAGTGCTCAAATTATTCGGCTCGCGGTTGACCAAGGCGGACCACGCCGCGCGCATGCACAGCCGCCTCTATGCCAATGATTTCGATACCGCCATGCGCGCCGCAAAACACCTTGGCCCCGGCGCGGTGGCCATCGTCTCCGCGCGCACGGCGGTGATCCGCAAGAAGTCCAACGCCGCTGCCCTGCTCGCGGCCGTGCCCGCCAATGTGCGCAGCGATGCCGCCTATCAGTTCACGCGCATCCAGTGGCTGCGGCGCAGCGGGCGTGACAGCGAAGCGGCGCAACTGATGCTGACCGCACCGCGCGATCAAAGCGTCATCAACAGCCCGGACCTCTGGTGGGTCGAGCGCCGCGCGCTGGTGCGCGCGCTGCTCGATGACGGCAAGGCCAAGCTGGCTTATCGCCTCGCCCACGATGCCGCGCCCGAAAAGGAAACCTACCGCGTCGATCGCGCCTTCATGGCGGGCTGGATCGCATTGCGTTTTCTGCGCGATCACCAGACGGCAACGCGCCACTTCAACGAAATCCCCGGCCTCACCCGCGGCCCTACCGCGCTGGCCCGCGCGCAATATTGGCTCGGCCGCGCCGCCGAAGCCGGCCGCAATCGGCAAGGCGCGCAGCAGCATTTCGCGCTGGCCTCGCAACACGGCACGACCTATTACGGCCAGCTCGCTTGCGCCCGGATCGGTTGTCGCAACACCAAGCTACGCACGCCACCGGCGCTCAATCCAACTCAGCGCGCCTCGCTGGCAAATCGCGACCTGGTGCGCGCCGTCGAGATTCTCTATGCCTCCGGCAATCGCCGCATGGTCGTTCCGTTCGTCGGCGATCTCCATCGCGCCAACGACACCGCATTGCTGGCGATGGTCGCCGAGTCCGCACGGAACCATCGCGATCCCGGCGCCATGCTGGCTGTCGGCCGCGCGGCGCTCAATCGTGGCCTCGCGTTCGACAGCTACGCGTTCCCCGCCGCCGGCCTGCCGGATTTTGCGCCCATCGGCAGAAAAACCGACAAGAGCCTGGTCTATGCGATCACCCGCACCGAAAGCGCCTTCAATCCGCGCATCACGTCAGGCGCCATGGCGACCGGCTATATGCAGGTGACCCCTGCCGCCGGCCAGACACTGGCGCGGCGCATGGGCTTCAACTTCAACAATGACCGCCTGCACAACGACCCCGCCTATAACCTGCAGCTTGGCTCGGCGGAGATCGCCAATCTGCTCAGCGACTATGACGGCAATCACGTGCTTGCTTTCGTCGGCTACAATGCCGGCCGCGGCCGTGTCCGCCAGTGGATCGCGCGCTACGGCGATCCGCGTCAGTCCAACGTCGATGTCGTGGACTGGGTCGAGCGCATTCCCTATGCGGAGACGCGCAACTATGTGCAGCGCGTGCTGGAAAACCTGCAGGTCTATCGCTCCCGTTTCGGCAATCCGGAGCTTGCGATCGAGACGCATATGCGAGGCCGCCAGGGATAGAACGCGGCTGAGCGATTGAGATATCGCAAAGCCTCTCACGCCGAACGGCGCTAGTTTGTCCTCAACACGAGGACGACACCATGCGATCGGATTGGGCGAGATCTTACGGGCAAGATCGGTTGCCGCGTTACACGAGCTATCCCACGGCGCCGCATTTCTCGCCCGCCATCACCGAGGCGCATTACCGCAACTGGCTGCGCGCGCTATCGTCGCGGCAACCGGCTTCGCTCTATGTCCATGTCCCGTTCTGCCGCGCCATGTGCTGGTATTGCGGTTGCCATACATCGCTAACCAAGCGCGACGAACCGATCGCCATCTATACAGCAGCCTTGCGGCGCGAGGCCGAGATCGTCGCGGAGACCATCGGCCACCGGCAACCGATTTCGCATATCGCGTTCGGGGGCGGCACCCCGACGATCATGTCGCCGGAGTCCTTCGTCGATCTGATGGGCGCGTTGCGCTTCTCTTATTTCGTGCTGCCCAATGCCGAGATTGCCGTCGAAATCGATCCGCGCACGCTCACATCTGAGATGACGGCAGCACTCGGCCAATGCGGCGTCAATCGCGTCAGCCTGGGCGTCCAGAGTTTCGATCCCGCCGTGCAGCGCGCAATCAATCGCCTCCAGAGCTTCGAGCAGACGGCCATCGCCGTGCAATCGCTGCGGAGTGCCGGCGTCGACAAGATCAATTTCGATCTGCTTTACGGCCTGCCGCTGCAGACCGTGGCCTCGTGCCTCGACACGGTCGCCCAATGCATCGAATTGCGACCGGATCGCCTGTCCGTGTTCGGCTATGCGCATATCCCGTCGTTCAAGAAGCATCAGCGCAAGATCGCGGAAGACACACTGCCGGACAGCTCCGAACGCCACCAGCAATCCGAAGCCATTGCCGAAGCCCTGATCGATGCCGGCTATGTCCGCATCGGCCTCGATCACTTCGCATTGCCCGAGGACAATCTCGCCATCGCCCAGCAGGCCGGACGGCTGCACCGGAACTTCCAAGGCTATACCGACGACACTGCGACCACCCTCATCGGTCTCGGCGCCAGCGCCATCGGCCGCACGCCCGACGGCTTCGTGCAGAACGCGGTGTCGACGCGGGACTATCTCGCGCGCATCGCCGAAGGCCGGCTCGCAACGGTGAAAGGCTATCTGCTGACGGAAGACGACCGCTTCCGCGCCGATCTCATCGAGCGGGTGATGTGCGACATGGCGGTGGATCTGCCGGAAGTTTCCCGCCTGCATGGCAAGGACCCAAGCTCGGCGATCGTCGATCCCGCCCGGATCGACAGCCTCCTCGCCGATGGCGCTGTGATGATCCTTGACGATCGGCTGTCCGTCAGCAGCGGCGCCGAATTCCTCGTCCGCAGCGTTGCTTCAGCCTTCGACGCTCATCTCGCACGCTCGACAGCAGTGCATAGCCGCGCCGTGTAACACCAGACGACGCTAGATGTTGCGCGAGGTCGAGCTGCGGCGATCGCGGTCAGGCTGCTCGTAATAACTGCGCTTGGCCTGCAGCATCTGGATGTCGGCGCGTTTCACCACGTCTTCCAGCGTCTCATTCGCGGTGCTGGTGGCGATGCCCACCGACATCGTCAGTGCGCCCTCGGGATAGTACTGGTTGTTGAGCTCGATCAGCTCCGCCAGCGTCGCAAGCACGGCATCGCCGCCGACCGCATCGGTCAGCGGAAGGATCACCGCGAACTCATCACCGCCGACCCGCGCTACCGTGGCCGGCTTCTCGACCAGCGAGGTGAACACTTCGCCGGCACGCCGCAACAATGCGTCCCCGGCATTATGCCCCAGCTGATCATTGGCGGCCTTCAGGCCGTTGAGATCGGCAATGATGATGGTGACCGGATTTGTACTCTTGCGACGACGCTCCATGCGATTGAGTTCGTCGACAAAGAAAGCGCGATTGTAGATTCGCGTCAGCACGTCATGGGTGCCCAAGAATTCCAGATAGGCCTCGGCCTTCTTGCGCGCCGTGATGTCGGTGAGCGCGACCTGCACCTGCGACCAGTCGCGTTCATGGCCCGGCAAGATCGAGAATTGCAGCAGAAGATGCAGCTTGGTGCCATCAAGCGCATAGTTCACGACCTCGCGCTGCTGGAACAGGCGCCCTTCCCACAGATCGATGAGCTGCTCGCGGAAATGCGGCCCCATTTCATCCCGGAAGATATCCGACAGGCTGAGCAACAGCGTCTGCTTGTCCGGCGCACCGAACAATTCGAGCGTGCGGCCATTGACGTCGAGCACGCGGATTTCGCTCATGCAGCGCTCGACGAACTCCGCATGCACATCGGTGAACACGCGAAAATCCTCGACGCCTTGCGCGCGGACTTCGTCGATCAAGCGCTTGACGCCGCTGAAATCCTCGACCCAGAGCGACACCGGTGAATGCGCGAACAGACCAAACGCGTAGTTCTCGCTCTGCGCCAGACGACGGCGCGCGGTTTCCCGTTCGGTGACATCCTCGATGGAGATCATCACCCGCTTCCAGCTGTCCTCATAGCCGGGCAACACTCGGCCATGCAGCTGCACATCGAGGCGCTCGCCCTGCAGCGTGTAGTTCACTGTATGGCTGGAAAACTCCGTCTTGCCGCTCCAGAGCTGCGACAGTTCGGAGACATGGCTCTTGAACGTGTCGTCACGCATCACCAGGCTGAGGCTGACCATCAGGTGATTGAGATCGCGCGCGCCGAACAGCGACAGCGTCTGCTGATTGACCTTGAGAATGCGGATCGACTGCGAACACTGGCGGACGCGCTCGGGATTGGCCAGAAGGAAGGTCTCGATGTCATCCACGCCCTGCTTCTGCCACTGCTCGAACAACGCCTTCACGTCGCTGAAATCCTCGATCCAGAGCGAGACCGGAGCGAGGTCAAACATCATGGCGTCGCTGTCGAGGGAAGGCTGAAGAGTCATGGCATCCTGCCGAATAGAATCGTGTGAATTGACGGAGGTAATTTAGTGCAACTGCCCCTGCGAAAAAACAACCGAACCACTCAACGAGGGTGTGCCGAGCCTAGACGTTGTATCCTGCCGCATTCCGCGCCATGCCACTAAATGCATCGAGCAATCTTTCGCGCCAGGCGTAAACCGGATCGTCGGACTCCAGCAGCTGGAACTCTGAAATGGCGCGTGCCCACTGGAACGGCCCGAACACGATATAGTCGGCGTAATTCGGCTGCTCGCCGCCGATGAATGGCTGCGACCGCAGCGTCAGACGCAGCGGGTCCAGTGACTTGCGAAATGTCAAAACGTCCCGGTCTCGATTGGCCGCGACGTCTTCCAAAGTCCTTTTGAAACGCGCTTCACGCGACTGCCGGAAATAGGCCTGGTCGGCCGGCCGCAGATGGTCGTGAATATCCTTGATGATCATCGGCACGATGCCGGGAATGACGACCGCATCGCCCCACCAGTTGATCATGCGCCCCATGGCCTGCCCGCCTTCGCCGCCGAACAATGACGGACGATCCGGATAGGTCTCTTCCAGATAGGTCGCGATGGCCCAGGAGTCGTTGATGGCTCGCTCGCCATCGAGCAGCACCGGCACTTTCGACGATTGATGCCGGGCAATCGCTTCGGTCTCGGTGAAACGCCACGGGATCGAAGTGGCCTCGAATCCTTTATGGGCCAGCGCCATCCGCGTACGCCAGCAATAAGGGCTGAACGGCCGATCGTCCTCGGTGCCGACGAGCTCGAAGAGCTGCAAAGCCATTGTTGTTCTCCCAGGTCTCAGCCGTCTTTATGCGGCTATGATTGACGACGAGCTTCAGCTCTTCACGACGCTCGACGTCTGCCCGAACAGGATCTTGCGCTCTTCATCGGTCTTGACCGGCGGCTGGCCGAAATTCGGGTTGACCTCTTTGGCCAAAGCATATGCACGCTGCACCGCAGGCCGCTGCGCGATGCGTTCAAGCCAATGCTTGAGATGCGGGAAATCGTCGATGTCCTGGCCCTGGTTCTTGAACGGAACGATCCACGGATAGCTCGCCATGTCGGCGATGGAGTATTCGCCCGCGATGAAGTCGCGATCCGCGAGGCGTTTGTTGAGCACGCCGTAAAGCCGGTTGGTTTCGTTCACATAGCGATCGATGGCGTAAGTGATCTTCTCCTGCGCGTAGTTGCGGAAATGGTGGTTCTGCCCGGCCATCGGCCCGAGCCCGCCCATCTGCCAGAACACCCACTGCATCGCGTCATAGCGCGCATAGAGATCGGCCGAGAGAAACTGCCCGGTCTTCTCCGCGAGATAGACCAGCATCGCGCCGGATTCGAAGATCGAGATCGGCTTGCTGCCGCCCTTCGGTTCGTGATCCACCAGCGCTGGAATGCGATTATTCGGCGAGATCGCCAGAAACTCCGGCTTGAACTGTTCGCCTTTGCCGATCTGCACCGGAACGATCTTGTAGGGCAGCCCCGTCTCTTCCAGGAAGATCGTGATCTTGTGGCCGTTCGGCGTGCTCCAGTAATAGAGATCGATCATACGGCGGTCCTGCTCATGACTAGGATTGCTATCCGCGGCGCGTGCGGTGCGACACGTTCGCCAGAACGCTGATCCAAGTCAATCGCACTGCTGCCATCTGATGCAGAGCGGCTCTGCAACGAGCGAATGCCGCGCGGGGGACCACGCGGCATTCGCCGTCGTCAAAGACGGGCGGTTACATACCCATGATCGCAATATCGGTCACCTTGCCGGTAACACCCGAGATCTTCGCGGCTTCCGTGGCCTTGCCGGTGGCCAGATCGACGGAATACAGCGTGTCGCCCGACATCAACCAAGCTTCGTTCTTGACGCCATCCGACCAGATATCGAATGCGGCGGCGGTCGGCTTGATGCCGAGCTTGCCGACGGCGCCGAGAATGCCGTCATTCGGTGGCGCCTGCTTGACCAGTGCGCCGATGGTGCCGTCGATATTGAACAGCGTGGTCTCCTTGGTGCCCTTCACCGAATTGGTATAGGCGCCGGCGATGACATTCGGCTTCTCGCCCTTGTGCATGTCGGTCTCGGCATATTTGTGATCGCCGTCCTTGGTGACCTTGCCGTCATCCACATTGGCGCGCAGGCTCATGCCATCCGAACCCATCACGCGCAGGCGGTCGGCCACCGGATTGAAATCGACCGTCGCGGTGACGCCCTTGGCGAGCATGGTGTCGAGCTTCGACTTCATGGTCGCCTTGCCGTCCTTGGCGATGGTGACGACGGTGCCGTCATCCACGAGACCATAGAGCATGCCGTCGGCCGGGCGGACATCGATGCCGACCAGCATGCCGGTGATACCGGTGACCTTCACGGAACCCGTGGCCTTCTTCTGCGCGGTATCGACCATGGCGATGGTATCGCCACCGACAAGGGCGGCGACCTGCGCGGCATTGGCAGCGGCAGTCGTCAGCAACAAAGCGGCGGAGGCGGCGAAAAGCGAGCGAAATGACATGAGGTATTCCCTGTGTTTTCGCGATCCCGGCGGGACCGATACAAGGACTACCGGCGCAGCCGCGCGAACGGATGCACGCGCCTGAAAAAAATTTTCGCGAAGAGTTCCGGCATCGGTGCATCCAAATGCCGCACAGCCACGGTAGAGTGACTATGCAAGAGCATGAACATGACCGGGAATGCCACCATCACCGACGCGCCGCGCGATGCAACGAGCGACACGATTGCGCGCGAGGCGCAGCTCGCCGCCGCGCTGGCGCGCTGTGCGGCAGGCGACCGCGCTGCTCTGCAAATGATCTATGCCAGCGAAGCGCCGAAGATGATCGGCGTGGCCAAGCGCATTTTGTTCCGCCAGGATCTGGCGGAAGAAGCCGTGCACGATGCCTTCGTGCGGATCTGGCGCAGCGCCGCCTCGTTCGATCCGCATCGCGGCTCGGCGCGCGGCTGGCTCTATGCCGTGGTGCGCAACCGCGCGCTCAGCATTCACCGCAACGAACATCGCTATGACGCATCCGACGACAGCGCCCTCGACATCGATTGCGAGGCGACGATGACGCAGATGCCGGAGACATCCGCGCTGCGCCGCTGCCTCGAGCGCATCGACCGGCCGCGCCGCGATGTCGTGGTGCTGGCCTATGTCCACGGCATGAGCCACGGCGAACTCGCCGGCAAGCTCAAGGTGCCGCTCGGCACCGTGAAGAGCTGGGTCCGCCGCAGCCTGTTCTCGCTGCAGGAGTGCATGGGATGAGCATGCATGACGACCATACCCGCCCCGACGACGATCTCGCCGCCGATTATGTGATGGGCCTGCTGGAAGGCGCCGAACTCGCCTCCGCCGAGCAGCGCATGACGAGCGACATCGCCTTTGCGAAGGCCGTGAATGTCTGGCGCGAGCGCCTGGCCGATCTCGACGCCACCGCCGAAGCACTGGAGCCAAGCGCCGGCCTGTGGGACCGTATCGCCGACTCGACCAAGGTGAAGCCTGCGATCCCGCTGCCCGGCGCGCGCGCCGCGCTTGGCGGCGCCACGCTGTGGCACAATATCCGTTTCTGGCGCGGCGCCGGCATCGGCAGTGCGTTCGCAGCGCTGCTGCTGGCCGTGATCCTGATCGGCGCGCTCGGCACATCACGCCAGCTCCGCAACGAACTGATTGCGCTGGCCCAGAGCAAGCCCGTTTATGTCGCCGTGCTCGTCAACGACACGACCCATGAAGCCGGCGCCATCGTCAACGCCTTCTCCAACGGCCGTGTCGAGCTGATCCCGCTGCGCCCGATCGACGTCCCTGCCGGCCGCACGCTGCAGGTCTGGACCCTGTGGGACCGAACGATCGGACCGAAATCCATCGGCCTCACCGGCCAGTCGCGCACCCTGCAGCTCGATCTCAACACGCTGCCCGAAACCGTCGCCGACCAGTTGTTCGAGATCACCCTCGAACCCGAAGGCGGCTCGCCGATCGGCCGGCCGACCGGGCCGATCCTGTTCAAGGGGACGACGGCGCGGGCGCTGTAACGGCGCATCTTGCCATCTCGCCCGATCGTTCCTATAATCTATTCTGTCAGATATTGATCTGAGGAACGATATGGCGACCGCCGAGCTGAACCGCGTGTCCGATGACTGCCGCGTCCTGACCGAGGCGGTCGGTCGCGTCGCGGTGCTCTGGAAGCTCACCAACGACCAACTGGGCGCGATCCTCGGCCTGTCGCCGGCCACTGCGTCGCGGCTGCGCTCTGGCGGCTTCACCCTGGAGGCGGACAGCAAGCCGTTCGAACTCGGCCAGTATCTCATTCGCCTGTTTCGCAGCCTCGATGCCATGATGGGCAGTGACGATGCGGGCTCGATGGCGTGGCTGCGCGCGTCCAATCTCGATCTCGGCGGCCGGCCGATCGACCTCATCCGCACCATTCGCGGCCTCAGCGACGTCGCCGACTATGTCGATGATTTTCGCGCGCAAGTGTGACCGCGCCGCGTGACCATCCCGAAAGCGAAGCATTTCACCGCCTATGACCGCACCGTCTGGCGCATGGTGGAGGCGCAGCACCGCATCTCCACCAACAGGCTCGCGGCGGATGCCGACGACCAGGCGCTGCTCGAACGCCTTGTCGAACAGGCCAAGCCGCCGCTGCCCGCTGCCGCGCGGCATCTGCACTATCTGCTCGCGACGCCGTTTCGTTACGGCCACGCCAAGTCGTCGCGGTTTCGCCGCGCCCGTGAGCGGCCGGGCATCTTCTACGCGTCCGAGACCATCGCCACGGCCGTCGCCGAAACCGCCTATTGGCGGCTGCTGTTCTTCTCGCGCTCGCCGGATTTCAAACCGCCGAGCAATACGGTGGAGCACTCGGCCTTCACCGTGCCGCTCAAGATCGCGCGCGCGCTGGACCTGACGGCGAGGCCATTTGCGGCGCAGGCCGTCACATGGATGCATCCGACCGACTACACCGCTTGCCAGGACTTTGCCGATCAGGCCCGCCGCATCGATGCGCAACTGATCCGCTACACATCGGTGCGCGATCCCGATCACGGTGCCAATCTCGCGCTGCTCGATCCCGCCGGTTTCGCCCGCGCGACGCCGAGTATCGAACAGACCTGGCACTTTCGTTACGAGGCCGGGACCATGACCGCTTATGCGGCCATGCCGTCGGATCAGCGGTTCAGCTTTTCGATGACGCAGTTCGGCATCTCGACCGTAGGGCGGCTAAGCGAAGCGTAATCCGCCACGGAGTTTCACTGATGCCCTCCGCGGGCGGATCATGGCCTCACCAGCGATAGCTGAGCGTCGCCAGCAGCCGACGCCGCGAGCCATAGGTGCACATCAACTCGCCGTCGCACTGGCTGACATAGGTCTTGTCGAACAGATTGGTGACATTGAGCGCCAGTCGGACGCCCTTGAGCTGCGGCGTGCGATAGCCGAAGTCATAGCCGATGCGCGCATCCACCAGCGCATAGGACGGCACCGGCACCACATTGGCCGTATCCGTCGTATTGCCATTGTAGCGCACACCGCCACCGAGGCTGAGGCCGGCCAGCGCGCCGCCATCGAACAGGTAGTTCGTCCACACGGCCGCCTGATGCGTCGGAATCGTGCTCAAGCGGAGACCGACCTCCGCCGGATTGGCGCTCTGTGTCACATAGGGTTCGAGATAGGCATAGGACGCGATCAGGTCCAGATTTTTCGCAATCTCGGTCTTCGCCTCGAACTCCGCACCGCGGACATTCACTTCGCCGATCTGGCGCTGCAGGAAGTTGGTGTCCGTGGTCAGGCGGTTCTGCTGCGTCAGGTCGAACACAGCCGCCGTCAGCATCGTCCTGGTGCCGGCCGGTTGATACTTGATACCGCCCTCGATCTGCTGGCCCGTGCTCGGCTTGAACGCCAGGCCGGTGACGCCGTCGAGTCCGGCTTCCGGCTGGAACGAGGTCGAATAGCTCACATAAGGCGCGACGCCATTGTCGAACAGATAGGTGAGGCCGGCGCGACCGGTGAAGGCCGTATCATTCTTCGCGCTGCGCACCGGATCCGTCGTACCGTCGCCGCGATCCCGCGTCTCCATCGATGCGCTGTCGAAACGCCCGCCCAGCGTCAGCAGCCAGCCACCCAAACGAATGCGATCCTGCGCATAGACACCGACCTGATCGAGCTTGGTGGAGAAGTTGGAGATGAAGAAATCCGGTGTGCTGACCGCAAGCCCATAGACCGGCGCAAAGGCGTTGAGCGGCAGCGTGTCGAAGCTGGCCTTGAACTTGTAGTCGATGTCCTCGTGCAGATAATCGATCCCCACCGCTGCATCGTGCTGGAACGGGCCGGTCGAGAAATTGAAATTCGCCCGGTTGTCGATGGTGAAGGTGTTGGTGCTGGTCGCGAGATCGATCGGCAGCCGCGTCAAAGTCCCGTCGGGATCGGCCGGGAAGCGGCCGGTCGGCGCCGCACGCATGTTGAGGTCGGAGGCGCTGTAGCGCAGGTTCTGCGTCAGCGTCACGGTATCGTTCAGCCGATGCTCGAAATTGTAGCCGATCCAGCCCTGCTGCTGCCTGCGGCGATCGAAGCTTGGCTCGCCCGTATAGAGGTCGGTCGATATTTTCCGCCCGTTCAACGGCGTGATGGTGCCTTCTGCGGGCAGGTAGTTGAAGAACGACCATACGCCTTCGTCATGCTTGAAATGCGCATGGACGGTGAGCTTGGTGTCCATGCTCGGCCGCCAGGTCAGCGACGGCGAGATCCAGTAATAGTCGTTATTGCCATGATCGGTCTGCGCATCGGCGCGGCCGACGACGCCGGTGACGCGATACAGAAACTCTTTCTGCGCATCGATGGGACCACCGAGATCGAACGCGCCCTGCACGCGGCCAAAACTGCCGCCCTGGATTTCGACCTCACGGATCGGCACCGCCGTCGGCTGCTTGCCGACCATGTTGATGATGCCGCCCGGCGAGCCGGAGCCGTAGAGCCCCGATGCCGGCCCCTTCAGCACCTCGACGCGCTCCAGCATCCAAGGATCGACCACCGAACTGGCCACGCCATCCACCACGCCCTTCGGCAGCTTCAGCCCGTCGAGATAGAGATCGGCGCGGAAACCACGCACCAGCGTGAACACATCATAGAGGCCGGACGCGCCATAAGGCTCGGTCGTCACGCCCGGCGTATAGCGCAGCGCCTCGCTGACGCTCAGCGCACCTTGCTCACGCATCTGATCGGCGGTGACGACATTGACCGTCTGCGGAATTTCGATGATCGCGGCATTGGTCTTGCTGCCGGTGGTGCTGCGGGTGGCGACATTGCCGGACACCGGCCCATCGGCGCGCTCGAGCGCGTGCGACGCCGCAGCAGGCGTGGCCGCCGGCGCCCGACGCACAGCGGCACGGCGGGCAGTCTGCCCACCCGTTGCGCGCGCTGGCCTTGCCGCGACCGGGCTGCGCCGCGGCGTCGGCGAATCCACGGTCACGCCTGGCAACACGGTGCCTTGGCTGGCGGTTTGCGCCAGACCAATGGTCCCAAATGACGACACCCCGACTGCCACAAGCGCAGTCGTCGACAAAACCCAGGCAAATTTCGATGGCATTCCGACTCTCCCCAACTCAGCAGAGAGTACCTGAGCACCACACAAGCCAGTAGCGTTCGCTATCCGACACAAACTGGAATTGCTCGAACACCGACGACCCTTGCGTTTATTTTGGCACAGCTACAATCGAGCCCGGCAAGCGCGAGCAATACAGTTTGCGGGCATCCTGTGCGCCTTGGCCCTTTCACCGCCCTTGGACTCATCCCATATTCCGGCCATGGCGAAGAAACCCGATACTCCGAAAAAGCCCGCAAAATCAACGAAGACGCCGAAAGCGAAGCCCGGTGCCGGGCGGCCGGAGGTCAAGCCGATCGGGCCGGCGCTGGCGGAATTGCTGAATCCCGCCATCAATCGTGGCGATGCCGGCATGGGGTCGGGCACCGGCCTGCAGCCGCCGCCGAGCAATTCCTTCGAACGCCGTTCCGGCGGCGAAGCAGCGATCCACCGCGCGCGAAAGTCGACGCCGAAGAAATTCGAGGGCGATGAGGGCATGCGCCCGACGCCGCTGCAGCCGTTTCCGCAGCCCGTGGTCGCGCCCTATGCGCCGCGCCTGAGCGAGCAGAAGGGTCTCGAGGAGGCGCCGCAGGCGAACTACAACACCTCGGCCTCGATCCCGACGCTCGATCCCGAACTCGCAAAGCAACTCGGCTTCACCACCGAAGAGGAAGACGCCGAGGCGCTGACGGCGCGCCCGCCGCGCAACAAGATGGAAGCGCTCGGCGTGCAAGCCACCGCCGATGCGCTGGAAGCGCTGATCCGCGACGGCCGCCCGGAATTCCGCAAGCAGGCTGGCGAAGACAAGGCCAAGGTGTGGACGCCACATCGTCCGCCACGCCCCGACAAATCCGAAGGCGGCGTACGCTTCGAGCTGAAATCCGCCTATGAGCCGAAAGGCGACCAGCCCACCGCCATCAAGGAACTGGTCGAGGGCATCGACCGGAATGATCGCACGCAGGTTCTGCTCGGCGTCACCGGCTCGGGCAAGACCTACACCATGGCCAAGGTGATCGAGGCGACGCAGCGCCCGGCGATTATTTTGGCGCCGAACAAGACGCTCGCCGCGCAGCTCTATGGCGAGTTCAAGAACTTCTTCCCCGACAACGCCGTCGAATATTTCGTCTCCTATTACGACTACTACCAGCCGGAAGCCTACGTTCCCCGCACCGACACCTATATCGAGAAGGATTCGTCGATCAACGAACAGATCGACCGCATGCGCCACTCCGCGACACGCGCGCTGCTGGAGCGCGACGACGTCATCATCGTGGCCTCGGTCTCCTGCATCTACGGTATCGGCTCGGTCGAGACCTATACCGCGATGACCTTCGCGCTGAAGAAGAACGAGCGCATCGACCAGCGCCAGCTGATCGCCGATCTCGTGGCGCTTCAATACAAGCGCACCCAGCACGATTTTACGCGCGGCACCTTCCGGGTTCGCGGCGATGTCATCGACATCTTCCCGGCGCATTATGAAGACCGTGCCTGGCGCGTGAACCTGTTCGGCGACACCGTGGAGAGCATCGAGGAATTCGACCCGCTCACCGGCCACAAGCAGGACGAACTGGAATTCGTGAAGATCTACGCGAATTCGCATTACGTGACGCCGCGCCCGACGCTGATCCAGGCGATGAAGTCCATCAAGGACGAGCTGAAGTGGCGGCTCGAGCAATTGCACAATCAGGGCCGCCTGCTCGAAGCCCAGCGCCTCGAACAGCGCACCACTTTCGATCTGGAAATGATGGAAGCCACCGGCTCCTGTGCCGGCATTGAAAACTATTCGCGCTATCTCACCGGCCGCCGGCCGGGCGAGCCGCCGCCGACTCTGTTCGAATATGTCCCCGACAATGCGCTCGTCTTCGCCGACGAGAGCCATGTCACCGTGCCGCAGATCGGCGGCATGTTCAAAGGCGACTTCCGCCGCAAGGCGACGCTGGCGGAATATGGCTTCCGCCTGCCCTCCTGCATGGACAACCGCCCGCTCCGCTTCGAGGAGTGGGACATGATGCGCCCGCAGACCGTCGCGGTGTCGGCGACGCCATCCGGCTGGGAGCTGCAGGAAAGCGGCGGCGTGTTCGCCGAGCAGGTCATCCGCCCCACCGGCCTGATCGATCCGCCCGTGGACATCCGCCCCGCCCGCACGCAGGTCGATGATCTCCTCGGCGAAGTCCGCGCCACCGCGGCGGCGGGTTATCGCAGCCTGATCACCGTGCTCACAAAACGCATGGCGGAAGACCTCACGGAGTTTTTGCACGAACAGGGCATTCGCGTGCGCTACATGCACAGCGACATCGACACCATCGAGCGCATCGAGATCATCCGCGATCTCCGCCTCGGTGCCTTCGATGCGCTGGTCGGCATCAATCTGTTGCGCGAAGGCCTCGACATTCCCGAATGTGCCCTCGTCGCCATCCTCGATGCCGACAAGGAAGGCTTTTTGCGTTCGGAGACATCGCTGATCCAGACCATCGGCCGCGCCGCGCGAAACGTCGATGGCCGCGTCATCCTCTATGCCGATCAGGTCACCGGCTCGATGGAGCGTGCGATGGCCGAGACCACGCGCCGTCGTGAAAAGCAGGTCGAATACAATGTCGCCAACGGCATCACGCCGGAAAGCGTCAAGAAGTCCATCGGCGACATCCTGGGCTCCGTCTATGAAGGCGACCGCGTGCTGGTGGATATCGGTGCCGGCGGCATCGCGGACGACGCCATCGCCATCGGCCACAATTTCGAAGCGGTGCTCGCCGATCTTGAAGTGCGGATGCGCGAGGCCGCAGCCGACCTGAACTTCGAGGAAGCCGCCCGTCTCCGCGACGAGGTGAAACGCCTGCGCGCGACGGAGCTTGCCGTGGTGGATGACCCCACCATCAAGCAACGCGGCGTCGCCGCGCGCGGTGGTGCTTACAAGGGCGAAAAGAAATACGGCAGCGCCGCCAATCTACCGGCGCAACTCGACAAGGCCGCACAAGGCAAGGCCCGCGGCAAATTCGCCAGCAAGGCAAGGAAGCCGACGCTGGATGAAATGGGCCCGGGCATGGAGAGCAAGATTTTCCAGCCGACCAATTCACGGGAGTCGGGGCCGGAGTTTGGTCCGGCGCCGAGGTCAAGCGCGGGAGCGCCGGGACGGCGCGGCGGGTGGAAGAAGAAGTGACGGGTATGGTGACTTCTGCTATACTCGCACAAGTCCAGCAGGAGCCGGCGATGCCGCCCATCAGCATTCGCGTCCAATATGACGATGACGCCCGTGTCTGGGTCGCTCAGAGTGACGAGATTCCACTCGTCACCGAGGCCGATACGTTTGAATTGCTGTATTCCAAGTTGCCAGACATGATTCAAGATGTGCTCAGCGAGAATGCTGACGCACGGGCCGGACAGTATGTCCCTTTCGAACTGATCACGCATTCCCAATCGCTGCCCGGCAAGCGCGTGGCATGAATGAATGATTTCGCGCCAGCCGAGAAGGAAATCCTTCGGCGGCATGGCTGCGAATTCGTCCGGCGCGGCAAGGGTGATCACGACATCTGGAAGAGCCCGATCAATGGCAAGAGCTTTCCCGTCGATTCAAAGATCAAGTCACGTCACACCGCGAACGGCATTCTGAAACAGGCGGGACTGCCGAAGGCGTTTTAAGCACTGGGGATCGAGAAAGATGGCAGAACTCGCTCTATTTGACACTGCTGAATATCTTGATAGTCCGGAAATCATCACGGCCTATCTTACAGAAGCTTTCGAGTCAGAAGACCCCGGCGTTGATCGTCAAGGCGATCGGCGCCGTCGCCCGCGCTCAGGGCATGACCGATGAGGCCGAAAATGCCGGCCTGCCGCGCGAATATCTTGATCCCGCGCTAAGCGGCAGCGCGACAGTTGAACTCGCCACCGTGCTCAAACTGCTAAGTACCCTCGGCATCAGCCTGTTCGCACAAACCCGCGCCGCCTAACTCCCGTCATCCCGGCGAACGCCGGGATCCATACACGCTGTCGAAATAGTGAACGCGCGACCGGCGTAACTTTATCACTCAAACCGCATCGTCGGAGGCTATGGGTCCCGGCGTTCGCCGGGACGACAGAGAAAGCTATCTCCGCAACGCCACCACATTGCTGCCCCCAGCCTCGACACCCAGCAGCCGCTTCGCCTTCGCCGCGAACTCTGCATGGTCGAACGGCTTCTGCGCGATGCGGTCCTCGCCGACTTCGCGCAGCGCGGTGAGATCGGCATAGCCGGTCACGAACAGCACCGGCAGCTCCGGAAAATCCTTCGCGATGGCCTGCGCCACCTCGGCACCGTTCATGCCCGGCATCGCATAATCCAGCACCACCAGATCGAACGCCGCCGCCGAGCGCGCCAGCAGGTCGAGCCCGGCGCCGCCGCTGCCGGCATCTGCCACGCTGCAGCCCATCTGCTGCAGCAGCGATACCGTGATCTCGCGCACTGCGCTGTCGTCGTCGATCACCAGCACGCGCTTCGAGCCCGGCACCAGTTCCTGCGTGGCAGCGTCATCGACCCGCGCCAGCGCAGACGCCGCCTCGACCACGCGCGGCAGATAGACCTTCACCACGGTGCCCTCGCCGATCCGCGTCTCGATGCGCACCCCGCCGCCGGACTGTTTGGCAAATCCATACACCTGCGCCAGGCCAAGGCCAGAGCCCTTGCCCACTTCCTTCGTCGTGAAGAACGGCTCGAACGCCCGCGTCAGCACGGCATCCGACATGCCGCTGCCGGTGTCAGCCACCGACACCACGACATACTCGCCCGCCGCCGGCTCCTCCGGCCGCGCCGGCGCCCCCACGGTCGCATTGGCCGTCTCGATCGCCAGCGAACCGCCGACCTGCATCGCATCACGCGCATTGATCGCGAGATTGAGGATGACGAGTTCGAGTTGGGTCTGGTCGACCATCGCCGGCCACAAAGCGGGATGCAAAACCAGTTCGATGCCGACGCTGCCGCCCATGGAGGAGCGCAACAGATCCTGCATGCTCGACACGGTGTCGTTGAGATCGATCGGCCTCGCCTCCAGCCGTTGGCGGCGTGAGAAGGCGAGCAGTTGCGCTGTCAGCTTGGCGCCGCGTTCGGCCGCCTGCTTCATATTGACGACGCGGCGGCCGAATTTCGGATCCGCGATCTGGCCGGCGTCGCGCTGCAGGAATTCGAGATTGCCGAGAATGACGGTGAGCAGATTGTTGAAATCATGCGCCACGCCCGAGGTGAGCTGGCCGACGGCTTCGAGCCGCTGCATCTGCCGCAGCGTATCCTCCAGCCGGTCGCGCTCGTCGATCTGCTGCTGCAGCTCTGCGGTGCGCTCGCCGACGCGCTGCTCCAGCGACTGGTTGGAATCATGCAGCATGCCCAGCAGCCGCACATGTTCGAAGGCGATCGCCGCGCAGCGCGCCAGCGTCTCCAGCCGCTCGATGGTGGCGTCGGTCGGCGTCCACAGCTCCGCCCAATAGGCGCCGATCGCCGCGGTCACCTCCGGCGCGCCAACGGGTGTCATCACCATGCTGCGTACGAAGGTCGGCCGATACACTTCGTGCGGCACGCGCGAGTCGAGATAGATATCGGGGATGATCACGGTCTCGCGCTTGCGCATCGACCAGCCGGACACGCAATCGCCCATGGGAAAGATGCCGCCGAGCCAGAGCGGCCCCACCGCGTCTTCCGCCACATAGCGACAGAACTCGCCATCGCGCAGCACCACGGTGATGCCATCGGCGCCGGCGATATCGCGGGCATAGCGACGCAGCACATCGATGATGGCATCGACGCTACGCGTCCCGGACAGCGCCTCGATCCCTTCGAGCAATTGCGCGCGTGCAATGAGGTCGATGTCCATGCAAGTCCTTCGCGATCACCTCGCTGTGCTACTGGCAGATTACTCCACCGGCAACAGGCTGGCTACGCGACGACACACGTGCAGTTCGAGTTCCATCGGTACCATCCGACGACCACGGCGGGCGGGGGCTGAACCCTCCGCGCCCGCCGTGACGCTCGCTGTTCCCCATCGGCAGCGAAGCGGCGTCAGAGTTGCAGGATGCCGCAAAGGATCGCGTTGTGGTGGTCAGTATTGAACATTTGCGCGACTTTCCGCGACAGATGCAGGCATCATTTTGGGGAACTTTCGATGTCGCTTCGTGCCTGCCTGGTTCTGCCCGCGCTCGTTCTCGCCACTGCCACGTCCGCGCAAGCGCAACAGCAGACTCCATCCACATCGCCACCTCTCACCCTCGCCTGCAGCGGCCCCTTCGCCAAGGATTCCTCCCACGCGAAATTACAGCAGGCTTTTGGTTCGCAATTCGTGGCGATCCAGAAAGTCGATGGTGCCGAGGGCGAGACCTTCGAGGCCAGCGTGCTCTATCGCTCGGAGCCTTCGCGGCGCCTTGAAGTGACATGGACCGACGACAAGAAGCGCAGCGGCCTCTCCTCCGCGAGCGCGAAGAAGCCGTCGACCTGGACCGGCCCCGAAGGCATCCGCATCGGCATGACGCTGGACGACGTCGCAAAACTCAACGGCCAGCCTTTCAAGCTCAACGGTTTTGAATGGGACTATGGCGGCTATGTCGTCGATCTCAAGGGCAAGCTCGCCAGCCTCCCCGGCGGCTGCGGCTTGATGCTCCGCTTCTCGCCCGGCATGGCGCTGGATGCGAAGAAACATGCGGGCCTGATCGGCGAGAAGAAGCTGTCGTCATCGGACGCAAAGCTGCTGGCGGTGAAGCCGGTGCTGGTGAGTTGGAGCATTGGATACGCGGACTAGTTGCAGGACGCGTTGACCGAGCAAGGATTATTCCTTACATTTGAGTGTCGGCAATGCGGAGCGTTTCCTGTGGCTCGCAGATTCGAAAAAACCAGCACGATCACCTCCAAGGGACAGACCACTGTCCCGAAATCCGTGCGCCAGGCACTGGGCCTCAGCGAAGGCGACCAGGTTGCATTTCGCGTCGATGAAAACGGCGTGACCCTGCGACGTGCGGATGCCGTCGAGGACGATCCGGCGATTGCTGCCTTTTTGGCGTTCCTTGCGAAAGACATCGAAGCTCATCCGGAGAGATTGCAGACGTTTACGCCGGAGATGATCGCGAGCATCGAAGAACTCACCGCAGGGATGGAGTTCGATCCGGACGAACCGATTGAAGGCGAGGTCGATCTTTGACGACAGCTTGGTGATTGCCCATGATCATCAATGGCTGGGCGGTTTATGCGCATCCGCTGCTCCTTGAGCAGGTTGCAAGACTACAAGCTGGTGTCGAACGAGATCGCAAGAAAAGTCCTTCCAACTATCAAAACAGGCCGAATGCAAAACTGTTGAATGCAATCCGTGCGATTGCGCGGGAACGCGTGCCTCAGGATCCGGCCGACAAGCGCTATCGTCTCGGCGGCGCACTCGGCGACGACCATAGACATTGGTTTCGCGAAAAATTCGGCAATGGTCGCTTTCGTCTGTTCTTCCGCTTCGATAGCCAAGCAAAGATCATCATTTATGGCTGGACGAACGATGAGACGACGCTGCGCACCTATGGATCGAAGTCGGACGCTTATGCCGTGTTCACATCGATGCTGGACGCAGGACATCCGCCGGACGATTGGGAGAAGCTTCTTTCCGAATGCGCCACGCCCGACGTGGCGCGACAAGTGGACGAGTTGCTGCAGCGCTCGAAAGACGAATAACCTCGCGCACGCTCCATTGACAACATTCCTAAAGGATAATATACCCCTCCCCGTCCTGTTCACGAGGGGCGCTTCTCGAGGGCGTCTTGAGTGGTGGAGCAGGATACGGAGCCCGCGGCCTTGCCTCGCAAGCAGGACTCGGGAGGCCGGGGGCCACCGTCTCTCCC
>JAEXYA010000044.1 GCA_023451825.1 Pseudomonadota bacterium
GGCCCGGCTGCGTTTGCCCCACCCTACAAACGTCACGGCAACCGCAACACCTTCCCCGGATTCATGATCCGGCCGGGATCGATCGCCAGCTTCACCCGCCGCATCAGATCCATCTCGACCTCCGACGCATAGAGCGGCAGGCGATCGATATGCATGCGGCCGATGCCATGTTCGGCGCTAATGCTGCCGCCGCACGCCACGCTCTCCTGATGCACGATCGTGTTGGCCTCATGCGCAGCCGCCTCACGAACCGACGCATCGCCGATCTCGTAGGGAAAGATCACGATCACATGCACATTGCCGTCGCCGACATGGCCGCAATGCGCCACCTGGGCCTTGGGCAGGCTGCTCTCCAGCCGCCGCGTCACGCGATCGAGGAAGTCCGGCAGTGCCGAGACCGGCACCGACGTATCATTCGACACCGTAAAACCTTCGCGCTTGTTGGACTCCGAAATCGTGTGCCGCAATTTCCAGATACGTTCGGCCTTTGCCTGATCGCTGGCGATCACGGCATCGAGAATGACACCGCCCTCCATCGCGGCGCCCAGCGCTGTTTCCATGCTCTCGTTTGCGTTCCAGTCCGGCGAACTGTCTGCCAGTTCCAGCAGCACATACCACGACGCCTCATCCGCCATCGGGCTTCCGCTCGACATGCCGTGACGCAAGACGATCTGTAGCTGGCTGCGCGACATCAGCTCGAACGTCTCGACACGCCCACCGGTCACGCGTTGCAATTCGCGGAGCAACGTAATGGCGTGATCGACACGATCGAGCGCCACCATCGCCGTCGCCGACACTGCAAGCTTTGGATAGAGCTTCAACACAGCTGCCGTGACGACACCAAGCGTTCCCTCCGCCCCGACAAAGAGCTGCTTGAGATCATAGCCGGTATTGTCCTTGCGCAGCGCCTTCAGTCCGTTCCAGATCCGGCCATCGGGCAGCACCACTTCGAGCCCCAATATCTGCTCGCGCATATTCCCGTAACGCAACACGCCGGTGCCGCCGGCATTGGTGGACAACAGTCCGCCGATCTCGCAACTTCCGACGCTGCCCAGCAGCACCGGAAACTGCCGATCGTGTTCGTCGGCCAGCGCGCGCATATCGGCAAGGATGCAGCCCGCGCCCACCGTCATCGCATTGTTGAGCAGATCGACCTGATGCACCTGGTTGAGCCGCGAGACATTGACGATCAGTCCTGCGAGACCTTCCGGCACGATGGCGCCGCCGGCGAGGCCCGTATTGCCGGCTTGCGGCACGATGGCGACGCCGTGCGCGGCACACAGGCGCACGACGGCAGACACCTCCGCGGTGCTCCCCGGCAGGGCGACAGCGACCGCGTCGCCACGATAGCGCGCACGCCAGTCCTGCTCATAGGGCTCGGCATCCGCGCCGGTGCGCACATATTTGTCGCCGATGATCTCGGCCAATGCGCGACGAAACGCAGCACGCTCGGTATCCAGAAGAGGCACGCAGAATCCTTTCGTTCTAGTCGGCCTTGAGGCCGGCAGCCGTAATCACCGGCCCCCATTTCGCAATCTCCGCTTTGACCTGAGCTGCGAGTTCAGCCGGCGTCGAGCCTACCGGCTCGCCGCTGAGCTCGATGAGCCGCGGCTTCACGTCCGGATCGAGCGTCGCCTTGCGGAACTCCGCGCCGAGACGCTCGGCCATCCCCGCAGGCATGCCCGGCGGGCCGAAGATCGCGTTCCATGTATAGGTCTCGTAATCCGGCAATCCGGACTCGGCCACCGTTGGAATATCGGGAAACGATCCCGCACGCTTCTTGGTCGTCACAGCCAGCGCTCGCGCCGTGCCCGCCTTGATAAAGGGCGCGGCGCCGCTGAGCACATCGAACAGGATCGGGATCTGTCCACCGATCAGATCATTCATTGCCGGCGCACCACCGCGATATGGCACATGCTCCATCTTTACGCCGGCCATTGATTTCAGAAGCTCTCCCGACAGATTCGGCGGCGTGCCGACGCCCGAAGAGCCGTAGCTGTATTTGCCGGGCTCGGCCTTGAGCATTGCGATCAGCTCTTTGACATTGGTCGCCTTGGACGACGACGGGACGAGCAACACATTCGGCACCGTCACGATCATCGATATCGCCGTGAAATCCGCGACGGGATCGTAAGGCGGCTGTTTCGCCATCAGCGGATTGATCGTGTGAGTGGAGATCGTTCCCATCAGCAACGTCTGCCCATCGGGCCGTGCCTTTGCCGTGCGCGTGGCGCCGACCACGCCGCCGGCCCCCGTGACGTTCTCGATCACGATGGTCTGATTGATCTGTTCGGAGACTTTCTTCGCCACATGCCGGCTCACCACATCCGTAGCGCCGCCGGCTGCGAAGGGCACGATCAGTGTGATCGGCCCTTTCGGCAGATCCTCCTGCGCCCATGCGCGCTGACGTGAAGAGAGCATCGTAGCTGCCGCGATGGCGGCCGTGCCGAAATGTCGACGTGATATCCGTGTCGTCATTGTTTCCATCCCTGATGTTTTGAAGGTCGGCATCGGTTGATCCGATGTCCGCCGATATTGGCATCAGGGCGCTACGCGCCCTGATGCAGTCTCTCAAATAGGGGCATGGCCAAGTGCCGCGCGAAAACGGTTCTTGACGTAAACGCCATCACGCGGCGGCAACACGCGCGGCGGATTCTCCGCTGTCACCTTGATGGTGGCGAGTTTCACGCCCTCGCGCGACGAGAGGCGTGTGCGCAAATCCTCGACGCCGGCCATGTCGCGGATTTCCCTCGTCCAGCCAAAGCCACAGGATTGCGCGACCTTGTCGAGATGCACGCCCATACCGGCATGGCTCACTTGCATCCCGGTTTCGCCAAAATGCCCGTTATCGAGCACCGCGATGGTGAGGTTGGCGGGCCTGCGCGTCGCGATCGTCGCCAGCGCACCCATGCCCATCAGCATCTCGCCATCGCCGGTGACGACCAATACCGAATGATCGGGCTTCGCCGTCGCAAGGCCGAGACCAACCATGGCCGCGCTGCCCATCGCTGCCCAGAGATAGTAATTGTTGTCGTGATCGCCGGCCGCCATCACGTCATAAGACGGCGAGCCCAGCCCGGTGACGACAAGAAGATCCTTGCGCCCGGCGAGCAGCGTCTTCACGACCGCGCGGCGATCGAGCGCGCCGCCTGCATTCACTTCACCCATTGCTTCTCTCCGATCAGGCGCTGGCCGAGCAGCAAGGCGCAAGCTGAATCACCGTTGAAGGCCATCGAGGCAGCACCGCGCAGCAGCGGCGCGACATCCTGCGGTTCATCGGCGCGCCAGGTGAGCACGCCCATCAGATTGAGCGCACGCTCGGTGGCCTGCCCCATGGGATTCTGCCAGCCGTTGAACTCGGCCCAGTCGCCGCGCATGGTCACGACCATCAGCAGCGGAAACCGCGTGCAGGTCTGCAGCGCCAATGTGTTGATGCAATTGCCGACGCCGCTGGACTGCATCAGCAGCGCACCACGCTCGCCACCGAGCCAGGCACCGGCGAGATAGCCGATGCCTTCTTCCTCTGTGGTCAGCACGACGGAGTTGATCGTATTGTCTTCGTTGGCGAGCCGGATCGCCGTCGCATGGCCGGCATCAGGCACGTAAACGATGTGTTTGACATCGGCGGCCTTGAGGATGTCGAACACATCCTGCCGCCAGGCCTGCCCCGGCCCCTCTCCCGCATCGCTCATCCAAGTCTCCGCTCGTTTGACTACGCTTGTAACAGAGTAGCGTAGACGAAACGATCGAGCGCGTGTCGATTTGGCAGAGAGCTATGCCGAGAATTATTATGCGCAGTGCAACAGAGCGCGCATTATCCCGCGCGCAGGAATGCGTCTGCGAATGTGCCACAAACTCTCCCCTCATCCTGAGGAGCGCGCCCTTGCGCGCGTCTCGAAGGATGGCCGCACACGCAGAGCCAGGCCAGCTCATGGTTCGAGACGGCGCTTCGCGCCTCCTCACCATGAGGGACTCAGCTACGCATCACCGCGTCGATCAAAAGCCCCGCAAATAGCAGCAGTCCGGCGTCCCGATTGGATTTGAACAGCCGCAGGCACAGCGCAGAATCCTTGATGTCCACCCGCGTGATTTGCCAGGCGAGATGCCCCGCAAAAATGACGAGGCCAATCCAGGCCGGCCAGCCGGCGCCTGCCAGCCGCAATGCGACGCTGATCAACGCGACTGCGAGGCCGTAGAAGATCACAAGCGCCGTCTGCGTGCGCTCGCCGAACAGCAGCGCCGTCGACTTCACGCCGATCAACGCATCGTCCTCGGTGTCCTGATGGGCATAAAGCGTATCATAAGCGATGACCCAGCAGATCGATCCCGCATAGAGCAGCAGCGCTGTCGCATCGATGCGTTCGAACACGACCGCAAAACCCATCAGCGCGCCCCACGAGAATGCGAGGCCAAGCACGCTCTGCGGCCAATAGGTGATGCGCTTCATGAACGGATAGGCCGCGACGACCGCCAGCGACGCAACGCCGGTGGCAATCGCAAAACTGTTGAATTGCAGCAGCACGACGAGGCCGATCAGCGCCTGCAAGACAAGCCAGGCGAGTGCCTTCTTCGTCGTCACCTGCCCGGCAGGGATCGGCCGCGAGCGGGTACGCTCGACCTTGGCGTCGAGATCGCGATCGGTGATGTCGTTCCAGGTGCAGCCGGCGCCGCGCATGACAAAGGCGCCGATGAAGAACAGCGCGATCATCATGGCGAGTTGATCGAGCCGGCCTGCTTTGCCGGAGGCAAGCGCCGCCGACCACCAGCATGGCATCAGCAGCAGCCACGAACCGATCGGGCGATCGAACCGCGACAGCCTCAGATAGGGGCGCGACCACAAGGGGGCGACGCGATCGACCCAGTTGTCGGTCGCGTCGGCAACGCGGGCAGCCGCGTCGCTCATCGGGTGAGAACGTTGCCGTTCAGCGTATCGAAGGTGGTGCCGCCGCTCTTGCGCGCGGTGGAGGCGTCAGGCAGCGAGGCCGATGAGCCGAGCACATCGCTGAGGCGCGGTGCCGCAACCGGGCCAGGGCCGCCACCACCACCACGGGCCGCTGCGCAGACTTTCTGCCGCATGCCTTCGGTGTTCTTGTGGCCGGCCTGCATCTGTGCGCCGACATTGTCCGGAATGCCGCACTTGGTGGCATTGGCCTTGATGTAGGCGATCATCTTCACTTCGCTCTGCGAGAAGGCCGAGATCAGTTTGCAGGCTTCATCCGGCGGCGCGCGGCGTTCGCTCGCGGCCTTGATGGCAGCGCCGCGCTTTTCGGCTTCCTGGCGCAGCGGCAGAAAGCCCTTCATGCAGGCATCATCGTTGCCGGACGGACCGGCCTGCTGCTGCGGAGGCGCGAAACCGCCGCCGCTCAGCGGCGCAGCGCCGCCGGAAGGAAATGCACTGGGCGTTGCAGGCGCACCGCCGACCGGCGGGAATGGCGACGCAGCCGCGGGTGCGCCGTTAACGGGCGGGAATGGCGAAGAACTCGCAGGCGCAGCGCTGCTTTGCCCCGGCAGCGGCGCGGGAAATGCGCCTTGCGCATAGGCGCCGGCAACCTGCACGGCGAAGGCGGCCACGGCGAGTGGCGCAATGAAAAGACGGCTGATCACAGATTTTCCTCCGGCAGCATGTGCTCCGCGAACAGAGCAGAAGCTCTCCTGAATTCAGGCACTTCTACGATTCCTGCCAAGCCTTAACAACCCACTTATAATGCTGGGATTCTGGCAGCAGCGCGGCGCAAGGCCGCGATATCACATGGTATTTCGTCGCATCTGCGCTAAATCACGGGCTCGAAAACGGGACCTTTCTCATGCCGCAATCCGACTTCCGCAGCCCTCGCCTCTATGTTGACGCAAGTCTTGCGACGGATGCGGCGATCGCCCTCGACCGCAGCCAAAGCAACTATCTCGGCAACGTTCTGCGCCTGAATGCCGGCGATCCCGTGCTGGTGTTCAACGGCCGCGACGGCGAATGGCAGGCGGCGATCGCAGCCGGCAAGCGCGCCGATAAGCTGTTGGTTCTCAAGCAGATGCGCCCGCAGGACAAGCTCTCCGACATCACCTACGCCTTCGCGCCGCTGAAACATGCGCGGCTCGATTACATGGTGCAGAAGGCCATCGAGATGGGCGCCGCAAAGCTGCAGCCGGTGGTGACACGGCATACGCAAACCAGCCGCGTGAATACCGAGCGGATGCGGGCGAATGTGGTGGAAGCGGCCGAGCAATGCGGGATTCTGAGCATCGCGGATGTGGCTGAGCCGTTGAATTTGCAGAAGTTTCTGGACCAGCGCGATGCCAAGCGGCTGCTGATTTTCTGCGATGAAGCAGCGGAAGTCGCTGATCCCATTGCGGCTTTGACCGGTGCAAAAGCCGCGACGGCAGGCGGAATCGACGTCCTGATCGGCCCGGAGGGCGGATTTGCCGAGGAAGAACGGGCACTTCTACTGAAGCAACCGACCATTCTCCGCCTCGCCTTGGGTCCGCGCATCATGCGGGCGGATACAGCGGCCGTTGCGGCTCTGGCGGTGATTCAGGCGGTGCTGGGCGACTGGGCGGCATTCAATTAAGCCACTTCCCCAAAGGCAGTCGAAACGTCGCAAGCGGCGTGCTAAGGGGCTGCGATCACGGCCACCTCATTGGAATTGCTGGACTTCGAGATGACAAAACCCGCCGCCTGGACGGACAATCTGCTGACCTCGTTTGCCGAGGCAGGCTATGTCCATGCGTCGCCGGCGATCTTGCAGCCGGCCGAGCCGTTTCTCGACCTGTCCGGCGAAGATATCCGTAAGTCATTGTATTTGACCACGGATTTGTCCGGCGAAGAGCTTTGCCTGCGGCCTGATCTGACGATTCCAGTGGCGCGCGATTATCTCGCCTCAAAACAGGCCGGGCAGCCCGCCGGGTTCAGCTATTTGGGCCCGGTTTTCCGCTATCGCCATGGAACGCCTAGCGAATTTCAGCAGGCCGGGATCGAATCCTTCGGTCGCACGGACCGTGCCGCGGCGGATGCCGAAATGCTGGTTCTGGCGTTGAATGCTGCGGCCGCACTGGGGCAAACCAGCGTCGAAATCAAGACGGGCGACGTCGCGCTGTTCGCCGCCCTGATCGAAGCGCTCGACCTCTATCCGGTCTGGAAGCGCCGCCTGGTGAAAGACTTTAATCGCCAGGCGAACCTGGCCGAAGACCTTGACCGGCTCACCCTTGCCGAGTCGCCGGTGCGCAACGAGTATGAAGGCGTGCTCGCCGCCCTCGCTGGCTCCGATCGCAAGGCGGCGCTCGCGCTGGTCACCGACCTGATGTCGATCGCCGGCGCAACCAATCTCGGTGGCCGTTCGGTGGCTGAGATCGCCGATCGTTTCCTCGAGCAATCGACACTCAAGGGCGGCGCGCTGCCGAAACATGCGCTCGCACTCATCAAGCGCTTCCTCGCGATCTCGGGCACGCCCGATGAGTCCATCGCCGAGCTACGCAAGCTCGCATCCGATGCGACGCTCGATATCTCTTCGGCGATCGACGAATTCGAACAGCGCATCGGCTTCATGGCCGCGCGCGGCATCGATACGGCCACGATCAAATTCGCCACCGCCTTCGGCCGCGGGCTCGATTACTACACCGGCTTCGAATTCGAATTGCATGGCAACGGCTTTGCGCCGCCGCTGGTGGCCGGCGGGCGCTATGACGGCCTGCTCTCGCAGCTCGGCTCACCCAATCCCATTCCGGCCGTCGGCTTCTCGATCTGGGTCGATGCGTTCTCCACTCGCGCGGGAGACGCGTCATGAGCAGCCCCTTCGTCGTCGCCGTTCCGTCCAAGGGACGCCTGCAGGAACAGGCCGAAGCCTTTTTCAGCCGCGCCGGCCTCACGCTGACCAAAGCCGGCGGCGTGCGCGACTATCGCGGCACCATCGCCGGCCTCGACAATGTCGAGATCGCCTATCTCTCGGCCAGCGAGATCGCAGCGAACCTCGCGCGCGGCGCGGTGCATCTCGGAATCACCGGCGAAGATCTGCTGCGTGAAAACATCGTCGATACCGACAAGCGCGTGGCGTTGATCGAAGGCCTCGGCTTCGGCCGCGCCGATGTCGTCGTCGCCGTGCCGCAGGCGTGGATCGATGTGCGCACCATGGCCGATCTCGACGACGTCGCCACCGGCTTTCGCGAGCAGCACAATCGCCGCATGCGCGTGGCGACGAAATATATCAATCTCACCCGCGCTTATTTCGCATCGCATGGCGTGGTGGACTATCGCATCGTCGAAAGCGCCGGTGCCACCGAAGGCGCGCCGGCCACCGGTGCTGCCGAACTCATCGTCGATATCACCACGACAGGCGCGACGCTCGCGGCCAATGGCCTCAAGGTGCTCGACGATGGCGTGATGCTGCGCAGCCAGGCCAATCTCGTCGCCTCGCGCAGCGCCGACTGGTCGCCAGCCGCGCGTGAGACGGCGCGCGTGATCCTCGATCACATCGCGGCACGTGCGCGCGCCAGCAAGTACAAGGAAGTGCGCACGCGCTTTGCCGGCTGCAACCAGGCGCTGCTCGATGAAGCGCATAACCGTTTTGGTGTGGTGTCGCCGTTCGGCGGCCCGACATCGTCGGGCATGGTGACGCTGCATTGCCCGCCCGGACAGATCTATGCGCTGGGCAGCTTTTTGCGCGAGCATGGCGCGGACACGGTGTCGGTGGCGTCGCTGGATTATGTGCTGGACCGCGAGAATCCGCTGTTTGCGAAGCTGGAAGCGTTTTTGAAGTAAGACCCCGTCAGGAGTGTCCCCTCTCCCGCTTGCGGGGGAGGGTCAGGGTGGGGGCAGCCACAAACTCTGACGTCACGTGGGGCACCCCCACCCCGGCCCTCCCCCGCAAGAGCGGGAGAGGGAGAAGAAGAACGACGACATGACTGGGATTCACTTTCGATGATGCTGGGCAGCGACGTTTCCGACCTCACTACCGACTCCAAGACCGCCGCCGCGCAAGGCCTGTCGCTCGTCGTGCCCTGCTACAATGAAGCGCCGGGCCTCGCCGCGCTGCATGACAAACTCGTCAACCTCTCGCGTACGCTGAAGGCGCGTTACGGTCTCGCCGTCGAGGTCGTCTATATCGACGACGGCAGCCGCGACGACACGCTGAAGATCGCTCAGACCTTGCCGGCCAGCGATATCGACGTGCAGGTGATTTCGCTGTCGCGCAATTTCGGCAAGGAAGCCGCGCTGATGGCCGGCCTCGATCACGTCAAGAAAGGCGCCGTCCTGTTCATGGATGGCGACGGCCAGCATCCGCCGGAATTCGTCGAAAAGCTGGTGCATCACTGGATCGTCGACGGCTATGACGTGGTGTTCACCGCCAAGGCGCATCGCGATAATGAAAGTTTTCTGCTGCGCACCGCCGTGCGTGGCTTCTATTCGCTGATCAATTGGGGCGCGCGCACCAAGATTCCGGAAGATGCCGGCGACTTCCGGCTGCTGTCGCCGCGCGCGGCGGCAGCGCTGCGGCAGCTCCCCGAGCGCAACCGCTTCTTCAAGGGCCTCGCCACCTGGATCGGCTTCCGCCAGCTCCGCGTCGATTACGAACCGCAGGCGCGTGCCCATGGCGTGTCGTCATTCAATCCGAAGGCGCTGATCGGCCTGTCGATCGAAGGCCTCACCTCGTTCTCGGTGGCGCCGCTGCGGCTGGCCAGCCTGTTCGGCCTGCTGTTCGCAGGCGCGGCCTTCCTGTTCGGCATCTCGATCCTGTGGGAGACGATGGTGGTCGGCAAATCCGTGCCCGGCTATCCCTCGATCATCGTCGGCGTGATGACGATCGGCGGCGTGCAGCTGATCATGATCGGCGTGCTCGGCGAATATATCGGCAAGATCCTCTCCGAGCTGAAAGGACGCCCGGTCTATTTCATCGCCGAACACAGCGTGAAGCCGTCGGCGCCTGAGACCTCGGCGGTGGCCGCGCCTGATCGTACTGCCGCCGAATGAACGCGACAGGTCGACGAAAAATCACGCTCTGCGCCGACGATTACGGCATCAGCCCCGGCGTCAATCGCGGCATCCGCGAACTGATCGCGCGGAAACGGCTGAGTGCGACATCGGTGATGGTGGTGGGCTCTGCCATCACCCGCGAGGATGTGAGCGCGCTGCAAGGCGCTGTCGCCATCAACGGTGACTGTGCCATCGGCCTGCATGTGACGCTGACGGCGCCGTTCCATCCGCTCACCATGCATTATCGCCCGCTGCTGGATGGCTTGTTTCTGCCGCTGGGCAAGATGCTGCGCGCAGGCGCGCTGCGCCGGCTCGATGCCGAGATGATCGAGGGCGAAGTGTCGGCGCAGATCGCGAAATTCACGGCGCTGTTCGGACACGCGCCAGCCTATGTGGACGGCCATCAGCACGTGCAGACCTTCCCGCAGGTGCGCGCCCCCTTTTTGCGCGCGGTCAAGCGCGGTGCGCCGGAGGCCTGGGTGCGGCAGTCCGGCCGCGTGCATCCGCTGTCGAAGCGGCTCGATGCGCCGAAGGCGCTGCTGCTGGATACGCTGAGCGCGACCTTTCGCAAGCGTGCGGCGAAAGCCGGTATCGCGTTCAATCCGGGCTTTGCCGGCGCTTATGATTTTACGAAGGCGCCGGATTTCGGGGCGCTGATGGCGCGCTTTCTCGACGGCCTGCCCGATGGCGGGCTGGTGATGTGCCATCCCGGCTATGTGGATGACGTGCTGCTGGATCTCGATCCCTTCACCGACCAGCGCGAGCGGGAATATGCGTATCTGGCGAGCGATGAGTTCGTGCGTTTGCTGGACGAGACGAATGTGACGCTGGGCCGTAGGGCGGATGAGGCGAAGCCGTAATCCGCCGCGGAGCTTCAACTTTGGACGCCGCCGGCGGATTACGCTTCGCTCATCCGCCCTACGGCACCACTTCTGCCACGATGTCGCATAACTAAATTTAATCCGCCGGGCACTATTGCCGACACAAAGCGTCATTACATCCCGTAAGCACCTAATGCGTGCGCATGAGACAATGAGGACGCCATGACACCGCAAGAACGCCAACTGGTTGACGATCTCTTTGACCGGCTCAGCAAGGTCGAAGGCGGGCCACAGGACCCCGATGCGCTGAACGCCATCGCCCAGGGCCAGCGCAAGGCGCCAAATGCGCTCTACGCGCTGGTGCAGACGGTGCTGCTGCAGGACGAAGCCCTGAAACGCGCCCATGAGCGCATCCAGCAGCTCGAGGGCGGCGCAACGGATCAGGCGCCGCAGGGCGGCTTCCTCGATTCCATGCGCGATGCGCTGTTCGGCGGCGCGCAGGCGCCGGCCCAGAACGCGCCGCGCGGCTCGGTGCCGAATGTGCGCCCAGGCGAGCCCAGCCGTGCGGCCTGGAATACGGGCCAGGTGATGGGCCAGCCGCAGGGCGGTTATGGCCAGCAGGGTTACGGCCAGCAAGGCGGCTATGGCCAGCCCCCGATGGGGCAACCGACCCCGCAGCAAGGCGGTGGCGGCGGTTCGTTCCTCGGCACGGCAGCAGCCGCTGCCGCAGGCGTGGTCGGTGGCTCGCTGCTGCTCAACAGCATCAAGGGCATGATGGGCGGCGGCCACCAGCAGGGCCTGACCGACGCAGCCAATGCCGGCGGTGGAAGCCCGTGGGGTGGCAGCTCCGGTTCGTCATCCGGCGGCGGCCTCGCGGATCAGGCGGGGCTGAACGATATCGGCTCCTCGAACCGGCAGGGTGCCGGCAATTTCGATCAGGCCCAGGCCGATTACGATCAGGATCAAGACCAGGATCAGGACGACGGCGACTTTGACGCCATGGATATGGATTCGGATGACAGCGATTACGCGTGAGATATGTCGCACGCGCTGTCGTCCCCTCTCCCGCTTGCTGGGGAGGGCTAGGGTGGGGGTGCCCCACGTGACGTCGGAGTATGTGGCTTCCCCCACCCCAGCCCTCCCCCGCAAGCCGTGCGAAGCGAAGCTTCGCTAGGGGAGAGGGTGAAGTAAGAAAGTGCGGCGCTGTTAGATCACCACGACCTTCGCGCCGACATTCACGCGGCCGTACAGATCGATCACATCCTCATTCCGCATCCGGAAACAGCCCGACGACACATTGGTGCCGATGGTCCATGGTTCGTTGGAGCCGTGGATGCGATACAGGCTCGAGCCCAGATACATCGCGCGCGCACCAAGCGGATTGGCCTCGCCGCCTTCCATGAAACGCGGTAGGTCGGGACGGCGCGCCAGCATTTCCTTCGGCGGCGTCCATGACGGCCATTCCTTCTTGGCCGTGATCGTCTTCACGCCCTGCCAGGTGAAGCCGGGGCGACCGACGCCGATGCCGTAACGCATCGCCTTGCCGCCTGATTGCACCAGATAGAGAAACTTGTTGCCGGTATCGACGACGATGGTGCCGGCGCCTTCCTTGCCGTCATAGGACACGGTCTGCGGAAGATATTTCGGGTCCATCGCGGGACGCGCAGGGTCGATCGGCTCATCACGTTGATAGGCCGCCTGCTGGTCCGGCTCCATCGGCGGCAGCATGCGGCGGCGCGGTTCGTAAGACATCCGCTCGTCTTGCCGATAGGCGGGGCCGTAGCTCGATCCATAGTTCGAACCTTGCGCGCCGTCGCTGAACAGGAATTCGATGAAGCCACCGCCCATATTGCCGCGCTGGGCAGACGCCACGCGTTGCGGCGCCGGACGCTGCGTCGGGGCGGCATAGATGACTTCGGGCTGATGATAAGGCGTGACGGCATCGATCGCCGCCGCCGGGACTGTCGAAAGGACAGCAAGGGATGCGCCCGCCAGCAGCGAGCAAGTGAGCGTTCTGAACATCGACGTACTCTTCACTGTTTCGTCGTGCACCACTCACCTGAGCGGCGCCTGTCACGCGCCGAGTTAAGGTTAAAATCGCCTCGCTTTGGTAAACGGAATCGCCGTTTGGATTCACCATGCGCCGCACCGGCGCGGTTCTCATCCATAGCGTTACTTTTGCATGAACGCCCGGCGCCCATGGTTAATCAGTGGTTCGCGCGGAATGATCTGAACTACACAACCACATGTTCCGCGTGAACTCCGCGTTAAAACTCATTGATATAAGACAGTCCGAATATTTGTTGAGTTGGGGGACATGATGTCTGTTCGTCGCAAGCGATTTCGTATTGAAGAAGTATTCGGCACGCCTGCTATCGTTGCTGAGAACGACGGTGGTGAGCCGATGCCGATGCATCGCGAGATCATGGCCGAACTGCGGGCCATCCGCGCACAGATGGCAGCCCCCGCAACGGGACCCAATGCCGTGAGCGAAGAAGTCGGCGCTGCCGCACAGAAACAGATCGAAGAAGCACAGGCCCTGCTCGCGACCTATCGCGCGCAGATCGAGCAGTGCGAAAAGCTGAAGATCGAACTCGACCTGATCCACGACGCGATCACCCGCACCAAGCAGGAAATCGCCGTGCTGCACGGCAAGAGCTTTGACGGCGAGGAAATGGCCAAGGTCAATGGCGAACTCGGCGCCGTGGTCGGCGGCACCGAGGAAGCCACGCAGCAGATCCTCGCTGCGGCCGAAGCCATCGACAATGCGGCCGCTGCCGCCATGAAGGTGTCGTCGCCTGACCAGCACAAGCAGCTGCTGGAAGAGATCAGCGACAATGTCGTGTCGATCTTCGAGGCCTGCAACTTCCAGGATCTCACCGGCCAGCGCATCAGCAAGGTGATGGGCACGATGAAGTTCATCGAAAAGCACATCATGGAGATGATGGAGATCTGGGGCGGCGTCGACGAGATCAAGGCGCATATCCCGGCACGTACCGACGATCGCAGCGACGACGAGAAGCTGCTCAACGGCCCGAAGCTGGAAGGCGACGTCGGCCACGCCTCGCAGGACGACATCGACGCGCTGTTCAACTGAGCCGGAATTCTCCGGTCAATGTGAACGACGATTTAACGCCGGGCATTGCCCGGCGTTTTGATTCCGAGGAAGCAGCCGAGCACGACCAGCGCGCCCAGCGTCGCCAGCATCAGCACGTGGCGATCGGACAGCGTCTCCACCGCGGAGGCGACGACGAACGGCGCAAAGGCCTGCACGAATTGCGCGGGCCGCGCGATGCGGCCGATGACCCGGCCATAGCCGCCGGGGCCGAACATCAGGAGCGGCAGCGCCCCGCGCGCGATGGTCATGACACCATTGGCGGCGCCGAAGGCGATGGCGAACAGCGCCGCCACCGGGAATGACACCCCACACAGCGCCAGCAGCGCAAAGGCCGACACCACCAGCACAACGGCGCCACGCGCGATCCACAATGGATGGGTGCGGCCAGCCAGCGCGAAATCGGCGAGCCGCGAGGCGACCTGGGCCGGGCCGAACATGGCGCCGATGGCCACCGCCTCGGCAGCGCTCAAGCCGCCGCGATCGAGCAGCGCGAGCAGGTTCGAGGTCACGCCGGAGAGGATAAAACTGTAGAGCGCGAAGGCGGCGGCCAGCAGCAGGAACGGCGCGCCATGCGGGCTCAGAAAAACTTGCGGCGCCGGCGCTGCGGCCGAGGCCTGCACCGCGGGCACCGGTGTCGCCGCCACATGACGCGGCAGCGCGAAGGCGTGCAGCGGGGCGACGATGAAGGCGAACACGGCGGCGAAGGCGAGATAGGTCCCCTGCCAGCCGAGCTTCTCCAGCAAGAGATGCGTGGCGGGCCAACCGACGGTCGATGCGAAGCCGCCGGCAAAAGTGACGAAGGTGATCTGCCGCCGCGCATTGGCGCCGAAGATGCGGGTCAGCGTGGCGAAGGCGGGGTCGTAGAGATTGGTCGCCATCGCCGCGCCGAGCAGCAGCCAGCAGGCGAAGTAAGCGACGGGATGCATGGCGAAGGGCATCAGCCCAAGCCCGCATGCGCCGGCCAGCGCCCCGGAGCCCATCACGATATTGCCGCCGAAGCGATCGATCAGGCCGCCGATGGTGGGCGACAGCAGGCCGGAGGTGACGAGGCCGAGGGTGAAGCCGGCCATGCCGAAGGCCAGCGACCAGCCATGCGCCGCGGTGAGCTGCGGCATGGTCAGGACGGGCGGATAGATCAGGATCCCCCAGGTGAGGATCTGCGTCACCGCCAGAACGAGAACGGCGCGGCCCGGTCCGAAAACGAGGTCGCGCCATGGGGTCATGCTTCACCTGTCGTCATTGCGAGGCGCCCTTGCGCCGAAGCAATCCAGTCTTCCTTTGTGGCTTTCTGGATTGCTTCGCTGCGCTCGCAATGACGGATCACGCCCTCGGCGCGCAGCGGACATAGACCATGTTGCCGTAACGAACGGCGGCATCCTTGTCGATGAACTTGGTCACCATGATGCGGCCGTCGAACGACACGATCTCGCGGTCGCGCGGGTCGCCGGCAGGACCGGGAGGGCCGATATAGTTCTTGCCGCTCGGCGAGCCCTTCAGGCGCAATTCCTGCGGGGTGGCCTCGTCGGCGAGATGCATCATCACGCCGCCGGTCGGGCCGGCGCCGATGATATAGGGGTTCTTGCACTGGCCGCGGGCGGCGTTCTCGGTGCGGACCTTGTCGTTCGGGTTCATGTAGGACGCGAGACCCCAGCGGCCGACGATTTCCTCGGAGCGGATCGAGGCCGGCAATTCCGGCGCCGGCGGCGGCTCTGCCGGGGGCGGCGGTTCCGAGCTGCCGAACATGCCGCCAAACCCGCCACCCATGCCGCCCGTCTGGCCGCAGGCCCCGAGCATCAGGGCCATAGCGGAAACCACCGCCAGTTTGGCGACCGGGCGGCTGGTGCGTGTCTTGATCATATCATCCCCTAAAAGCATCCCCGACTGCCCGTCCCAAGCAGCGAAGCTTAAAATACCTGTCGAAGCAACGGCCTGCGGGAGGCCTGCTGTCATTACGGCGTAACGCCAACATGGTTTCCAGACCATTGCATATTGGCCTCACCAAGGCCTTAACCTTCTTTATTCGCCAGAGGGTTACAGACCGGGGCCGATGCGGGCCTTGCTTGACTCATCCGGCGTTCGGCCATATCCCCGAGCCGCCTGATTAGCACTCTCGGCGGACGATTGCCAAAGCCTGCCTGCAGGACGCGCCGTTGCCCCCGCCAAGGCCGTGTAGTCTACAACCAACCAGAGGAATTCCCTATGGCCAAGACCAAGTTCCGTCCGCTGCACGACCGCGTCGTCGTCAAGCGCATCACCGCTGAAGAAAAGTCCAAGGGTGGCATCATCATCCCGGACAGCGCCAAGGAAAAGCCCTCCGAGGGCCTGGTGACCGCCGTCGGCCCGGGTGGCCGCGACGAAGCCGGCAAGCTGATCCCGATCGACATCAAGGTCGGCGACAAGGTCCTGTTCGGCAAGTGGTCGGGCACCGAGATCAAGCTCGACGGCGAAGAACTCCTCATCATGAAGGAGTCGGACATCATGGGCGTGATCGCTTAAGAGCGCACTCCACTCCGCCCTCATCCTGAGGAGCCGCGCAGCGGCGTCTCGAAGGATAGGCCGCAGACACATTCCCTCACAACTCACCCTTCGAGACGCGGGCTTCGCCCGCACCTCAGGGTGAGGGTTGATAACCAGGAGCACCATCACATGGCAGCCAAAGACGTTAAATTCGCCGGCGACGCACGCGACCGCATGCTGCGCGGCGTCGACATCCTCGCCAACGCAGTGAAAGTCACGCTCGGTCCGAAGGGCCGCAATGTCGTGATCGAGAAGTCGTTCGGCGCCCCGCGCATCACCAAGGACGGCGTCACCGTCGCCAAGGAGATCGAGCTCGAGGACAAGTTCGAGAACATGGGCGCGCAGATGCTGCGCGAAGTCGCCTCGAAGACCAACGACAATGCCGGCGACGGCACCACCACCTCCACCGTGCTCGCCCAGGCGATCGTGCGTGAAGGCGCCAAGTCGGTTGCCGCCGGCATGAACCCGATGGACCTCAAGCGCGGCATCGATATCGCCGTCGCCGCCGTCATCAAGGACATCGAGAAACGCGCCAAGCCGGTCGCTTCCTCCGCTGAAGTCGCCCAGGTCGGCACCATCTCGGCTAACGGCGACAGCGCCATCGGCAAGATGATCGCCCAGGCGATGCAGAAGGTCGGCAATGAAGGCGTCATCACCGTCGAAGAGAACAAGTCGCTCGAGACCGAAGTCGACATCGTCGAAGGCATGAAGTTCGATCGCGGCTACCTCAGCCCCTACTTCGTGACCAATGCCGAGAAGATGACCGCCGAGCTCGAGGATGCCTACATCCTGCTCGTCGAGAAGAAGATCTCCAGCCTGCAGGCGATGCTCCCGGTGCTCGAAGCCGTGGTGCAGTCGACCAAGCCGCTGCTGATCATCTCGGAAGACGTTGAAGGCGAAGCGCTTGCTACCCTCGTCGTCAACCGTCTGCGTGGCGGCCTCAAGGTTGCTGCCGTCAAGGCACCGGGCTTCGGCGATCGCCGCAAGGCCATGCTGGAAGACATCGCGATCCTCACCGGTGGCCAGCTGGTGTCGGAAGATCTCGGCATGAAGCTGGAAAGCGTCACGCTGGCGATGCTCGGCCGCGCCAAGAAGGTCGTGATCGACAAGGAAAACACCACCATCGTCAACGGCGCAGGCAAGAAGCCGGCGATCGAAGCCCGCGTCGGCCAGATCAAGGCGCAGATCGAGGAAACCACCTCGGACTACGACCGCGAGAAGCTGCAGGAGCGTCTGGCCAAGCTTGCTGGTGGCGTTGCCATCATCAAGGTCGGCGGCGCGACCGAAGTCGAAGTGAAGGAAAAGAAGGACCGCGTGGATGACGCGCTGAACGCGACCCGCGCGGCCGTTCAGGAAGGCATCGTCCCCGGCGGCGGCACTGCTCTCCTCCGCGCCAAGAAGGCTGTTGGCAAGATCGCCAATGCCAATGCCGACGTGCAGGCCGGCATCAACATTGTGCTGAAGGCGCTGGAAGCTCCGATCCGCCAGATCGCCGAGAACGCCGGTGTGGAAGGCTCGATCGTGGTCGGCAAAATCCTGGAAGAGAAGTCCGAGACCTTCGGCTTCGACGCCCAGAACGAAGTCTATGTCGACCTGGTCGCCAAGGGCATCATCGATCCGGCCAAGGTGGTGCGCACCGCACTGCAGGACGCCGCTTCGGTTGCAGGTCTGCTCGTGACCACCGAAGCCATGGTCGCCGAGCTGCCGAAGGAAGCAGCCCCGGCAATGCCGGGCGGCGGCGGAATGGGTGGCATGGGCGGTATGGGCGGCATGGGCTTCTAAGCCCGGCGCTCCCTGCACCATTCATCGAGACATCGAAGGCCGCCTCCGGGCGGCCTTCTTTTTTGGGCTGCGGGTCCTACACCATCACCGGTCTGCCTATCTCGACAGGTTCCGAACCGGCTCATATATTATGCGAGAGGTCGATCATGCAGCGCGCTCCGACACTGAACAGGCCGAAGAAGCAGGCCGACAATCCGCTCCTCACCTATTCGCAGGGTCATCTGGCCCGCAGCGAAGCCATTCGCCTGCTCGGTTTGCGTGACTACGCCGAACTGCTCGTTGCGCTCGGCGACGCCGATCTGCCGATGCCGTCCGCACCGCCGCAAGAAACCGAGAACCAAGCAGCCAGTTTCGCAAAGCTCTGGGAACAGACGTGAAGCGATGCACCGTCATCATTCCTGATGCCGGCCCATTCAATAGCCTGTGGGTCGCTGACCGTCTGGATCTGCTACTGGCGCTGGACATGCGCCTGGTCGTTGTCGATGCGGTCTATGATGAACTGACCAGCGACACGTCCTATCCAAAAGACAGGGATGTCAAAGCCTTCATCGACGGCAATCAGCCGCCATTTGTGATCGAAAGCACCGACATCGGGACTGAGGCACGCGCGAGACGGATGGCTGGCAAACGTCCGAAGAAGAATACGGGCGAGTTGGCCATCGTCGATTTCATGACGTCTGATGACGGCATGGCCAAATATATCACGATGGGTGAGCCCATCGCCATCCTGTTCGAGGATACTGGTGTCCGTATCTTCAACCGCCCCCCCAACGTGCATCTGCTTTCAACGGTCGGAATGCTGAGAGGGCTCGAACGAGTCGGCGTGATTGCGTCCGCCGATACGATCATCCAAGAGATGACCCATCCTTCAAAACCGAACAGGCGTCCTGCGACCGCACGTCGTTTCACCGATTTACCGGACGGTATCGACGAAACGGCGGCCATCGGAAGCTCGTGGGTGCCGGACAAGCGGTAGCAGCCAAGCTTTCGGGCCTTTCTTGCCTGGCATGATTCTGATTCAATCACCGCATATTGTGACGCGGACAGAATCAACCGTCCGCGCCGGACAGATTTCCAGGGACTTTACGACATGCGCGCGCTTTCTCTCGGCCTGCTCGGCCTCGCAGCAACGGCTTCGGTTGCCACCATCAATGTCGCCACAGCGCAGATCAAGGCCGCGCCAAAGAACCAGGTGGTCGGCCTTGAGACGCGCTACTTCACGTCGATCGACGGATTGATGGATGGCAATGCCGATGTGATCCTGAAGGAGACACGGCAGGGCAAGACGGTGACCGCGGCGACGCTGGATGTCTGCTATCCCGCCGAGAAGGGCAGCGATCGCAAGGATCGTTTCGTCGCCAATCTCACCGTCAACGGTACGACGCTCTCGGGCGCGACGCAGACCGAGCTCGACAAGCTGCCGGTGACGGTGAAACTCAATCGCCGGCCGACCGGCGACACGTTCGAGTTCAAGGGCCAGGTCACCATCGGCCAGACCACGACGAGCCTGACCTCGGCAGACAATGCCGACCAGAGCGAGAAGGAATATCGCGAGAACCAGTCGAGCGATGAAAGCATCGCGGCTGCGCCGCAAGATTTCAGCGAAGTCTCGCCGGAATCCATCGCTGTGAAGATCAAACTGGAAGCCGCGCTGGATTTCGTGCGCTCGCTGCGCGGCCAGGGTGTTGAAGTGTCGCTCTCCAGCCTGTCGGTGAGCTGCGAGGCGCTGCGCGCCGGCGAACAGGTGATCAATCTCGCGGTCGATCCGGAACGCGCCGCCGAGTTCGTCGCCAAGACCAAGACCTATCCCGGCGTCGTCTCCGCCGGCTGGACGGCGGGCGCGATCGACATGGAGCGCACCGTGCGCTTCGCCGCCGCAAACTGGAAGAGCGGCGACAAGATCGATCGCAGCAAGCTCGCGACCGCGCTGGCCAATGTGCTGGCGAAGACGATGGGTGCGAAATCATCTGCGACGGCGTGGGACGACGAGACCGGCAAGCTGAAGCTGAGCTTCAAGCGCCCGAGCCAGGTGATGCCGGCGCTGGAGTTGACGGAGAATGTGGATGTCAGCGCCGTGGTGTCGCCGGACAAGCCCGGCACGACGGACAGGCTGATCTTGTGGGTGTCGACGCCGTCGGTGACGACGGTGGATGAAGCGTCGGGATCGAAGCTGGCGCTCGCGGATTCACCGGCCACAGATGAAGAGAGCGACCCGCGCGATGACAATGGTGCAGTCGCGGCCGTGGCGGCCGAGTTCAAGGCGCAGCGCTGGGATTCGGAGAAGACGGGGTGGAAGTGAGGCCGTAGGGCGGATGAGGCGAAGCCCTAATCCGCCGGCCGAGTTCATGGCTGAAACTCCGCGGCGGATTACGCTTCGCACATC
>JAEXYA010000018.1 GCA_023451825.1 Pseudomonadota bacterium
CTGCGGGTGCTGCCGCCGATGTTCAATCGCTATGAGGTCGGCATGACCTTCGGCGCCCATACCGACAATGCGATTCGCACGGTTCCCGGATCGGGGGGCATGCGGATGCGGGCCGACGTGTCGACCACGATCTTCCTGACCGCGCCCGAGGAGTATGACGGCGGCGAGCTGGTGGTCGAGGACACCTATGGCACCCATGCCGTCAAGCTGCCCGCCGGGCACATGGTCGTCTATCCCTCCTCCTCGCTGCACCGGGTGAACCCGGTCACGCGCGGCAGCCGCTGGGGCAGCTTCTTCTGGGCGCAATCCATGGTGCGCGACGACGGCCGCCGGGCGATGCTCTACGACCTTGACTTGGCGATCCGGCAGGCCCGCGCCGCGATGGGGGAGGAGGCGCCCGCCGTCCTCGGCCTCGTCAGCCATTACCACAACCTGCTGCGGATGTGGGCCGAGTTGTGAGCGCCGAGGCGGCGCTTGCCACCGGGCAACTGCTGCTGGAAGCCGGCGAGGCCGTGCAGGCGCTTGAGTCCTTCCGCATGGCGGCGCGGGCGGGCGATTCGCGCGGGCTGACGATGCTGGGCCGCGCGGCCGAGCGCGGCTGGGGCATGGCTCCCGATCCCGCGCAGGCCGCCGGCTGGTATCGCCGCGGGGCGGAGGCGGGCGATCCTTGGGCGATGTTCAACCTGGCCGACCTGCATCTGCGGGGCGAGGGCGTCCCCCGCGATCCCGCCGAGGCCACCCGCCTTTACGCCGAGGCCGCGCGGGCCGGGCTGCTGCAGGCGCTGAACATGCTGGGGATGCTGGCCGAGACCGGCGCCGCCGGTCCGCCCGATCCCGCGGCGGCGCTGACCTATTACACCGCCGCGGCCGAGCGCGGCGACGCCTGGGGCCAGTTCAACCTCGCCCGCCACCTGATTGCCGAAGGGCGTCTGCCCGAGGCGCTGGACTGGCTCGACCGCGCACTGGTCTGCCGGGTCAGCGGCTTTCACGCCGCCGTCGCCGAGGCCCTGTCCGCAGCCGACCACCCGGAACTCCGCCGCCGCGCCGAGATGGCGCGCAGTCTGGCCGGGCGGGCCGACCCCTGAGGCGCCGCATGTCCCCCCTTTGCCTGCAAGGAGCGTGCCGATGAAATCCGTCCTTTTCGCCTGGCAGTTCTGGGCGCTGCTTTCCGCCATGTTCGCCGCGCTGACGGCGATCTTCGCCAAGATCGGCGTCGAGAAGGTGGATTCGGATTTCGCCACCCTGATCCGCACGGGCGTGATCCTCATGGTGTTGACGGGGATCGTCCTCGCGCTCGGCAAGGCACAGCCGCTCGGCTCGATCCCGGGCCGTTCCTGGACCTTCCTGATCCTCTCGGGCCTTGCCACCGGCGGCTCGTGGCTCTGCTATTTCCGCGCGCTCAAGCTGGGCAATGCCTCGCAGGTCGCCCCCATCGACAAGCTGAGCGTCGTGCTGGTCGCGGTCTTCGGGGTGATCTTCCTCGGCGAGCAGCTTTCCGCCCCGAACTGGCTGGGCATCGCCCTGATCGCCGCCGGGACGGTGCTGGTCGCATACAAGGGCTAGGTTCGGGGGGAACACGTCGAGGCGCGGCGAGTAGGCTGCTGATCCGTCACAAGGGCAGGCACGAAGCCCGGACTTTGGCCGGATCTTCCAGCCGGGCAGCAAGGCTCTTTACCGAACCCGCTGCAACCGTCGGGGTCTTCTTGCTGACAAGCTTAGGTGTTTGATCCCACGGTTTGATGGTGCGATCCTTTCTTTGGAATGGAAGGATGCCCTATGGGACAAGTTCGTCACGGCAGCGCCACGACCACGCACGCTGTCCGAGCAGCAATACAGCGATCGCAAGCTTCGCTCGCGCAGCTGAGCCGGGAACTGGGCATCAATCCCAAGACGGTTGCGAAGTGGCGCAAGCGCGCGACGGTCGAGGATATGAAGACCGGTCCGTCGGAGCCGCGTTCGACGATCCTGACGGAGGCCGAGGAGGCGGCCGTCGTTGCGTTTCGGCGCCATACGCTGCTGCCGCTGGACGACTGCCTTTATGCCCTGCAGCCGTCCATCCCGCACCTGACACGCTCGGCGCTGCATCGGTGCCTTCAGCGTCACGGCATCTCTCGACTGCCCGACGTGGATGGCGACAAACCGAAACGGTCTAAGTTCAAGCACTATCCTATCGGCTTCTTTCACATCGATATTGCCGAGGTGCAGACCGCCGAAGGGAAGCTCTATCTCTTTGTCGCAATTGACAGAACCAGCAAGTTTGCCTTCGTTCGCCTCGTCCAAAAGGCGGGGAAGATGGCTGCAGCCCAGTTTTTGCGCGACCTGATCGCAGCTGCGCCATACCGGATCCACACGGTGTTGACCGACAATGGAGTGCAGTTCGCAAATCGCAGCGTCGATACCAGCGCCTTCGAGCACATCTTCGGGCGCGTATGCCGTGAACACGACATCGATCACCGGCTGACCAAGGTGAAACACCCTTGGACCAATGGCCAGGTCGAACGGATGAACCGCACGATCAAGGAGGCCACCGTCAAACGCTTCCACTACGACAGCCATGATCAACTGCGGACGCATCTTGCGGACTTCATGTCCGCCTACAACTTCGCGCGCAGGCTCAAGACCCTCGGCGGCCTCACGCCCTACGAATACATCTGCAAAATCTGGACATCAGAGCCAGATCGATTCATCGTAAATCCGATCCACCAAATGCCGGGACTGAACACCCTGACGCCCTGCAGATGATCGATAGCACCGTGGTTCGCGCCCATCATCAGGCAGCGGGCGCAAAAGGGGGACTCCGCGCCAAGGTCTCGGCCGTTCGCGAGGTGGCTTCACGACCAAGATCCATCTGCGCGTCAATGCGGCAGGCCTGCCCATGAGAACCGAGATCACGCCCGGCCAGACGTCGGACTATCGGGGCTTCGACCTCGTCATGGCCGACAACCTGCCCGAGCCGGCCGTCCTGCTGGCGGATCGGGGCTATGACTCTGACGACGTTCGCAGAACCATGGAAGCACGCGACGTCGTGC
>JAEXYA010000038.1 GCA_023451825.1 Pseudomonadota bacterium
GCGCTAGGACCGGGCGATCCAGTACACTCCGGCCGGTGTTTACTGGATCACCCGCTTTCGCGGGTGATGACAATTAGAGCTAAGCCGCCCCGTCCCGCATCGGCGGCTGGAAGCTCAAGCCGAGATCCCACGGGAAAAAGATCCACGTATCCTGCGACACCTCGGTGATGAACGTATCCACCAACGGGCGCCCCATCGGCTTCGCATAGACCGTCGCAAAATGCGCGTCGGGCAGCATGTCGCGCACCATGCGCGCGGTTTTGCCGGTATCGACGAGATCATCGACGATCAACAGGCCCTTGCCGGTGCCATGGCCGAGCTTGGTGGTGGCATCGGAGACGCCCTTCAGCACCTGCAAGTCGCCGCGCTTGTTATGGTCGTAGCTGGCGATGCAGACGGTATCGATCACGCGCACGCCGAGTTCGCGCGCGACGATCGCCGCCGGCACAAGGCCGCCGCGGGTGATCGCCACGATCGCATCGAACGGGCCCGCGCTGTTGAGCCGCCATGTCAGGGCGCGGCAGTCGCGATGGAATTGATCCCACGACACCGGAAACGCCTTGCCGGCGCGCTCCTGCGCGCTCAGCTCCGGATGTTCAGCCATAATATACTCCTAGAAAAAACGCTTACTGCTTCGCGGCGGCGAGTGCCGCGAGCATCTCCTTCACCGCCTCCATTGCCGCGTCCAACTTGGCCTGGTCGCGCGAGCGCACCACGAGATTGGTGTTCGGCTTGCCCGCCTCGTCCATGAACGGATAGCTGCCGATGATGGTTTCAGGATGCGCCGCGGCGATCTCGCGCAAGGGACCGCCCACATCGCCTTCCCGCGCATTGGCCTTGACGGTATCGGACAGCATGCGCACGCCGGACTTCAGCTTCGGCGCCACGATGTCCATCATCGCCTGCATGATCGAGGGCACGCCGGCCATCACGATGACATTCTCGATCTTGAAGCCGGGCGCGAGGATGGTCGCGCTCTGGATCAGGTCGGCGCCGTCGGGAATGCGCGCCATGCGGAGGCGGGCTTCGTTCAGGTCGGCGCCAAAGCGTTCCTGAAAACGCGCGACCACTTCCGGGTGATGATCGATCTTGACGCCAAAGGCCTTGGCGACGGAATCCGCGGTGATGTCGTCATGGGTCGGCCCGATGCCGCCCGTGGTAAAAACGTAATCGTATCGCTTGCGCAGCGCATCGAGGGCGGCGACGATGTCCGCCTCGTCATCCGAGACCACCCGGACTTCCTTGAGGTCGATGCCGATATTGGTGAGGTATTCGGCGATATAGCCGATATTCTTGTCCTTGGTCCGGCCGGACAGGATTTCGTCGCCGATCACCAGAATGGACGCCGTCACGATCTCGGTCATGTGTCACTTCCTCGCCTAACCCAGAACCATGCGCAGGCATGGCGCTCGATGTCACCCGGTTATGCCGCCTAAACGTGCAGCGTCCAGCCGTTTTTTGCGGCAGCGTCCGGGCATCCCCACCCAATTGCTTGTCTTTGACGCATATCGCGCTGGCCCGGCCCTTGCTACCGTCTTGTTCGGTCGTGCAATCTTGGACACGGGCTCGAGCACAGTCAGGGGTATATGGCAGTCGCGTTCGATGAAATGAATGGGGTCAATGGCGAGCTTCGCCCGGCCTATCAGGAACTTTCCCGCTGGCTTGCCGAGACGCCGCCGGACGCACTCGAACATCGGCGGGAAGAGGCCGAGCTGCTATTTCGCCGCATCGGCATCACCTTCGCCGTCTATGGCGAGGCTGAGTCCACCGAACGGCTGATCCCGTTCGATGTGATCCCGCGCATCATTTCCGGACCGGAATGGTCGCGGCTGGAAGCCGGCCTGAAGCAGCGCACCCGCGCCATCAACATGTTCCTCAAGGACATCTATCACGGCCGCGACATTCTGCGCGCCGGCGTGGTGCCCGACGATCTCGTGTTCCAGAACCCGGTATTCCGGCCGGAGATGAATGGCCAGGACGTGCCGCACGACGTCTATGTCCATATCGCGGGGATCGACATCGTCCGCACCGATCCCGATGAATTCTATGTGCTCGAGGACAATGCCCGCACGCCCTCCGGCGTCTCTTACATGTTGGAGAACCGCGAGATCATGATGCGGCTGTTTCCTGACCTGTTCGCGCGCCACCGCGTGGCGCCGGTGGAGAAATATCCGGACGAGCTGTTGTCCTGCCTGCGCTCGGTGGCGCCGCGCTCGGCCTCCACCGAGCCCACCGTCGCGCTGCTCACGCCCGGCGTCTACAATTCCGCGTTCTACGAACACTCGTTCCTGGCCGACAAGCTCGGCGTTGAACTGGTCGAGGGGCGCGACCTCATCGTCAAGAACGACGAAGTGTTCATGCGCACCACCGAAGGGCTGAAGCGCGTGGATGTGCTGTATCGCCGGCTCGACGACGACTATATCGATCCCCTCACCTTCCGTCCGGATTCCGCGCTCGGCGTGCCCGGCCTGATGTCGGCTTACATGGCCGGCAATATCACGCTGGCCAATGCGGTGGGCACCGGCATCGCCGACGACAAGGCGATGTATAGTTACATGCCGGACATCGTAAAGTTCTATCTCGGCGAAGAACCGATCCTGAAGAACGTGCCGACCTGGCGCTGCCGCGAGGCCGGCGATCTCGCTTATGTGCTCGACAATCTCGGCGATCTCGTCGTCAAGGAAGTGCACGGCTCCGGCGGCTACGGCATGCTGATCGGTCCGGCCGCCACCAAGGCAACCATCGAAGCGTTCCGCGACAAGCTGAAGCGGGAGCCCGAAGGCTTTATCGCGCAGCCGACATTGGCCCTTTCGACATGCCCGACCTGCACGGCGTCAGGTCTGGCGCCGCGGCATGTGGATCTCAGGCCGTTCGTGCTGACGGGCAGCAAGCAGATCAATGTGGTGCCCGGCGGTCTGACGCGTGTGGCCTTGCAGGAGGGCTCGCTGGTGGTGAATTCGAGCCAGGGCGGCGGGACCAAGGATACGTGGATTCTGGATGAGTAAAACTCCGTCATTGCGAGGAGCCTCTTTGGGCGACGAAGCAATCCAGGAGCCAAGTAAAGAAAGAAAGACTGGATTGCTTCGTCGCTTCGCTCCTCGCAATGACGGCTGAGAGTCATTTGAGAAAGACCATCATCACCCATGCTGTCGCGCACCGCTGAAAACCTGTACTGGCTGGCCCGCTATATCGAACGCGCGGAATATCTCGCGCGCACCATCGAGGCGACGCTGCGTGTCACCGCATTGCCGAGCGCCTATGTCGGACAGACCAATGAATGGGACTCGGCGCTGCAGACCGCGGGCATCAGCGCCGGCTTCTACACCTCGCATAAAGCCGCGGACGAAGAGAGCGTCGTCCAGTACATCGCCTTCGCGCCGGACAATCCGTCATCGATCCGCAACTGCATCGAGGCCGCGCGGCTCAATGCGCGCTCGGTGCGCACCGCCCTCACCGGCGAGATGTGGGACACGATCAACGGTGCGTGGCTGGAATTGCAATCGGTCTGGAGCAATGGCACCAAATCGCGCGAGCAGCTCGCACGCTTCCTGCGCTTCGTGCAGGAGACCTCGCTGCGCTTCGACGGCTCGGCCTACCGGACCATGCTGCGCAACGATGCCTACTGGTTCTCCCGGCTCGGCCTGCATCTGGAGCGCGCCGACAACACCGCGCGCATTCTCGACGTGAAATATCACCTGCTGCTGCCGGAAGACGAGCATGTCGGCGGGCCCCTCGATTATTATCAGTGGACCTCGATCCTGCGCTCCGTCTCGGCGCTGACGGCCTATCACTGGGTCTATCGCGAGACGCTGAAGCCGTGGCTGATTGCGGATCTGCTGATCCTCAACGACACGCTGCCGCGCTCGCTGGCGAGTTGCTACGGTAATCTCGTCCGCAACCTCGACCAGATCGGCGTCGCCTATGGCCGCCAGGGCGCCGCGCAGCGCCATGCCCGTGGTGTGCGCAACAGGCTTGAACACAGCCATATCGACGATATCTTCCAGCGCGGCCTGCATGAGTTCATCCAGGAATTCCTCAACGACAACGCCCGGCTGGGCGACATCATCGGCAAGCAGTATCTGATCTGACATGCGCCTCCGTATCGCCCACTCCACCACCTATCGCTATGAGCCGCCGGCTTCCGGCGTCATCCAGATTCTGCGCATGACCCCCGGAAGCCATGACAGCCAGTATGTCGCCGACTGGCAGATCGACGTCTCCACCGACTCGCGCCTCGACAAGCACGAGGATGCGTTCGGCAATGTCACCCACGTGCTGACCCATGGGCCGCTGTCGGACCTCACGGTGACGGTGGAAGGGCTGATCGAGACCCAGGACACCGGCGGCGTGCTGCGCGGCACCGACGAGCGCTTTCCGCCCAGCCTGTTTTTGCGGCCGACGGATCTCACCGATGTCACGCCGGCGATGGAAATCTTTGCGCGCGAGCTGACACCCACGGCGGAGAGCGACGCGCTTGGCTATCTGCATGCGCTGATGCTCGGCATCAACACGCATATGACCTTCGACACCGATCCCACCAGCAGCGGCACCACCGCCAGCGAAGCGTTTTCGCTGAAGCGCGGCGTGTGCCAGGACTACGCGCATATCTTTATTGCCTGCGCGCGGATCGGTGGCATCCCGGCCCGTTTCGTCTCCGGCCATTTCTGGCGCGCCGACGGGGCCAATCAGCAGGAGGCTGGCCATGCCTGGGCGGAGGCCCATGTCCCCGGCCTCGGCTGGGTGGGTTTCGATCCCGCCAATGCCATCTGCACCACCGATGCCCATGCCCGCATCGCCATCGGGCTGGATTATCTTGGGGCTGCGCCGGTGCGCGGCACCCGCTATGGTGGCGGCGCGGAGACCCTGACCGTGGCGGTACGGGTCGACAAGGTTTCGGAGCGCGGGCAGTCGCAATCGCAGTTTCAAAGCTGAAACTCGACCGTAGGGCGGATGAGGCGACGCCGTAATCCGCCGGCGGAGTTTCAGTTTTGTCCTCGGCCGGCGGATTACGCTCCGCTCATCCGCCCTACGGCCGTGTTCCCCGGTTGCCCACCTGCCCATCGGCGCGTAAGACGCTTGGCAGGTTTACGAGGCTGGCGATGACTTACTGCTGCGGAATTCTGGTGAAAGACGGTCTGGTGATGATCGCGGACACGCGCACCAATGCCGGCCTCGACAATGTCTCCACCTTCCGCAAGCTGCACATCTTCAACCAGCCCGGCGACCGCATCATGGCGATCGCCTCGGCCGGCAATCTGGCCATCAGCCAGTCGGTCCTCTCGACCCTCAGCGAGGGGCTGGAAAATCCCGAAACCGGCGAGATCGAGACGCTGCTGAATGCGCCGACCATGTTTCAGGCGGCCAAACGGATCGGTCGGGCGATCCGGCATGTCTCATCCACCGAAGGCAAGGCGCTGCAGGCCGAGGACATCAATTTCGACGTCTCCTTCCTGTTCGGCGGCCAGATCGCCGGCGAGAAGATGCGGCTGTTCATGATCTATCCGGCCGGCAATTTCATCGAATGCACGGTGGACACGCCCTACCTGCAAATCGGCGAGCACAAATACGGCAAGCCGGTGCTGGACCGCGCGATGCATTACGATGTTGAGCTCTATGAGGCGCTGAAGACGGGCCTGATCTCGATGGATTCCACCATGCGCTCGAATATCGGCGTGGGCCTGCCCATCGACGTGCTGGTGGTACGCACCGATGTCTGCGATGCCGATCTCAATCACCGCATCGAGGCCGGCGAGCCCTATTTCCACGACCTCCGCTCACGCTGGTCGGCGGCGCTGCGCGCGGCGCATCAGAATATCCCGCGGCCGCCGTATAAGAGCTGATCGTAGATCTTAGGATGGGTAGAGCGCAGCGAAACCCATCACAACAGGCACCGGAGCATGTGGTGATTGGTTTAGCTGCGCG
>JAEXYA010000007.1 GCA_023451825.1 Pseudomonadota bacterium
TGACGCGGGCGCGCTTGGCGGGATCTCGTTCGCTGAAGAGGCGCTCGATATTGGTGCGCAGGAGATGGTCGTAGTCGGATTCATGGGCAGACATGACGTGGTCCTTTGCGATGTTCGGTCTCGCAGGATATGCGAACGTAAAAGCTAAGGGGGTGGCCGATACACCGGAGCATATCGGCCGGGGGGGGGACTGGTTATCCGGCGATGGCGGCCTGCAGATTGCCTAGCACGCCGAGCTGGGCCATCAGGATGGTAGCAGCCGTGTAGCAGTGGAACGATTTCACCTTGCCGTTTTCGAGGTGGAAGACGTCACAGCACGGCGTGTGCATGACCTTGCCGGTGGGCGGGATAGTGCCGGCTGAGAGCGCCAGCGGTCCCTTATGCGTGCCGTTAAGCGACAGTTCGACGACGACGATATCTCCAGTGACGTAGATCAGCTCGAGCGCGCGATGCATGTCGGGAAAGGCGTTGGCGTAGATGTCGACGACGTTGCCGATATCTGCGCCGTAATATTTCTGGTCGGCGGAGACGTCCCAGAAATAGCCGTCCGGCGTGAACAGGTCGGTGAAGCCCTTGGAGTCCTGCACTTCAGCGACGTCGTATAGCTTCCGGATGATGCGTTCGTTCTCGGTCATAGTCGTTGCTTTCAATAAGATAGTGAAGATGAGCCGTGGAGAGTTATCGGTGGCCCAGGCTCAGATCTGAGCCGAGCCCCCATCGACGAAGAGTTCGGTGCCGTTGATGAAGCTGGAGTCATCGGAAGCCAGGAAGACGGCTGTCTTGGCGATCTCTTCGGGTTCGCCGACGCGGCCCATCGGAACGAGTGATGCCATGTAGTCGAGCAATCCCTGCTGCTGGGCGGCATCGGGGCCGGCGAGCTCGACCAGGCCCGGCGTGCGAATGGGGCCGGGGCTCAGCGTGTTGATGCGGATGCGGCGATCCTTCAGGTCTAGGATCCAGTTGCGCGCGAAGGAGCGCACCGCGGCCTTGGATGCGGCATAGACGCTGAAGGCGGGGGTGCCCTTGATGCCGGCGGTAGAGCCAGTGAGGATCACCGAGGCGCCATCCTGCAGCAGCGGCAGCGCCTTCTGCACGGTGAATAGCACGCCCTTCACGTTGCGATCGAAGGTGTCGACATATTGCTGTTCAGTGATCTGGCCGAGCGGCAGCATCGATCCGCCGCCGGCATTGACGAACAGCACGTCGATCCGGCCAGCCTCCGCCTTGACCTTCTGATAGAGCAGGTCGAGGTCGGCCAGCTTGGCGGCGTCGGCCTGAACGCCGGTGGCGCCGCGGCCGATCTCGGCGACAGCGGCGTCTAGTTCGGGTTTGCGGCGGCCGGTGATGAAGACCTGCGCGCCTTCGGCAACAAAGCGCTTGGCGGTGGCAAGGCCGATGCCGCTTGTGCCGCCGGTGACGACTGCGATCTTTCCGTTGAGCTTCTGGGACATGGTGGTCACTCCTGTTTCGTTGACAAACAGACCATGGCGCCGGCCCCAGCATTCCGATATAGCAACGATTGAAAGTCATCGTTGCAGGAATGTCGATGTCGATATCCAAATTGCCCGATTTCGAAGGCTTGGCCTTGGTCGCCAAGGTTGCAGAAGAGCGCTCCTTTGCCGGCGCGGCCCGGTCGCTGAACCTGTCAGTGGCGACGGTGTCCCGCGGCATCACAAGGCTGGAAGAGCGGCTCGGGGCGCAGGTGTTCAACCGCACATCGCGCAAAGTGGCGCTGACCGACTTCGGCCATCGGTTGGCAGAGCGCGCCGCGCGCGTGCTGGCGGAGGCCGAGGCAGCGGAGAGTGCGGCGCGCGAACAATCGAGCCGGCCGCGCGGCACCATCAATCTGGCGGTGCCTATGTCGTTTGGCCTGCGCGAGATCGCGCCGATCGTGCCGACCTTCCTGCGCCAGTATCCGGAGATCACGCTCAACCTGCATCTGAGCGACGCCACCGTCGACCTGATCGGTGACGGGTTCGACGCCGCGATTAGGATCGCGGCGTTGCCGGACTCATCGCTGATCGCCCGCCGACTGCGCGCCATGAGCCGCTTCGTCGTGGCATCGCCGGGTTACATCGCGCGCTACGGGCGACCGCAGTCGCCATCAGAGCTCAACGCGCATCACTGTCTCGGCTACGCCTATCGGGCGCGGACCAACAGTTGGCACTTCACTCACACGGATGGCGAGCAGGTCTCGGTGACGCCGACCGGGCCGTTCTCAGTGACCAATATCGACGCGCTGCTGCCGACACTGCTGGACGGCCTCGGCATCGCCGAACTGCCGTCCTTCGTCGCCGATCCATATGTCGACGATGGCCGTCTCGAAGTGTTGCTGCCGGACTGGCAGTTGCCGGGCGGGGGCCTCTATTTTATCACGCCGACCTCACGCGTGCGTCCAGCGCGGATCGAGGCACTAAGCGAATTCTTAGCGTTGCATTTGGGGCAATCGAAAGTGAGCGACCGGTAATGGCGCGAAGCGATCTTGGCAGCGCTGAGTGCTCAAGGCCGAAGTTATCGAGTGATGCGGACATACACCGCGTGATCTTCCGTCCAAAAGAATACGATCTTAAATACAAGACGTGAATTTGCTCCACCTACCTAATGTGCGCATCGCCGGAGCGACGCGTGCATAAAGCAAGACGAGGGTACAGCTCTCCTGTCGGCGCACTCATGCGATTCGTTGGCCACAGTATTAACCCCTTGCCCAGGTAGGACCTCTCCAATGAGCACGATAACGACCAAGGACGGCACCGAGATTTTTTACAAGGACTGGGGCATGGGGCAGCCTGTCGTTTTCCACCACGGCTGGCCGCTCAGCGCGGACGACTGGGATGCGCAGATGATGTTCTTCCTGGGCCACGGCTACCGCGTGATCGCCCACGACCGTCGCGGGCACGGCCGATCGAGCCAGACGGCCACCGGCAACGACATGGATACGTATGCCGCCGACGTCGCAGAATTGACGGATGTTCTGGATCTCAAGGACGCGATCCATATTGGACACTCGACCGGCGGCGGAGAGGTTGCGCGATACGTGGCGCGCGCAAAAAAGGGCCGTGTGGCCAAAGCGGTGCTTGTCAGCGCAGTGCCGCCGCTCATGCTGAAGACCGAACTCAACCCCGGCGGGCTGCCGATCGACGTGTTTGACGGCATTCGTGCAGGGCTGATCACGAACCGCGCGCAGCTCTTCGTCGATTTTCCGACGGGCCCGTTTTATGGCTTCAATCGCCCCGGAGCCAAGGTCTATCAGGGCGTGATCGACAATTGGTGGCGGCAGGGCATGATGGGCAGCGCCAAGTCTCAATATGATTGCATCAAAGCGTTTTCGGAAACCGATTTCACGGAAGACCTGAAAGCCATCGACGTTCCGGTTCTCGTCCTGCATGGCGACGATGATCAAGTGGTACCCTACATGGATGCTGGCGTTCTGTCCGCGAAATTGTTGAAAAACGGATCGCTCAAGCTCTATCCAGGTTTTCCGCACGGAATGTTGACCGTCCATGCCGATATCCTAAACCCTGATCTGCTGGCTTTCGCCCGTTCCTGATCGGTTTCGAAGGGCAGTCGGCGACGCCGGCTGCCCGAATTGCGGACCATTCGCCGCGCCTGATGCGGCAGCTCCGCGCTGGACGGCACGTCCGGTCGTTCGCTGATCCTTCCGACGCCATCCGCCAGCATGACTCGACACGTTGCTCACGCGAGTGGCGGAGACAGCCAAAGGCGTGCCGAGGGGCATCGATTCCGACGAATATGTTTCTTCGGCGGTCAGTCTCCATGGGCGAGGCGACTAGCCGCGATCGGTATTTTCACGCGCCGACCTTGCAACCATTCTACCTGTCAAAATCCTTTCGTCCAAAACACGCGGACTCCCGGACAAGACCCGGGCTTCGCCGGCGGGCATCAAGGGGCGCGGCTTCCCGACCAATCCAGTCGACCGCCAAGCAGCCCGCGCAAATGCCGGCTGAACAACCGCCGCGACCAAAGCGGACGGGCGCAATCATCACACGACATCCATACGGAGAATCCAATGTCCTTTCTGGAAATGCTGACGCCTGACAACAGCGCCATTGCGCTGATCGATTATCAGCCCGCAATGTTTCAGGGCGTGCAGTCGCACGACCGTCTGGTGACGATGAACAACGTTCAGATCCTCGCCAAGGCTGCCAAGCTGTTCAAGATTCCGACGGTGCTGACGACCGTGGCCAAGGATTCGTTCTCCGGTCCGTTCATTCCGGAAGTGACCGAGCTGTTCCCGGACCACGATATCATCGACCGTACGTCGATGAACTCCTGGCTCGATCCGAATTTTCGCAAGGCAGTCGCCGCCACCGGCCGCAAGAAGTTCGTCATCGCCGGTCTGTGGACCGAAGCCTGCGTGATCTTCCCGACCCTCGACATGTTGCGCGAAGGCTTCGAAATATACATTGCCGCCGACGCTTGCGGCGATCTCTCGTTGGAGGCCCATGAGCGTTCGATGCAGCGCGCGATCCAGGCAGGCGCCGTGCCGATCACGTCGTCGCAATATGCCTATGAGCTGCAGCAGGACTGGGCGCGCAGCGAGACCTATGACGGCATGATGGAAATCCAGAAGGCGCATTCGCCTTACGGCATCCAGATCCGCTTCTCGAAGTGGGCACTGGGCGAGCACGCCTCTGAAGGCGGCGCGAAGTAAGAGCGAGGGCGGCGTAATGAAAACATATGTGATCTCGGCCTGCGCCGGTGTTCTGGTCGGCGTCATTTACAGCCTGATCAATGTGCGTTCTCCGGCGCCGCCCATCGTCGCACTGATCGGGCTGTTGGGCATGCTGGTCGGCGAACAGTTGCCGCCCCTAGTGAAGGGGCTGTGGCACAGCACGCCAGTCGCGCATTCCTGGCTGCATCAGGTGAAGCCGCACATGTTCGGCCATCTGCCGAAAGGGCAACACCCCGACGTGACGTCGGTCAACGCGCCGACGAAGCCACCGAGTGAAGCCTAGCGGCGTCGCCGCTGGCCTATTTTACCTAGACATCACGGAGCGCCACAATGAGTGAGCAGCAAACCGCCGACCTGATTCTTCATCACGGTCTGTTCACGACACTCGACCGATCCAATCCGACGGCTAGTGCCGTCGCGATCAAGGACGGTCGCTTCCTGCGTGTCGGCCATGACGCGGAGGTGATGGCGCTGTCCGGAGCGAAGACGAAGATCGTCGATCTCAAGGGCAAGCGCGTACTGCCGGGCCTGATCGACAATCACCTGCACATCATCCGCGGCGGTCTCAACTTCAACATGGAACTCCGCTGGGACGGCGTGCGCAGCCTGGCGGACGCCATGAACATGCTCAAGCGGCAAGTGGCGGTGACGCCGCCCCCGCAGTGGGTCCGCGTTGTCGGCGGCTTCACCGAACACCAGTTCGTCGAGAAGCGCCTTCCTACGATCGAAGAACTAAACGCTGTGGCACCGGATACGCCGGTGTTCATCTTGCATCTTTACGACCGTGCGCTCCTGAACGGCGCCGCCTTGCGCGCCGTCGGCTATACCAAGGACACGCCGAATCCGCCGGGCGGCGAGATCCTGCGCGATGCCAATGGCAATCCGAACGGGCTGCTGCTCGCAAAGCCCAATGCCGGCATTCTCTACGCAACGCTGTCCAAGGGACCGAAGTTGCCGTTCGATTACCAGGTCAACTCCACCCGCCATTTCATGCGCGAGTTGAACCGCCTCGGCGTGACGGGCGCCATCGACGCCGGCGGTGGTTTCCAGAACTATCCTGAAGACTATGAAGTCATCCAGAAGCTTCATGACGAGAACAATCTCACCATCCGTCTCGCCTATAATCTGTTTACGCAGAAGCCGAAGGGTGAGAAGGACGATTTCTTGAACTGGACCAAAACGTCCAGATACAAGCAGGGCGACGACTATTTTCGTCACAATGGCGCCGGCGAAATGCTGGTGTTCTCCGCCGCCGACTTCGAGGATTTCCGCCAGCCGCGTCCGGACATGGAGCCGGAGATGGAAGGTGAACTGGAAGACGTCGTGCGCATCCTGGCACAGAATCGCTGGCCATGGCGCATGCACGCGACCTATGACGAGACCATCAGCCGTGCCCTGGATGTATTTGAGAAGGTCAATCAGGATATTCCGCTCGAAGGCCTGAACTGGTTCTTCGATCATGCAGAGACCATCTCGGACCAGTCTATCGACCGTATCGCGGCACTTGGTGGCGGCATCGCCGTGCAGCACCGGATGGCCTATCAGGGCGAGTATTTCGTCGAGCGCTACGGCCATGGCGCGGCCGAAGCCACGCCGCCAGTATCGAAGATTCTCGCCAAGGGCGTCAAGGTCTCGGCCGGCACCGACGCAACGCGGGTTGCGTCCTACAATCCGTGGGTGTCGCTCTCCTGGCTCGTCACCGGGCGCACCGTCGGCGGCATGCGGCTCTATCCGCAGCGGAACTGCCTCGATCGCGAAACCGCGCTTCGCATGTGGACGGAGAACACCACATGGTTTTCCAACGAGGAAGGCAAGAAGGGCCGCATCCAGCAGGGCCAGCTCGCCGACCTGATCGTACCCGACCGTGATTACTTCGCTTGCGGCGAGGATGAGATCGCGGACATTTCCTCGGTCCTCACGGTGGTCGGCGGTAAGGTCGTCTACGGTGTCGGCGATTTCGCCAAGGCCGACAACTCGACGCCGCCACCGGCGATGCCCGACTGGTCGCCGGTACGCACCTTCGGGGGCTACGGCGCCTGGGCCGCTCCCGATGCCAACGGCAAGGTCGTCGCGCAGAAAATCGCGATGAGCTGCGGTTGCGCCAACGACTGCGGCGTGCACGGGCACAACCATGCCACGGCGTGGTCGAGCAAGCTGCCGATCTCCGACCTCAAGAGCTTCTGGGGCGCGCTCGGCTGCGCCTGCTGGGCGGTGTGAGTTGAAGGCCGTCACATCCCTCGCGCAGCGCCTGATCGGCGCTGCATTCATCCGGTGGCTCGCGCTGCTCGCACTCTGCGCGGCCTATCTGCAGGGCGGTCTCGTCAAAGCCTTCGATTTTCCGGGCGCGATTGCCGAGATGACGCATTTCGGCATGCAGCCGGCGGCGCCTTTCGCCATTGTCGTGATCGTGCTGGAGCTCGGAGCTTCGGCGATGATCCTCGCCGGCATCTGGCGCTGGCTGGGTGCGCTCTTCCTCGCAGGCTTTACGCTGCTGGCGACCTTCATGGCGAACCGCTTCTGGGAGATGCTGCCTCTGGAACGCTTCGGAGCGGCGAATTCGTTCTTCGAACATATCGGGCTGTGCGGCGGCTTCCTGCTGGTGGCCTGGCACGATCTCAACACGCGCCCAGGAGGGCATAACCATGAGTGACGTGGCGAAACCGGCAGCGCCCAGCGCTTTCGCGCCGTTTCATCAGATCGTCTTCACGATCATCTGGACGGCGACCGTGCTCGGCAATACCGGCAGTTTCATGCGCGACGTCGCCAGCTCCTGGCTGGTGACGGATCTGTCCGCGTCGCCCGCTGCCGTATCGCTGATCCAGGCAGCAGGCACGCTGCCGATCTTCCTTTTCGCTATCCCGGCAGGGGTGCTCTCGGACATTCTCGATCGCCGCAAGTTTCTGATCGCGGTGCAGGTTCTGCTGGCGTCGGTCAGCATGATGCTCGCTTTCCTGGCGATGAACGGCTGGCTGACCGTCAATCTGCTCATCGCCTTGACCTTTGTCGGCGGTGTGGGCGCCGCGTTGGCCGGGCCAGCCTGGCAGGCCATCGTGCCAGAGCTGGTGCCGCGGTCCGACATCAAGAGCGCGGTCGCGCTGAACTCCCTTGGCGTCAATATCGCGCGGTCGATCGGCCCCGCCGCCGGCGGCATGCTCCTGGCATCATTCGGCGCTGCGGTCACCTACGGCGCCGACGTCGCAAGCTACGTCTTCGTCGTAGCGGCGCTGCTGTGGTGGCCACGGGCGAAAGGCGAGCAGGACGAACTGTCGGAGCGGTTTTTCGGCGCCTTCCGGGCCGGGCTCCGCTACACCCGGTCGAGCCGCGAGCTCCACGTGGTGCTGTTGCGTGCGGCCGTTTTCTTTGCCTTTTCCAGTTCCGTATGGGCATTGCTGCCGTTGGTCGCCCGCAATCTGCTCGGCGGCGACGCCGGCTTCTACGGCGTGCTGCTCGGTGCCGTCGGCGCGGGCGCCATCGGCGGGGCGTTGGTGCTGCCACGGCTGCGCGCCATCCTGGATTCCGACCGACTGCTGCTGTTGTCGGCGATCGTCACCTCCGTCGTGATGGCGGTTCTGGCACTGGCGCCGCCGAAGTGGGTTGCGGTGCCCGTGTTGCTGTTGCTCGGGGCAGCCTGGATCACCGCGCTCACCACCTTCAGCGGCGTCGCCCAAGGTGTGTTGCCGAACTGGGTGCGCGGGCGGGGGCTCGCCGTGTATCTGATGGTTTTCAACGGAGCCATGGCGGCCGGCAGCGTCGGCTGGGGCGCGGTGGCGCAGGCGCTCGATCTGCGTCTGGCGTTGTTGACGAGTGCCGCCGGCCTGTTCGTCATCGCCTTCGTCATGCACCGGATGAAGCTGCCTGCGGGCGAAACCGATCTGACGCCGTCCAACCACTGGCCGGAGCCGCTGACGTCGGAGACCGTGGAGCATGATCGTGGGCCGGTGCTGATCCTGATCGAGTACCGCATTCCGCGTGCGAACCGTGTGCCTTTCTTCGCCTGCCTGAAAAGGCTCGCAGCGGCCAGACGGCGCGATGGTGCCTATGGCTGGGGGATCACGGAGGATGCGAGCGATCCCGAAAAGATCGTGGAATGGTTCATGGTGGAATCCTGGGCCGAGCATCTGCGTCAGCATCACCGCGTATCGCATGCCGACGCGGACGTGCAGCGCGACACCGTGCAGTTCCATGTCGGACCGCAGCCCCCGGTCGTGCGTCACTTTCTGACGCTCGATGTGAAGAATCCCACGCTGGCGTTTCAGCCCGACAATTCTCACCCGGCATGACAAGGATGATCTTCATGCGCCGATCTACGACGACAATGTTTGCCCTCTCAGTGGTCCTGGCTCTTTATGCAGTGCCGCCCGCGAGCGCGCGCGAGCCGATGGCGAATTATGCCGTTGGGCCGCAATACGACACCACCCATGTCTACGTGGCACCGGCCGATGTAGATCGTTTCGTGGACAGCTTTGTCGCGACTTTCGGCGGCAAGAGTACGAAGCAGGTCGTCGCCACTGTGACACCGACCCCGAGCAGCACGACATCGCAACTGGTCCTGACGCCTGTCGGTTCGATCTCGGTCTTCGGCTTCAAGACGCCGATCCCGTATCCGTTCGGTCACGAACGTACCGGTTATCTCGTCACCGAACTCGACGCGGCGCTGGGCGTTGCGAAAAAGGCCGGCGCCGGCGTGATGGTGACCAGCTTTCCGGATCCGATCGGCCGCGACGCCGTCGTGCAGTGGCCGGGCGGTGTGAACATGCAGCTCTACTGGCATACGGCCGCGCCGTCCTATCCCGAACTGCAGACCACGCCGGAAAACCGCGTCTATGTCGCGCCGGAGAAGGCCGCCGAGTTCGTCAAGAGCTTCGTGACCTTCGCCAGAGGCTCCGTCGTTTCGGACAATGCGAAGGCGCCGGGCATCGAGATCGGCCGTCCGAACGATAGCTATCGGCGTATCCGGATCACGTCGAAATTCGGCAAGATGACGGTGTTGGTGACGGACGGCCGGTTGCCTTACCCCTTCGGGCACGAAACCACCGGCTATGAAGTGGCGTCGCTGGACGAGACGCTTGCGAAGGCCAGATCCGCCGGGGCCGCCGTTCTGGTCGAGCCATATGCGGCCGATCATCGTCGTGCCGCCGTCGTTCAATTTCCAGGCGGTTATGTTGCCGAGATCCATGCCGCCGCACGATAGGGGCCGCGCGGCGATTGCCGCAGCGGGGGTCTGCGCGGTCGCTTGGCTTTTGCCTGGCGCCGCTGCGGCTGCCGCGGATGCGCCCGCACGTCCGAAAATCCTGACCAACCGCTGGCAGGAAGATTGGTCGGTGCTGGCAGATCCGGCGCTTCGGACGGAGCCGCAGGACGAGCTCAAGTATATCCCGCTCTTCGTGACCGATCCGAAGAGCTACGTCTCGCTCGGGGCCAATATGCGCGAACGCGTGGAGATTAACGACGCGCCTGGCTTTGGTATCGGGGGCGCGCGACCGGACGCCTATCTGCTGCAACGGCTGCAGATGCATGTGGACGTCCATCTGAACCAGAACTGGCAGGTCTTCACCCAGTTCGAGGATGTCCGCACCATCGATAAGGTCACGGTTACCGCGATCGATCAGAATCAGCTCGATCTGCGCCTGGCTTTCGTCGCCTATAGCGGCGCGCTCGGCGACGGTGTCTTCAAGGCCCGTGCTGGGCGGCAAGATTTCGCTTTCGACCTGCAGCGCTTCGTGTCGTCCCGCGACGGCCCGAATGTGCGGCAGTCCTTCGACGCATTGTGGGCCGACTACGAAACCGGCCCATGGCGCTTCATCGGCTTTGTCAGCCAGCCAGTGCAGTATCGCTTCGGTGAGGTGTTCGACGACGTCTCGAACCGCGATTTCCGGTTCAGCACCCTGCGCATCGAACGACAGGTGCTGGGGACCAACGAGCTGTCCGGCTACTACTCGCTGTATGAGCGGTCCAATGCGCGCTATCTGGACGCGCTCGGGGTTGAGCAGCGACACATCTTGGACATTCGTTTTGCCGGGCAGATGAATGGTTTTGACTGGGATCTCGAAGCCATGGGGCAAACAGGTCATGTCGCGGCCAAGGAGATCGCGGCGTGGGCGGTTGGCGCACGCGCTGGCTACACGCTGTCCGACATGGGGTGGAGGCCCCGCATCGGCTTGCAGGCGGATGCAGCATCCGGCGACCGGCGTGCCGGCGATTGCACTATCGGTACTTTCAATCCACTGTTTCCGAACGGCTATTACTTCACGCTGGCCGGCTATACCGGCTATGCCAACCTTATCCACCTCAAGCCAACATTGACCGTGAAGCCGAGCGCCAAGCTGACGGTCACGGCAGGCATTGGTATGCAGTGGCGCGAAACCACGGCCGATGCGATCTACATCCAGCCGAACGTCGCTGTGGCCGGCACGGCAGGTACGGGCAGCCGCTGGAGCGGTGTCTATACCCAGCTACGCGCCGACTACGCTTTCAACGCTCATGTATCTGGTGCAATTGAGGCGGTACACTACAAGATCGGCGACACGTTGCGGGCGGCAGGGGGCCATGACAGCAACTATCTCGGCCTCGAGTTGAAATATGGCTGGTAACATAGGGTTCCGATTGGTTTGCGGTCATGGTTTTCGCCGATGCCCTCGGCTAAGAGCATCGAGAGGCGGAACAGGCCGACCTGGCTGATCCGGACTGGTATGCGATGATGTGGGACGAGAACCGCCGGCTGGCTGAATTGCGTGGATACGGGGTCTTGGACTCCGCGTCGGACGACGACTTCACTGATTTCGTCGCCATCGCATCGGACATCTGCAACGCTCCGATCGCGGCGATCAATCTCATCGATAGCGACAGACACTGGACGTTGTCGGGAATTGATTACGGCAGTCGCGAGTTGCCGCTGGATCATTCGATCTGTGCGCAAGCCATCAGTCAAAGCCAGGTCTTCGTGATCCCCGACCTGTCGTCGGACGACCGCTTCCGGAAGAATCCGCTGGTCGCCGGCGAACCACGACTGCGCTTCTACGCCGGTGCCGTCCTCGAGACGCCGGCCGGCCTGCCGCTCGGTACGATCTGCGTTCTGGACCGCAAACCGCGACCTGAAGGTCTATCGGATCGTCAGAAGTTCACTTTGAAAGCGCTGTCGCGACAGATCGTGACGCAATTCGAACTACGCCGAGCGACTCGCGACCTCAACGACGGCAATGCCGCGCGCAACCGGCTGCAGGCGTCGCTGAACGAGAAGGACGCGTTGCTCAAGGAAGTTCACCACCGCGTCAAGAACAACCTGCAGCTTATCAGCAGCCTGCTGAACCTGCAGGCCTCCCGCATCACCGATCCTGCCACGGCTTCCCTGTTCGTGGACAGCCGCAACCGCGTGCGCTCCATGGCGCTCGTTCATGAGAACCTCTACCGCGCAGGCAGTTTCGCCGGCATCGCCATCAAGCAGCACATTCTCAGCCTCTGTACCCATCTCCGCCGGGCCTATGGCACGTCGGGTATCGATGTCGTCGCGGACAGCGACGATATCACGCTGGATCTCGACCGCGCGATTTCCTGCGGCCTCATCATCAACGAGCTGGTATCAAACGCGTTCAAGCACGCCTTCGTCGGTGGCGCCTCCGGCCTTATCCGCGTCACGTTCCGGCGCAGGACCGGTGGATCGTGCGAACTGACGGTCGCCGATGATGGAGTCGGCATGGCCGGGCGCATCGATATCGTGGAAGCCCAATCGCTCGGGCTGCAATTGGTGCGTGACCTCGTCGAGCAGCTCGGCGGTCGCATCACGATCGAACGCGACCATGGCACGAAATGCGTGGTGAGCTTCGACGACGAGGCGAGGGCCACGTCATGACCCTTCGGGCACGTGTCATGGTCGTAGAGGACGACCGCATCGTGGCGCGCGACATCGGCGAGCAACTGGGACGGATCGGCCACGCTGTGATCGGAGTTACGGCTTCAGGCGAGGCCGCGGTCGCGCTGGCCATGAGCAGCAAGCCGGACCTGATCTTGATGGACGTGCGGCTCGAAGGGCGGATCGACGGTATCGATGCCGCGCGGGAGATTCGCGCTACCACCCAGATCCCCGTCGTATTTTTGACGGCGTATGCGGATGACGAGACGATCAGCCGTGCCGGTGCCGTCGAGCCGTTCGGCTACCTCCTAAAACCCTTCGAAGACCTTCAATTGCGCACCGTCATCGAGATGGCGTTGCGTCGCCGGCGTGCCGAAGAGGCGCTTCGCGCCGCCCAGGCGGATATCGCGCGGATGTCGCGTCTGACGACGATGGGCCAGCTCACCGCATCGATCGCCCATGAAGTGAACCAGCCGCTGATGGCTGTCGCGATGAACGCGGAGGCATGCATTCGTTGGCTGGAGACGGGGACCGGCAACATCGCCGAAGCGCGCGCGGCTGCTGGACGCGCCGTCGATGAAGCGCATCGTGCCGGCGCCATTATCGCGCGGGTCCGCTCGGTGGCGCGCAACGCGCCCATGACGTTCGAGACCCTCGACCTCAACGAAACGATCGAGACCACGCTGTCGATCGTGCGGCCGGAGCTGCGAGGCAAAAGTATCATTCTGGAGACAGATCTGGTCGCCGGGCGCCTGCTGGTCGTCGGCGACGGGGTATTGCTGCAGCAGGTGATCTTCAATCTCATATCGAATGCGGCAGACGCCGCTGCCGACGCGGACGGCACCGATCGCCGCATCATGGTCGCGTCTCGCATGGAAGACGCAGAAAACGTTGTCGTGATCGTCGAGGACGGCGGCAACGGCATCGAGCCCAGCCTGCGCGACCGCGTGTTCGAGCCCTTCTTCACCACGAAGGACGACGGCATCGGCATGGGTCTGGCGATCTGCAAATCCGTCGTCACAGCGCATCACGGGCAGCTCTGGTGCGAACCGCGCATTCCGCAGGGAACGCGTCTGAACGTCAGACTGCCGCGATGCCAGATATAGGTAAGCCTTGACCGACCGTTCACCAATCATCGCCGTCATCGACGACGACAAGGGGATCCGCGAGGCGCTCGATGGCATGCTCCGGTCGGCGGGGCTTTCCGTCATGTGCTTCGCATCGACCCAAGACTACCTTGCAAGCAAGGACCGCCAGCAGATTAACTGCATCGTCCTCGATGTGCACTTGCCGGAACGCAGCGGGCTCGATTTTCTCGATCGCACCGACCAATTCGACGTGATCACGCCGATCATCGTGATCAGCGGTTTCGCCGATATTCCGATGTCGGTCCGCGCCATGAAGGCGGGCGCGGTGGAGTTTCTCACGAAGCCTGTTCGGGCCATGGATCTGCTCGGCGCAGTGGAAGTCGCAGTGGCGCGGGATCACACGGTGCGGTCGGCGCGCATTGTCTTGAAGGAGCTCAACGCTCGCTACGAAACCCTCACGTCACGCGAGCGGGAGGTTTTCGTCCACGTGGCCGTCGGCCTGATGAACAAGCAGATCGCGGCGGCGATCGGCATCAGCGAAGCCACCGTGAAGCTCCACCGCGGCACTCTGATGCGCAAAATGGCCGCGAACTCGGTGGCGGATCTCGTCCGGATGGCCGACCGCCTCGGCGTGGACCTGCCCTCTGTCGGCTAGACCAAGGTCTAGGTGGCCTCGACCAGTCGCCAATTGTCCTTGATGGCTGCGTTTCGCAAGGTGGAACGATGGAAACCGACTTGCGCAACGGGGTACGAATGACATGTCGCGACAGCTTGATCGTGTCGCCGGTCCGGGTCGGCGCGGATGCTTGATCGTATCGCTCAGGCCGGCTCGAAAACGGACCTCTTCGGGTGTCCGGCCGCCAAGCTCGGCAAGGACCAGGAGCTGAAGGCTTCGGGTATCACTTTCTTCCGGAAGGGCAGTGACGATCCGAAGCTCGGCCGGATCGCGACCGAGGCCGACGATCGAGGATTTCTCGTCGGCGTGTCGCGCATTGCAGGACACCGTCGCCGGATCTTCCATCCATCCCACGCGACCGAACACGCATTCGAGCATGGCTCCGTCTACATCCGGAATCTCGCCGACCGTTATCGCGCCGACCTGAGAGGCGCCTTCGACTTCTTTTTGTTGGAAGTCTCAAGGACGTTTCTGGTCGAACTTGCGCAGGAGCATGGATGGCGTGGTGGGGTGGACCTCGCGTGCCAGGCAGGCATCGTGGACCCGACGCTTTCGCATCTCGCTGCAGCCGTCGAACAGTTGCTCGATGGTCATGGCAAAATGAATCCGCTGTTCGTCGATCAACTCGGCATCACGATCGGTATCCACCTGATCCAAAACTATGCGTCGTCCCGTTCCGGCGCCTTGACAGCGCGTCAGATCCAGCTTTCTGCGACGCAGATCGAGACTGCTCGTTCGATGTTGGGTGGGTCTGCAGGGGCGCATTCAATCGCCGAGGTCGCCCGCGCGTGCGGTGTATCTCGTGGATACTTCATCCAAGGCTTCAAGGAAGCGACCGGTCAGACGCCGCATCGCTGGGTCATGTCACAACGCACCGAGCAGGCGCGCGACATGATGCTGAAAACGAGATCTAGCCTGGCTGATATAGCCCTGGCGTGCGGCTTTGCCGACCAAAGCCATTTTACTCGCGTCTTCTCACGTGCGACCGGCATGTCTCCGGGTAGCTGGCGACGAATTAGTCGGTCTGGGTAGAACTCGGTCTGATGGCGAGCAAGGTCAGGTGAGGTGTCCATGTTTGAATGACTGCTTCTGGCGCAAATTGGACATCGAGGATGCATCCGCTGCACAGGCAAGCACCGTCCGTCGTTGGCCGAGATGCCGTCAGGCGCTCGTTCTCTTCCGAAGACATTTCTAACAGATGAGATCGTTCGAGCGGTCGAGGCGCGTCCGTAGCTCCAAATTTGTTCGCTGCGGTATCGTCTGGCGAGCGTACGTTGGAACTTCGTCTTGTTTACGTTTTGGCGAGCGATCTCCGGCACCGCCTGAAGTTCTATCATTGTCCGAGCGCGATGGGCGCTCTTTGACGACATCGGGAGTTCGTCTAAGCTGATCCCGATCAGCCGGCACATCACGCAGCTCGCACAAGTCGTCAGGTTCCTTTAGGTAAATGTCCACCGTTCTAGAGCCAGATTTCGCCAGCATCAGAAAGCCCGCCTTTCTGGTTGGCGGCGGGGCGTGCGCAGGCCTGATTGCCGATAAAAACTGGGCCGAAACACCCTTGGGGCCCATGCGAAGCTGGCCGCCGTGTCTGAAGAACGCGCTCGCTTTGCTGCTCCGATCACACGTGCCGATCGTGATGCTCTGGGGCCAAGAAGGCGTTATGCTCTACAACGACGCCTATTCTGGTTTCGCGGGTGGTCGGCACCCGCAACTTCTCGGATCCAATGTGCGCGAAGGCTGGCCAGAAGTCGCCGACTTCAATGACAATGTCATGAAGGTCGGGCTGTCTGGCAGGACGCTGCATTATCGCGATCATGAACTGACACTGCACCGCCACGGCACGCCGGAGCGGGTCTGGATGAATCTCGACTATTCGCCGGTCCTGAATGACGATGGCGATCCGGCAGGTGTGATCTGCATTCTCGCAGAGACGACGCAGCGTGTGACAGCAGATCGACAGTCCGCATTTCTGTTGTCTCTGTCGGACGAATTGCGGCCGTTGACGACCCCGGCCGACATCATGCGGTTGACGGCTGATCGAATCGGCGAATGGCTCGGTGCGAGCCGGGTGTTTTACGCGGAAATCGCAAGCGGCCGCATGACCGTCGAACGTGACTTCATCAATGGTGTCGATACGATCGTCGGCGAGCATTCGCTCGAAGCGTTCGGTCCTGACCTCCTGGCGGCCTACAAAATCGGGACGCCGGTCGTTGTCCGTGACGTCAGCAAGGATGAACGCCTGAGCAGGGAGGCTCGCGCTGGACTAACTTCACGGCAAGTTGGCGCGTTCATCGATGTGGTCCTGTTCGAGGAAGCCAAGTGGGTGGGTCTTCTCGCGGTACAAAGCGCGACTCCTCGCGTTTGGACAGCGGCCGAGGAAATTCTCGTCCAGGAAGTTGGTGAGCGTGTCAAAATCGCAGTCGAACGTGCGCGTGCCGAGAGAGATCGTCTTTGGGACTTGTCTCAAGACATGTTTGCCCGGGCCGACTTCGGCGGCATGATGTCGGCGGTAAGCCCGGCCTGGACGCAAGTCCTGGGCTGGAGCGAGAATGAGCTCCTAACGCGCGGTTATGCGACGTTTATGCATCCGGATGATGAGCCTCGAACGATCGAGGCAATCAGAAAAATGGCTCAGACTCGTCAGCCCACAAGGTTCGAGAACCGCATCGCTACCCGCGATGGAGCCTGGAAACCTATTGAGTGGACGGTCGCGCCTGAGCCAGATGGCATCAACTTTGTTGCTGTCGGACGCGATTTGAGCGAGGCAAAGGCGCGCGAGGCCGAATTGGTGTCGGCACAAGAAGCGCTACGCCAAAGCCAGAAGATGGAGGCGGTCGGCCAACTCACCGGCGGCATCGCGCATGATTTCAACAATATGCTTACAGGCGTCCTAGGCGGTCTCGACCTCATCAAGCGCAATATTGCGACCGGGAAGATGGAGCGCGTGGATAAGTATATCGACGCAGCTACGACATCCGCTCAACGTGCCGCCGCGTTGACGTCCCGTTTGCTCGCATTCGGTCGCAGGCAATCCCTCGATCTGAAGGGGACGAATGTCAACGCTCTCGTGACCGGGATGGAGGATCTGCTTCATCGCACGCTTGGAGAGCAGACGGCGCTGGAAGTTCATCTCGCGGATGATCTCTGGCCTGCATATACGGACGTCAATCAGCTTGAGAGCGCGCTGCTCAATCTCTGCATCAATGCGCGTGATGCGATGCCGGATGGTGGCAAGCTCATCATCGAGACTGACAACACCGCATTGGATGAACAATACACGCGAGATTACTCCGAGATCGAATCTGCCGAGTATGTCAGGTTGAGCGTGACCGATACCGGGACCGGAATGTCGGCCTCGACGATCGACAAAGTGTTTGAGCCGTTCTACACGACGAAGCCCGTCGGTCAGGGCACCGGTCTCGGCCTTTCGATGATCTACGGCTTTGCCCGTCAAGCCGGTGGCCATGTCCGAATCTACAGCGAGCCCGGTAAAGGAACGACCGTTAAGTTATTCCTGCCCAGATTCACGGGCGAAACCGACGTTGCGCCTCTCGCCAAAGCGGACACACCGCGGGGCGCGGGCGAAACCGTTCTGATCGTTGAAGATGATCCTTCGGTTCGCCTGATCGTGGGAGAGGTGCTCGAGGAACTTGGCTATGGCGCTATCGAAGCGGTCGATGGAACCGCCGCTATTCCGATCCTGCAGTCCAGCCAACGCATCGATCTTCTGATTACAGACGTCGGTCTACCCGGCTTGAACGGACGCCAACTAGCAGAGATCGCTCGCCAGTCTCGACCTCACCTGAAGGTCCTGTTCATTACCGGATATGCGCAGAAAGCCGCGGTCCGCTCGGGATTTCTAGACCCGGGCATGGAGATGATGACCAAGCCATTTGCTCTCGATGCATTAGCTACAAAGATCCGCGACATTCTAACAAGTTGATATAGCGGCGGTCTGTTCGATCGGAAGAGCAGTACAGTCTTTGCTGCAGGTCGGATCGTTGTCTATGCTCAATGCTTCGGCGTTTGTGCTATTGGCCGAGCAAACTGCAGCCAGTTCACGGTCTCCACCGCAATGACTGGTGTTGGCGCAAAAGTGGACATCCACTATCGCGGCTGATTGTTGATTTTGCATGCGTAGCAATGAAGCGCTGTCGCTCACGGGCGTTGTCAAAATGGAATAGAGACGGTTGTAATAGTAAGTTGATACAGCCGTGTACGCGGCGTGAATCCCCCAGCATCCGTCGTGAAAGTGTAATGATTGCGCAGTAACCGTCCCAGCGGCTTGTCCTTGCTGGGCGACGATCTACAGATGTTCCTACGCACTGACGAGATCTGCGACAGACAAAGCGAACTTGCTGATCGCGTAGGACGCCTCTATTTCGCGCTCTTAGAGGCGTTGCACTCTGCAAGGTCCTTGAGATCCCTCGCGGCCGCCATGTTGAGCATCTTGATGGTGACGGCAATGCCGAGTGAAGCATTCTCCCAAGCCGCCCGCGACAAAGAAATCGAGTTCGACATTCCGGCCAAGCCGTTGGCCGCGGCTCTCCAGCATTATGGGGTAGCGAGCGGGGTCGAGGTTTTTTATGATGGATCGCTGGCCCTGGGGCAGGGCTCGGCAAGTGTAAGGGGGCGGTTTACGGCTCTCGACGGTTTGAGGGAGTTGCTCCGCGGAACGTCATATCTACCTCGCGAGACCGGCATCCCCAACACGCTGACCATCGTACCCGGTCCCGCCGTCGATACGCTACGTGCGTCTTTCGCGCGCTATCAGCCTTATTTCGCCGACATCCAGGAATGGCTGAGCACGGCGCATTGTCTGGACGACACAGCCGCGACGACAGGGACAGCGATCAGATTCCAGCTATGGCTTGATCGATCCGGCAACGTGTCGCAGGCAAAAGTTCTCGGGCGAGATCGGGCCATCCCGATCTACCAGCGGTTCGAGCAGCGGATGCGCGGGCTCAATATCGGCAAGGCGCCGCCGAATGGGCTGCCTCAACCTGTTACTATGGTGGCCTATCCTCCGTCGGCCGAAGACATCGCTGCGTGTTCCGAAATCAAGTCTTCGCAGGGCGGGCGATGACACGCATCGTGTCCAACGCACCAGCAAACAGGCGTGGCGGGGCGGTATGAGCGATGTCAGCCGCGAACGCCTGCGGCACGTATTCCTGCAGGGCTATGACGACCTTAAAGTCCGGTTAGCCAGGCGGCTGGGTTCGTCCGAACTCGCCGGCGATGCGCTACAGGACACATGGCTGCGGATCGAGCGTGCGGCCATCGGGCCTGTCGCACGGCCGAAGCCATATATTTTCCGTATTGCCTATAATATCGCGCTGGGACGGCTACGCGGAGAGCGAGATATGGTGACGTTAGAGGAGGTGAGAGAGGAATTACACCTCGTCGATGAAGCTCCGTCTCCTTCGCAAGTGGTGGAAGCGCGGATAGACTTCGATCTGCTGCTTCGTGCCGCCGAGGAACTTCCTCCTCGCCAACGAGACATCCTGTTCGCCGTGCGTCTCGATGGCGTGCCACTGCAGGAGATTGCACATAGGTTCGGCATTCCGGAGCGCACGGTGGCGCGTGAGCTGCGCCGCGCGCTTCTGCATTGTGCAGCACGTGTCGATCGTAGATCGCACCAACGTCGTGGCCCCCGTGCTGCGGACGAGATCAAAGATAATGATGACGAATGACCGAAGCGGGGAAAATGACCGATGCGGTGGCGGGAGCGGCGGTATGACGGGTGATCATCTGTCTCATCCTAGCCAACTGGATGACGAAGCTTGCGTGTGGGTCGAGCGTTTCGCCACGGGCAAAGGCCGTCGCGACGACGTATCTGCCCTTAAAGAATGGATGGCGCGCAGTCCTGCACATGCTGAAGCCTTCGACCGCATCAGTCGAACATGGTCGTCGCTCGATGTCGTCGGTACGACGTTGGCGACAGCGGGCCTAATCTCGCGTGGCCGCACACAAGCGCGACCTGCTACTGCACGTGTCAGCGTCGGGCGACGTGCGTTTCTCGGTGGCGCATTGGCCGCATCGGCAGCGGGCGTCGCAGTCGCCATGGTGCGGCCACCTCTGGATCTGTGGCCCTCGCTGCGTGAATTGACAGCTGACATCCGCACGCGGCCCGGTGAGCGGCGGAAGTTGGCTTTCGATCAACATGTGTCGATCGATATGAATACGCGCACCAGTGTCACAATGGGACCCACGGGGTCCGAAGCGAGACTGGTGACCGGTGAGGTCACGGTCTCCGCGATGCGTACCGAAACGGGTTTCGTGCTTGCAGCCATGGATGGTCGCGTCATCGCTGGCGATGCGCGGTTCAATGTCCGCATCACTGACGACGATGCCGTTTGCGCCACGTGTATCGCCGGCAGTTTGCGCGTGGAACAACACGCCAAAGCGATCTCGCTGACCGCAGGAGAGCAGGTCACTTATTCAGATTCGGGGATGGCAGAGCCCGCAAAAATCGATCCGGGCACGGTGACGGCCTGGAACGACGGCATCGTCGTGTTCGACGCCGCTCCTGTCTCGCAGGTGATCACGGAGATCAACCGCTATCGTCCCGGAAAAATCATTCTGACAAATGACGAATTGGGGCGCCGTCTGTTCAGCGCACGGCTCCGTGTCGAGAATATCGGCAATGTGGTGCGGCAAATCGAACTTGCATTTAACGCACGGGCCCGCGCCTTGCCGGGGGGCATCACGCTGCTCGGTTAGACGGGCGCGACAGATTCTTTTCGATCGGCGTGTCAGTTTCCGGCGGCGCTGGCCATCAGCACATTGAAGGGGCGTGTTTGGCACGGCCCACAGTGCAAGCCACACATCGAAAAGGCGCCTCGATGCCCGTCCGAGACATGATTGCTCCCGCCCATATCGCCAGCCTGTTCATTCAGCGGTCCGCTTTACTGGCGACCGTCAGTGTCTCGGCGCTGTTTGCGATCGGTTCGGATGCGTCAGCGCGTGCGCTCAATGGCTCCGGTGTGTCTGCATCACCCGCAACGATCGCCGCGGGGCAGGCGCAGGCTGCACAGGCAACTGCGTCGCGCGCCGCGCAGGACGCACAGGACGCCATGAATCGTGCGACAGCCGCAATCCGCGCGGTGCAGGCGAGCCAGCAGGCAGCACGCGACGCCGCGCGCGCGCAACCGAATGTGGCCATCCCCAATGGACTCGTGCCGGGCGGGCTTCAGGTCGGGACGGGCCTGTGGCAGGGCGCCAATAGGCCAACCGAGAGTGCGGCTGGCGAGCGGACGACCGTCACCGTGAAACAACTCGAGCAGAAAGCCATCCTTGAATGGAATAGCTTTAATGTCGGCGCTAAGACGGATCTGTATTTCGATCAGCGTGCCGGCGGCACCAAATCGGCGGAATGGATCGTCCTCAACCGCGTGCTCGATTCGTCTAGCGCGCCGAGCAGAATCCTGGGCTCGATCAAGGCTGATGGACAGGTCTATGTCGTCAACCGCAACGGCATCGTTTTCGGTGGGGGCAGCCAGGTCAATGTTGGCTCTTTCATAGCTTCCTCGCTCCGCCTGACGAACGAACAGTTCATGGCGGGCATCGCGAAGCCGCTGCAGGTGGGCGGCAGCGCCGAGAATAGCTATTCGCCCCCGACCTTCGGTGAGCACGGTCCGGCCGTCAGGTTGGATTTGACTTCTGGCAACCAGACGCATCCCGCTGCTGTGCCGGGACGGCCGCCTGGCGACGTCACGGTCGAGGCAGGAGCGGTGATTTCTGCTGCGGTAGGCGGTAAGGCCATGCTGTTTGCACCGCACGTCAATAATGGTGGCACGATTTCGGCGCAGAATGGCCAGGTCATCATGGCCGCAGGCGAACAGGTCTATCTCGCCCCATCCACAACCGTGCACGGACTGGACGTCGCGGTATCGGCATTCATGCCATGGCTGATCCCCGGCAGCGCGCCGTTCATGGCTCCAGGGCCAAATCCCGGCTTTCCATTTCTGTTGGAGTTACAGGACCGCGTCCTCGCCGTCATGGATCAGCGTGCCGCCGAAGTCGGCTACCGTGTGACGAATACGGGTGTCGTCACTTCCACCCGTGGCGATATCACGCTGCAGGGACGGGAAATCGTTCAGGCAGGCGTTCTTTATGCCAATACGGCGCTGAACAATTTGGGCGGCTCAGTGCGTCTGCAAGCATGGTCGCAGGGCGCGCTGAGCTATTTCATCGACGATGCACCGATGCTCAGGAGCTGGAAGTCCGGAACGCTGACGCTCGCGGAAAACAGCGTCGTTTCGGTCCAGCCCGATCTCAGCGATATCAGCCTGATCGAAGGCAGCGCGCTCAAAACGCGCTACGAGCCCGGCCGCGTGGAGATGCGTGGCAACGAGATCAACATCAAATCCGGCGCCAGTGTGATCGTGCCGGCGGGCAATATCAACATTCTCGCCAGTGCAAACCCGACGGCGCCACTGGAACCGAATTCCGGACTGGGCGGCATTGTCGATGGCAGCACGGTCAACATCGAAACGAATGCGTATCTCAGCGTCGCGGGCCTTCTCGATATCTCCATCGCGATGGAGCGCAACATTGTAGACGCCACGCTTGGCATCAACGAATTGCGCGACAGTCCGCTCTACCGTGAGACGGCGTTGCGCGGCCTCAAGATCAAGGTGGATCGACGCAATAGCGGCATCTTTACCGATGGTGTGATGGCGGGCGTGGAGTGGGGTGGAAAGCCCGGCGAATGGACGGGATCGCGGCTCGCCGATCTCTCGGCGTGGATCGGCAATGGCAAGACCGATCTCGGTGAGCTTTCCACGATTGGCGGTTCCATCTACATCAAGTCCGGCGGCTCGATCGTCACCCGGCCAGGCTCGATCATGGATATCGCTGGCGGCTCGGTGCGCTACCGGGATGGCTGGATCTCGACGACAAAACTGCTCGGTGCGGACGGGCGCATCTATGACATCGGCGCCGCAAGACCCGATCAGATGTACTTCGCGGCGTCCAACGGTTTCACACGTCGTCACGACCGATGGGGGATCACCGAAGTATGGACGACCGTATTCGACCGAAGCGGAGCGCGCTTTGAGCGCGGATACACGGAAGGCCGTAATGCCGGCACGGTAACGCTCTATGCAGGCGAAGCTTTCGCGCTCGGAGGGAAGATTTCTGCCGGCGTTGTCACCGGCGAGCGACAAGCGTCGGGTAACGGGGCCGTCGCAGGCACGCTCACCATCGGGGACGATCAGGTGGCCAATGCCGGTTGGACGCCTGACCATGTGATTGTGACCGACAAGCCACTCACGCTCGCGGACGATCTAAGCAATATCGGCAAGTTCTACGACGCTGCCACGGGCCGCACGACGCTCTATCTCGACGCGGGCATGTTGAGCGAGTCAGGTCTCGGTAAGCTGGATCTCAATGTCGGCGCCGGTTTCGATATCGCCGAGGGCGCAAAGCTCGTTCTCGATCCCGGCGCGACGCTGGCCGTCAATGGCACCGCGTCCCTCACGCTGGATCCAGTCCAGGTCAATATCGATGGCGGCATTCGGATCGCCGGTGGCACCGTCAAATTCACCGGAACGATTCATGAAGCCTCGCTTGGGGCGAAGTCGGTCATCGATGTATCTGGACAGTGGATCAACGAACTCACCGATGGCGTTTCGACAGCGCGACAACGGACCAATGGCGGCACGCTCGATCTCAGGGTCATCGCACTCAAGGTAGAGGCGGGTGCCACGCTGGATGTTTCGGGCGGGGCTCTGCTTTCGGCGCGCTCCGGGAAGATCGGTCTGAAAGTCGGCGATGCCGGCGTGATCAACCTGACCAATATCGACGCAAAAAGTCTGAACCATCTCGATCTGCGCGGCTATGCGGCCGGTGCAGGTGGCAGCCTGTCGATCACGACCGATGCGGCCGTGCAGATTGGTGGCGATGCCCCCGCGGATGAAGCCGTGATGCATATCGCAGGCTCGCTGTTTTCGGATCGCGGTTTCCGCTCTTTCGGTATCGGGACCTCGCAGGGGATCACGGTGCCCGAGGGCGCCCGTCTGAAGCAGTTGGTCACCAGCATCGACCTGAGTGCGGCGTCCGTGCTCACGGCTGCGTCAGGCACCGCGACGACCGATGTGGGACGATTGACAGTCCTTCCGCTGTGGCAACGCGCGGCTCTGGCAAATAACATTGTCGGGCTCGATGCCGACGGCGACGTCGTCATCGGTGCCAACGCATGGATCGTTACCGATGTCCGCGGCTCGGTGGGCATCGATGGTGCAAATCTGAAGATAGACGGCAGCATCGAAGCGCCTGCGGGATCGATCACGCTCAATGCTCTTCTAGGCAATGTCACGCTCGGCAATTCCGCGGCGCTGCTGGCGCGCGGTGTGCTGGTGTACCAACCAGGCCAGGCAGGGCGCGTCTCCGGCGAAGTGCTGGATGGCGGTTCGGTGACCGTGAACGCGATCAGTTACGCGATGGGGCCGGGGACGTTGATCGACGTGTCGGGCGCAGCCGGCATGATCGATAGCGCCGAGAAGGGGGCTGGCGCGATCACGCTGAACAGCAATGGCGGTGAGATCAGCTTCGTGGGCGGCGGCGTCATTCAAGGCAGGCTGTTTGCGCGCGCGGGCGGACCGAATGCCATGGGCGGAACGCTAACGGTGTCGAACGAAGGTGTCGGCGGTGGGCCCACTGCGTTCGAGATGTTGACGGGTCTGCTCGGGAATCTCGTCATGGACGATACCAATGGTGATGGCGAGTACACCTGGGAAGATTCTCTCGATTACGATTACAGCGGCGTCTTCGGCTTTCCGAGCGGCCGGCCGTTCATCTTCACGCGAGAATTCGTCGATGCTTTCCGGCGTACACCGAAGTTCACTGTCGCAAAGACTGTTCCCTCCGGAGGCGGATATGCTCCAGTTGATCCGACGCAATACGGATTCACAGCCCAGGATATCATCGCGCTCCGAGATCTCGTCGGCAGCGGCGGCCCCGATTGGGATCTGTTCAGCATAGGTGCAGCGCTTGCGAAAACACCTCCTGCGCCTACGCTGATCGACACCGTTGTCAACAACGGTGGCTTCGCCAATCTCTCGCTCGCAAGCGCCAGCACCATCGAACTGGACGCCGTCAATCTGTCGGTGAGCCGATCGATATCCATACGTGGCCCCGTGGTTTCGAACGGCACCAGTTCGACACTGGCGGCGCCTTATATTCAGATGATCGGCGGCGCAGCCGACGCGGCGGCGTTCCTGGCGGGGACGCTCAATCTCAAATCGGTGCAGACCGATATTCGCGACGGCAACAGCATTCGCGGATATCAACAGACCATCCTGCAAAGCGACATCATCCGGCTTACTTCATCGCAGGCGGTTCGCACGGCAAGCCTCACCGTCGATGGCGATCTGATCCTGAAAGCCGGCGCGATCTATCCTGACAGCAGGATCGATGCGACGATCACGGCAGGAAGCTCCATTACGGTACAGCAGAACGGAGCGGCTTCGCGACCGCTTTCCGCGGCGGGATCGTTGACGCTGCAGGCGCCGATTATCACCCAGGGCGGCACGTTGCTGGCGCCTTTCGGCTCGATCTCCCTCGATGCGAGCGACAGCCTGGCACTCACCGCCGGTAGTGTGACCTCGGTCTCGGGCGCTGGGCTGCACGCGCTATACGGCACGCTGATGAATGGTGAGACCTGGCAGGTCGATCCAGGCACGGGAGCGCCGGTCATGGTCACGGCTCCGCCGGAAAAGCGGATCACCCTGAAGGGCGCCAATGTCGCGGTCCGAAGCGGGGCCGTCGTGGATATCACCGGCGGCGGTGACCTTCGTGCCTGGGAATTCGTGCCCGGTCCGGGCGGCTCGCATGACATCCTGAACATGCCGGGCATGTTCGCGATCCTGCCGTCGCAGGCTTCTGCTGCGTCCGATACGGGGCAGCGCGTCTGGCTGGCTGGCGGCAATGGCCTTGCTGCCGGATGGTACACGCTGTTGCCGGCGCGATACGCGCTGTTGCCAGGCGCTTATGCCGTTCAGATGGTGAAAGGCAGCGAGAGCACATTCTCCGCGGTTCGCACCAATATTCTCGCGGATGGCACGACGCTGATGTCGGGGCGTCTTGGCGATTCATTTTCCGGCACTGCGAATGAGCTAGGGTCGTCATGGCGTGTGATGTCCGGCACCGTGCTGCGGCAATACACGGAATACAACGAAGCATCGGCCAACTCATTCTTCGCGTCAGAGACCTTCAAGCTCGCGCAGTATCGTGAGAACGGCCAGAATATCGTGACGCCGCGGTCGCCGATCGACGCAGGCTCGGTTGTGTTCAAGGCTACTCAGGCGCTGACCCTCGACGGAAGTCTCAAGTCGTCGGCGCCGGGTGGCCGTGGCGGGTTGGTCGATATCGTTGCCGCCAAGATTGCCGTGCTGGGTGCCGGACAAGATGGCGCAGACCTCAAGGCGAACGGATATCTGGTGCTCGATGCGACGAGCCTGAGCGGCTTCGGTGCGTCCAGCCTGCTGATTGGCGGCATGCGATCGGGCGACCCACGCGGCATCCGTCTCGAAGTGTCCGCCACCGATATCGTGGTTCGAAACAACGCCGCTTCGGCGCTCACCGGCCCGGAAGTCATTCTCGCGGCCAGCGGCCTCGTCGATGTCGGAGCGGGAAGCGTCATTCTCGCCAGAGGCGAGGCTACAGGCCGAACCGGCGACATCATTGTAAAGCCGCAAGTCGCGGCGGTCATGACGGATCCCGATGGCTGGGATGACGGCAATCCCGCGGATGACGTCGTGCTAACGCCGTCGAAGGACTACGGCGCCCTGATCCGCGTTTCCACCGGCGACGTGGCGCGCGTGCTGCGCGAAAACGTCGATACCATGATCGGTGGCGTTGTCAGCATCGGTGCAGGCGCGCGGCTTGACGGTGGCACAGCGCTGATGATCGACGCGACACGGACCACCAATCTGTCTGGCTCGGCACAACTCTCCGCAGCGTCGCTGTCGGTGGCGTCCGGCCGGATTGGCCTTGGCGGCGGCAGCGACGGGCTCGTCCTCTCGCTTCCGACATTGCAGCAATTGGCGAATACGCAGCATCTGACGCTGCGCAGCTATAGTTCGATCGACTTTCATGCGTCGCTCAACTTTGGAGGCGCCGGACTTGCGCGGGTGACCCTCGATGCGGGGGCGCTCGCAGGCTATGGCAACAGCAACATCCTCGTCAGCGGCGACATCATCGCTCTGGAAAACAGCAGTGGCGGCATGGCCGTTGCTGGCAGCGGCACAGGCACGCTGTCGCTCACGGCGCGTGAACTAATCCTGGGCCAGGGGACGAAGACCGCCAGCGGTTTCAGCTCGGTCATCCTGACCGGAACCAACGGCATCGTCGGCCAGGGCAAAGGCGGGTTCGATGGCGGCACCGCTTCGCTCACGCTCGTGTCGCCGGTTTTGACCGGACGGCAGGCGGCCAACCAATCGATCTCGACCAATGGCGCGCTCAGCCTTGTCGGCACCGGCGGGACATCGACATTGGCGTCGGCCGACAGCCTCGGCTCAATCCTCGCCTTGTCCGGCCGCAGTGTCGCGATCGGCGGCAGCATCATCGCTCTCGGCGGTGCGGTGACTGTGACTGCGACCGCCGGCAACACGGTGATCGACACCGGCGGATCTATCGATGTCGGCGGCTTTGCCAAGCAATTCTTCGATGTCACCGAATATGCCGGCGCCGGCCGTATCAGTTTGGCGGCCATCGGCGGCGATATCCTGCTGCGAACAGGTGCGACGCTGAATCTCGCGGCTGTGGCGGGCGGCGGCAATGCCGGTAAGCTCGACGTCGCGGCCTTGGGTGGCGGTACGATCGCGCTTGACGGGACCATCGCGGCGCAGGCCGGCGCAGGTGGCAAGGGGGGCGCGTTCGCGCTCGATATCGGCGCGTTGCCGGACTTCGCCGGGCTCGGCACCAAGCTGAACGACGCCGGATTCTTCGCCTCGCGCCAATTCCGTATCCGCAACGGCAATGTGGAAATCGGTGGTCTGACCCGTGTCGATGATTTTGCACTGTCGGCCGATATCGGCACCGTCACCGTCACCGGCGTGATCGATGCCCGCGCCACCTATGGCGGACGCATCGCCATTGCCGGCGGCAACGGCGTGGTCATGCGGAATTCAGCCTCGCTCATGGCGGGCGCCACCGATGCCGTGCTTGGCTCCGGACGGGTCACGCTAGAGGCTGCCGATGGCCGGCTCGATGTGCAGGGCGGCACCATCGATGTGTCCGGCGGCGAGAGCGGCGTCGTCCGCTTCCGTGCCCGGCGCGAGGCGGGCCCGGATTTCATCAAGGTGGACAATCTTTCCGCCAACATTCTCGGTGCTCGGCAGCGCGTGCTGGAAGGTGTCGCGACGTATCAGTCTACCGACGGTACGGTGGAGTCGCAGTGGGGCACAGCCGTCACCGAGGCCAATACATATTTTGGCAATCGAGCGGCGATCCTCGGTCGCCTCGGCAATCCCGTCGGCGTCACCGTCATGGCGGGCATCGAGATCACCAGCAATGGTGACCTCGCGCTCGGGTCGGATCTTCATCTTGCCAACAGCTTCGATCCGTCGCTACGCATGGGCAGCCTGACGCTGCGGGCGGCGGGCAACCTGAAGATCGACGGCAATATCAGCGACGGCTTCTCCAATGCCTCGACCTCGGGCGCGTTGCTGGCCGGCAAGTCATGGGATATCCGACTGGTCGCCGGCGCCGATCTCAGCGCCGCGAGTGCGCTCACCGTGACACCGCTCGCTGAGATCGCTGCGAATAGCGGCACGATCACCGTCGGCAGCGACACCGCCGGCAAGGTCATCCGCACCGGCACCGGCGACATCGCTGCGGTGGCCGGACGCAATCTGCATTTCGCCAACGCCGCCTCGGCGATCTATACGGCTGGCGAAATGGACACCCGAACCTATACGGATTTCGCGCCGAGAGCCGATGCCGTCTACTCCATCGGCGGCGGGCATCTCTCCGTCTCGGCCGGCAGCGATATTTCGGTCAGTATCAAATCCAGTGAGGGGCAGTTCTTCGATTGGCTGATCCGTGCAGCATGGTTGAATCGTGATGACACATTCGTGTCGAGCCCTGGGTCACAATCGAGCTGGTGGGTCAAACACGGCGATTTCAAGCAAGGCGTCGGCGCCCTCGGCGGGGGCAATGTCTCGGTGAACGCCGGCGGAAATCTCGGTAATCTGGTGGTGGCGCTTGCGACGAATGGACGTGTCCATGGCGGCACGACGACGGTGGCGGACAAGGCTCTCCAGCTTGAGAATGGCGGCGTCATGACGGTCAGCGCTGGCGGTGCCATCCTGGGCGGCCAGTACTATACCGGCCGCGGCGATGCGACGATCGATGCCGCTTCGTTCGGCGTGGGCCGCCAGGTGTCTTCCACGTCGGGAATTCTTACGACGGTCGTCCCATTGTCGCCCATTCTTGCACTCGGCGACGCCACCATGGCCGTCACGACCGCGGGCGACATGCGGGTCCAGACGGTGGCCGATCCGCTCCTCGCTTATTCGGTGAACTCCGGCCCGTTCATGAGTGGATATTCCGACCGCACGGCCATCAAGCTTACATCGGTTGGCGGCGATATCACGCTGGTCAACAGATCGCGGAGCAGCAACGATTTACCGGTCCGCGACAACAACGAATATCTGTCCGAATCCTCTGTCGGCAGGAGTGGAAACCGCTATCCGAGCCAAACGCGTATCTTGGCCCTCAATGGTTCGATTGCGAATTGGGGCGTGATCACCACCATGCCGGGCTCCTATCCCGAATTGCGCATCATCGCGGCAAAGGATGTCGCGCTTGGTTCGATCTTGATGGCTCGCAGCTCCGCCTCTGTTGTTGCGTCGCCGTTCAAACCTGTCACCGGCATGGAACGGTTCAACGAAGTCCTCCTGAATCGCGCCGGCATATCCGGTCAAGGCGAACCTGCGCTCTATCAAGGCGGCAATCCAGACCGGCTGGACAATATCGACGACCACGAGCCGAGCCGAATCTATGCGCTCACGGGATCCATTGACGGCGGCGATCGGAGTTGGGCGCAGAGCGGAAGCGCCATCGACTCCACCGTGGCCGGTGTCACCACGAGCGAGCAGACCTGGTTCAGGGCGGCCACGGACATCCGGCAGATCAATTTCCGGCTGCGTAATCTCCATCCCACCGATGTCAGTCTGATCCAGGCCGGCAATGACATCATCTCCGGTTTGGGCAACGCGGTCAGCGGGATTGCGATCCAGGGGCCGGGGGCGCTGCAACTGCTGGCGGGCCGCGACATCTATGCTCAGCGGCTCGACATCTATAGCGAGGGCAATCGCGCTTTCAATTACAACGACAACACGCCGCTCTTTAAGTCTGAAATCAAGGGGCTGCCGAGCCAGGGCGCTAGTGTCACCCTCATGGCGGGGCTCAACAGCGCGGTCGCCTATGACGCGTTTTCGGCGGCCTATCTCGATCCGGCCAATGTCGCAAAAATGGCGAGCTGGCTGACCGCCACGGATGGTGGCGTGCGCGTGCCGCTCTATCTCACCGACGCCTATGAGACCAGCGTCGGCGGCGCCAGACATGTGTCGCGCCGCGGACTCGTGTCATTCGTCGAGAAGATCACCGGCGAAACCCTGTCGCCGCTCGCTGCATGGGCGCGTTTTAGCACTATGCCGGAACTGATGCGACAGGAGTTCATGCGCGATGTCTATATGCAGGAGCTGCGCGCAGCCGGCCGTGACCAGAACGATACGAGAGAGACCGGTGGCTATAATCGTGGCTATGCAGCTATCGCCACGCTGTTTCCGGGCAGCGGCTGGAAGGGCAATGTGCAGTTCGGCAACGGTCTCGTGCGCACCATGTCCGGCGGCGACATCCGTGTGTTGACACCGGGTGGCGGATTACAGGTCGCGTCGCTCAACAGTCCGGTCGAGGCAGGGTTCGGACTCGTCACGCTGGGCTATGGGCACATCGACATTTTCTCCGGCCGCGATGTGGTGGTGAACCGTTCGCGCGTCCTCACCTTCGGTGGCGGCGACGAAATCATCTGGTCGACGCTTGGCGATATCGATGCCGGTCGCGGCGCCAAGACGACGCGCGTGCCGTCGAAGCCCGAGGTGGTGGTCGATGCGGACGGAAATGTCGATATCGTCGAGAAGTCGGATATTGGCGGCTCCGGCATCGGCACTGTCGAGGGCTTTGCGGGCGCCGAACCGGGCGACGTCGATCTGATCGCGCCCAAGGGGACCGTCAATGCCGGCGACGCCGGCATCCGTGTCGCCGGCAATTTCAATCTCGCCGCGCTGCGGGTGTTGAACGTCGCGAATATCGAGGTCAAGGGCCTGTCGAAGGGAGTGCCGGTGGTCGAAGTACCGGATATCGGCGGCTTGAGCGAGACGCCGAAAAACACAGCCGGCGATGCTGCAAAACAAGCCGCGAGCCCTACTCAAAACCAGACGCCATCCGTCATCATCGTCGAAGTTCTCGGTTATGGCGGCAGCGACACAGAAGACAAGAATGATCAGGACAAGCAGAAGTCACGCGGACGCCAGACCCAAGACATCCGCAATCGCTTCCAGGTAATCGGCGCGGGAGAATTGACCGAAGATCAAACGAATATTCTGGCATCTGAAAATCGAACGCTTGTTGGGAGGTAAGTGAAACCGGCACTGATGACGGGCCGCATGCTTTGGACAGGGGGGCGCGATATTCAGTGGCAGCTCCTGGCGCAAAGCGGACGTTAAAGCCTATAGCGGCGACCTTTCGGCCAGGATCGAATGCGCGAGCGCTGGATGCCTGGCCAGCGCGACCGATATCATGGCGGCTGCCTCACGCAACGGCGCTACGCGAGTCTCTACGAGCGTTTCGAGATCGACGCGTGCTGATTCTGCAGCGCAGTTGATCGCTGCGATGACACGATTGGCATGGTCCCTAACGGGGACGGCCACGCCAACGATGCCATATTCGAGCTGATCTTGAATTGCGGCATAGCCGTTGCTCAGAACCCCTGCAAAAATTGCACGTAGCTCGTCGGCGGACGAGGTCGTGCGCGCGGTGTAGGCGGCAAACGGCGCTTTGGCGAGGAACGCTTCCTGAGCGGGTTGGTCAAGATAGGTCAGAAGGACATGCCCCGTCGATGTCGCATAAGCCGGTAGTCGATATCCGATCCGGGCGCGGTATCGATTTTCGCGATTGCTGGGAACGTGCGCGACATAAAGAACGTCGTCGTCATCGAGCAAGGTCATCGACACGGAATCATGAAATGTGTCGGCGACGGCCTGTAGAAAGGAGTCGGCGACTACCTTCAGGTTCATCGAATTCAGGAATGCGCTGCCCAGCGTTAGAACGCGTGCGCGCAAGATGAAACGTCGTCCGGTCATGGCGATGTAGCCCAGCTTCTGGAGCGTCAGAAGGCTGCGCCGTGCGGTCGCTGGCGTGATCCCGGTCTTGGTCGAAATCTCCGACAGGGTCATTTCCGGCGTGTCGCCGGTAAAAGCCTGGATGATTTCCAAGCCGCGCGCGAGCGCCTCGACGAATTCCGGATCGCGTTCCCGCGGCTCGCCTGACTGGTTTCGAGTTGACAACGCCGCCTCCCGATTACAGAATTCGCATAACGAAAAAGTTTTCGCTAGGCGAAAATTAGCATGATTGAAGCGGGGCCGTAAAGTCCGCTCGTTGCGAGGGATGGAAATGAACGGTGGATTGGGCGACGCTGCCGTCTGTCGCTGCAAGGTGGTATCGTGATGACACGTCCGCTGGACGGCATCCGCATTCTGGACCTTAGCCGCGTGTTTTCTGGCCCATGGGCGACCCAGATGCTGGGTGATCTCGGCGCCGAGGTCATTAAGGTCGAGCAGCCCGGCCGTGGCGACGACTTGCGTCGGCTTGGGCCGCCATTCCTCTCGGATCGGGACGGCAAAGCCACGCCCGAGTCCGCCTATTATCTCAGTACCAACCGCAACAAGAAGTCGATCGCCGTCGATATCGCGACCGGGCAGGGACAGGACGTCATACGCCGCCTGGCGGCGGTGTCCGATGTCTGCGTTGAGAATTTCAAGGTCGATAATCTGGCGCGCTACGGTCTCGACTACGCGTCGCTGTCGCAAGTCAATGAGCGGCTGATCTATTGCTCGATCACCGCCTTCGGCCAGACCGGCCCGTATCGCCACCGTGCCGGCTACGACTCGCTGCTGCAGGCGATGTGCGGCGTCATGAGCCTGACTGGTCATCCCGACGGCTTACCCGGCGCCGGGCCGATGAAGGTCGGCTTCGTGCTGTCAGACATGATGTCCGGCATGTATGCGACAATTGCGATCATGAGCGCGCTCTATGAGCGCGATCGGCGCGACGGTAAGGGTCAACATATCGACATCTCCATGTTCGACGCTCAGGTCGCGGCGATGTCGCATCAGGCGATGCATTATCTCGTTGCTGGCGAGAACCCCGCGCGGTTCGGAACGGCAGCGCCGTCCGTCGTGCCATCGCAGATGGTGGCTTGCAGCGATGGTTACATGGTCATCGTGGCCGGTAATGACGATCAGTTCCGCCGCCTGTGCCGCGTACTGAATTGCGAGCGACTTGGGGACGATCCTCGTTATCTCAGTAACGGGCTGCGCGTTGCCAACCGTGCCACGCTGATGCCGGTCCTGGAAGCGCAGTTTCGGACTCGCACCAAGGGCGAATGGCTGACGAAGCTCGAAGGTGCGGGCCTCGTGGCCGGACCGATCAATGACATTTCCGATGTGTTTGCCGATCCTCAGACCGCCGCACGCGAGCTGGTGGTCAAGGCCGATCACCTGCATGCCGATGCGATTCCGCTGCTGCGATCGCCGATGCGGTTCTCCGGCACGCCACTCGATTCCTACACGGCGCCACCTGTATCGGGCCAGCATACCGATGAGGTTCTCGGCGGATTGCTGGAGATCCCGCAGGCGGAGCGCGATGCCATGAGACGCCAGAACACAATTGCCTGACTGCCGACGTCAAAAAAAAACATTCCCGGGAGGAAATCATGAGGGCGCTCAAGGTCGCGTTCGCAAGTGTCTTGCTAGCTTGTTTGACGATGCAGGCGCCGGCGCGCGCGGCGGAAGATTTTGCCAATCGCCGTATCACGCTGCTGGTGCCGTTCGCAGCCGGTGGCACGCTCGACATTCTGGCGCGCCTGCTCGGCGAGAAACTGTCGGACGCCTTCGGTCCGCGTGTGATCATCGAGAACCGGCCAGGTGCCGGCGGCATTATCGCCTCTCGCCAACTGATCGGCTCCGAGCCCGATGGCCATACGTTGCTGCTGGTGGCAGGTGGCCATGCGCTCAATCCGCTGATGTATGCGCAGCTACCCTATGACACGCTCAAGGATATGACGCCGGTGGCGCTGCTCGCAGGCGCCGGCAATGTCGTTCTGGTGCCGACGAGTTCACCCTACAAATCGCTCAGTGAGATTCTGGCCGCAGCGAAGAAAGACCCGGGCGCGATCACCTATGGCACGGCCGGTGTCGGCACCTCGGTGCATTTGTCGGGGGAGCTGCTCAAGCACCAGAGCGGTGTCGGGCTGACCCCCGTGCATTTCAAGGGGGACTCGGATTCGCTGACCGCTGTGATGGGCGGGCATATCCCGATGAGCATCAATTCGGCGCCGGCCGCTATCGCGCAGGTGAAGCAGGGCTCGGTGCGCGCGATCGCGGTGACATCGGCCGCGCGCTCAGCCTTCCTTCCCGACGTGCCGACCATCGCCGAGTCCGATGTCGCCGGCTACGACGTCGTGAATTGGTGGGGCGTCGTCGCGCCTGGCAAGACGCCGCGGGAAACCATCGCCAAGCTTAACGCCGCGATCCAGAAGGCGATGAAGGAGTTGGGCGGCACCGAGCGCCTGAAGGACCTGTCGATCGATGTGCTCGCCGGTTCGGCGGACGATTTCGACAAGCTCATCCGCAACGAAATGAAAAAGTGGGATCCGGTGGTGAAGGCCGCAGGCATCAAGCTCGACGCCAAGTAAGAGGCATGGAATGAAGTGGCTTCAGGATCGCAGCATCGCCATTGTCGGCTGTGCGGATACGAAACTGGTGAAACGCAGCGGCAAGACAGCGCTCGAACTGGCGGGTGAGGTGACCGAGACGCTGTTGCAATCGACCGGCATCGAGCGCGATCGCATCGACGGGCTTTTGGCAACGCCGGCCAATTCCGAAGCCTATAATCCGTTCTGGACGAGTATGCTGGCAGATTCGCTTGGGCTCTCTGTCGGCTGGGCGCAGGTTACCGATATCGGCGGCGCATCGATCATCGGCAATATCATGCGTGCGAGCGCCGCGGTGCATGCCGGCATCTGCGATATGGTGCTGTGCATCGCCGCCGATGCGCCATCGACCAAATTCGTGGCGCGGCAGAGCGGCTATCGCAACGAATTCCTGGATCCGTTTGGCTTCAGCGTGCTGCCGCTGTCCTTTGCATTGCTGACCTCGGCCTATGCGGAACGTTACGGCTCGGTCGATGCCGCGCTCGCCAAGCTCGCAGTGACCCAGCGCAACGGCGCGCTGCTGAATGACCGCGCCTGCGATTACCTGCGCACGCCGCTGACCGAAGAGGACTATCTCTCCTCGCGCATTATCTCCTATCCGCTGCGCCTGCTTGATTGCGTGATGCGCTGCGATGGCGCCAATGCCTTCCTCGTCACCTCGACCAAGACCGCGCGTGACATCGGCTGCAAGACCCTGGTGCATCCGATCGCCTATCGCGAGCGGATCAATTTCGATCCGAAGAACGAGATCGACGACATCACCATCAGTGGTTTTTCGCAGGCAGGGCCGGCAGCGCTGCAGGACGCGGGTCTCGCGCCCGGCGATATCCAGAGCTTCCATCCCTATGACGATTTCTACATCGCCATTCTCTTGCAGCTCGAACAGATCGGCTTCTGCAAGACCGGACAGGTCGCGGCGTTTCTGCGCGAGCGCGACATCGGCATCAATGGCGATCTGCCGATCAATACCGGCGGCGGCCAGATCTCGGCGGGGCAGCCGGGGCTCGCCAATGGCGGCGTCAACCTGATCGAGGCGGTGCGCCAGTTGCGCGGCGAGGCCGGGCCGAGGCAACTCGCCCAGGCAGACAATGCCATGGTCACCGGCATTGGCGTGATTCAATACGCCCGCAATTGGGGCTGTAGCAATGTGATGATTCTGGAGCGCGGCGCATGAGCGACAAGAGATCGACCATCTACGAGACCACTCTTACCCGACCATTCTGGCAGGCCACGAAAGAGCGACGTTTTCTCCTGCAATATGACGCGAAAGCGGACCGCTACCAGTTCTATCCGCGCCCGATCAGCCTTTACTCGAACGCGGCGCTGGATTGGCGCGAGGCGGCAGGCGAAGGCGTTCTGGTCGCGCAGACGCTGTGCCACACGCCGGCACCGGGCTTTTCCGCGATGACGCCTTACATCCTTGCGCTGGTGAAATTGAAGGAAGGGCCGCGCGTGTTCGCGCGTGTGGTCGATACCCGATATGACGACCTCGAGATCGGCCAGGCGATGAAGATCGTCTGGGGCGACGAATTCGGGGACGGCCGCGAATATCTGTTCGCGCCGGCCTGACAATGTCCGTTCTCGATCTGCAGAGGCAGCATTCATGAAGTGGCTCAAGGACCGCGACATCGCGATTGTCGGTTTCGCCGACCTTCCGCTGGTGCGCAAAAGCGGGCGCAGCGCGGCGGACATCGCCGGCGAAGTGGTCGGCAAATTGCTCGCCGACGCAAAGCTGGAGCGCCGCGAGATCGATGGCTTCGCCACCACGTTGGCAATGTCGGAGGCGGCCAATCCGTTCTGGAGCAATCTGCTGGCCGAGCATCTCGGCCTCGCGCCGCGCTGGTGCCAGGCGACCGATCTCGGTGGTGCTTCCAATATAGGTAATATCGCGCGCGCAGCGGCGGCGATCCGCGCCGGCATGTGCGAGACGGTGATCTGCATGGGCGCCGATGGCGTGTCGAGCCATGATGCCACCAACCAGACCGGACATCGCACCGAATTCTGCACCCCGGTCGGCTACAGCGGACCGCCCATTGCCTTCGGGTTGCTGTCATCGGCCTATCACGCCAGATATGGCAATCCTGATATGGCGCTTGCCAAGCTGGCTGTCGCCCAGCGCGCCGGTGCCGTCGTGAACGACATCGCCTGCGATATTTTCCGCAAGCCGCTAACCGAAGACGACTATCTCAATTCGCGTTTCGTCGCGCATCCATTGCGGCTGCTGGACAGCGTCATGCGCTGCGATGGCGGTTATGCAGTGCTCGTCACCACCACCGAGCGCGCCCGCGAGCTCGGCTATTCAAAACTGGTGCATCCGCTTGCCTATCGCGAGATGGTCAATTTCGATCCGGAACAGTCGATCGAGGATATCACCGTGTCCGGTTTCTCGGTGGTCGGGCCCGAAGCCTTGAGCGATGCCGGTATGCGGCCGGCGGATATCGAGATGCTGGCGCCCTATGACGACTTCCTGATCGCGGTGCTGTTGCAGCTCGAGCAGATCGGCTTCTGCAAGCCGGGGCAGGCCAGCGCCTTCATCGCCGAGCGCAGCATCGATTTCCGCGGCGACCTGCCGATCAATCCTGGCGGTGGACAGGTCTCGTGCGGCCAGCCGGGTCTGGCCGGCGGCGGTGTGAATCTCATCGAGGCCTTGAAGCAGTTGTTCGGCGAGGCGGGGGTGCGGCAGAAGGCCGGGGTGTCACGTGTGATGGCGACCGGCATCGGCGTCATTCCCTACGCGCGCAATTGGAGCTCCAGCAATGTGATGATCCTGGAGCGATCGGCATGAGCGACGCAGCGTCGCTGCTGGCGGCGACATCGTCGGTCGGGCGCCTGTTCGCCGAGCAGGCAAGTCTTCATCCGAACCGGATCGCGGTCGTGGATGGCGCGCGTGAGGTCAGCTATGGCGAACTCGATGCGCGCGCGAACCGGCTTGCACATCATTTCCACGCGCTTGGAGCGCGGGACGGTGACATTATTGCGATCCTGTCGGAGAACCGGCTCGAATATATCGAGACGATGCTGGCCTGCGCCAAGCTCGGCTGCGCGCTGGCCTGCCAGAACACACGTCAGACCGCCGAGGAGCTGACGCATTCGGTGGGGTTGACCGAGGCGCGGATAGGTCTGGTCTCCGAAAAATACTGGGCGACCTGGCAGCAGATCGATCATGCGGTCGATCATCTGCTGGTGTTCGGCGAAGCTTATGAAGCGGCGCTGGCGGCCGCCGACATGCGTGAGGTCCGGCTCGACATCGCGCCGGAAGCAATCCTTATTGTGCTTTATACGAGCGGCACGACTGGCTTCGCAAAGGGGGCGATGATCAGCCATCGCGCCCTGCTGGCGCGGACTCTGATCGGCATTGCCGACGCCACCGTCTTCAGCCGTGCCAATTTCATCTGCTGGGCACCGATGTTCCACATGGCGGGCGCCGACAATGTTGTCGCGACCCTGCTGCTCGGCGGCAAGATCATCACCATGGATGGTTTCGACGCTGAGCGACTGGCCGATATGCTCGCGCGTGAAAGCGTCGGGCTGCTATCGATGATGCCGGCCACCGCCGCCCGGATGGTCGATGCGCTGCGCGCCGATGGTCGTCGCCCGAAGGAGGTGAAGATCGTCGGCAGTATGGCCGATCTTCTGCCTGGGCATCTGATGGCCGAGCTTACCGAGCTCCTGCAAGCGCCTTATCGCAATACATTCGGTTCGACGGAAACCGGCCCGGCACCGGCCAGCGCCGGCCGCGTGCCCATCGGCGTCAATCCCGCGTCGCTGTCCAAGGTGCAGAGTTCATTCTGCGAGCTGCGCTTGATCGACGCCGACGGGAATGATGTGGCGGACGGAACGCCCGGCGAGGCTCTGGTGCGATGTGCATCGCTGTTCAGCGGCTATCTGAAGCGGCCGGATGCGACTGCAGACGAATTCCGCGGCGGCTGGTTTCACATGGGCGACGTGCTCCGCCGCAATCAGGACGGCACGCTCGATTTCGTCGATCGTCGCAAATATCTCATCAAGTCCGGCGGCGAGAACATTTACCCGGCGGAGATCGAGCGGTTGCTGCTAGCCTCTGCGGATATCGAGGAAGCGATCGTGGTTCGGCAATCCGATGCGCGATGGGGCGAGGTGCCGGTGGCCTTCGTGGTGCCTGCAGCAGAAGGGCTGAGCGCCGAACAGGTGCTCGATCTGTGCCGCGGCCGGATTGCTTCCTACAAAATTCCCAAAGCGGTCGTGTTCGTTCGCGCGGACGAGCTGCCTCGCAGCGCCATCGGCAAGATCAGGCGGCACGACCTGGAGAAACGCCTTCAGCAAATCATTTGAGCACAAGGACCGGCGCAAAGCTGGCGTGAAGCGACAGGGAGAGTACGATGAGGATGTTTGAGAGATTGCGCGTTTGCGGGCTCGCAATCCTGCTCGCGGTGACCGTCGGCGGCAACGGGCCTGCATTTGCGCAATATCCTGATCGTCCAGTGCGCATCATCGTGCCTTTTGGCGCCGGCGGGGGCGTCGATATTCTCGCGCGCCAGCTGGCGACCCAGTTGCAGAACAGACTTGGCCAAACCTTCGTCGTGGAAAATCGTGGCGGCGCCGGCGGCAATATCGGCATCAAGGCGGTGACGAAGGCGGATCCCGATGGTTACACCTTGCTGGTCACGTCGGATGCCGTGGTCACCAATCCGGCTTTGTACCGGCCAATCCCTTTCGATCCGATCAAGGAGCTCGAGCCGGTCGCCGAACTCGGCACTACACCGGATCTGCTGGTGGTGCCGTCGGACTCGCCGATCAAGACTCTCGCAGATCTGATCGCACAGTCGAAAGCGCAGCCTGGACGCTTCAATTTCGGCAGCGGTGCGCTTGGTGCTTCGCCCCATCTGACGATCGAGCTTCTGATGAAGCGTGGCGACTTCAAGATGGTGCATGTGCCGTTTCCGGGAGCGGGGCCGGCGATCAATGCCCTGCTGTCGAAAACCACCGACATGAATGCGGGCAGCTACAGTTCGGTCAAAGGGCAGATCGATAGCGGCACGGTGCGCGCGCTGTTTCATGCCGGTCCGGAACGTCTGCCTGAGCTTCCCAATGTACCAACCCTGATGGAGTCCGGCTTTCCCGGATTTGTTGCGGAGACCTTCATGGCGATGTTCGCGCCTGCGGGCACCGATCCTGCCATCATCCAGCGACTGACCAAAGAGGTCACAGACATCCTGGCGATGGCTGATGTCAAAAAGTCGATCGAGCAGACCGGCCTGCGGATTACCGCGAAGGGCCCGCAGGATCTGCGCAAGCGAATGGATCGCGAGCTTTCAATGTGGGCCGATGCGGTTTCGCAGATTGGTTTGCAGATCAAATGAGGTCACGCCACCGATGAGCGAGGACGCCGCAGGTTCACTCTGCTGCGGCTTGCAGCAGGTCGCGGCCTTCGTCCGGTTCGACCAGTGCAACGCCCTGCCACTCGCCCGACAGGACGAGCGTTCGCGCGGTGTCCTGCAATTCGATCGCGACGGCCGACGCTGCCGGCGACAGCAGTGTCTTCGCGATCGAATAGACGTAGTTGCGTCGGGCAATTTTCGCATCGGCGATGCTCAGCGCTCGCCAATGCTTGCCGCGCTCGCCCTCGTGGCGGAGTGCGGACATCGGCTTGATCGTCAGGCCCATGCCGTCATAGACGCAATTCATCAGAAGTGCCAGGGAGTCGATCTCCGCCACGACATGGGGCGTCAAATCTCTACGTTCAAATTCCGCCACGACGCGTCGACGCAATCCGTGCGTGCCAGTGGGCAGAATAAGTGGAAGCTTGGCGACCTCAGCTACCGTGATGCTGGTTTGCCCGGCCGGGACGAGTTTGCTGTCCTTCGGCAGCAGAACGAAGAGCTCCTCATAGAGGAGAGGGACTGCATCAAGCTTGGTTGAAACATCGTTCGTAAAGAGAATGGCAAGATCGAGCTGACCGAGCCGCATCATCTGGGCAATGTGTCCACTCATGCCCTCGACGACATTCAGCAAGATGCCCGGATACTTTTCGTGGATGCGCCGCATCAGGGGGAGTCCGAGTGCGACCAGGGTTGTCGAGGGAAGACCGAGCGAAACCATGCCACGGACTTCGCCAGCCTCTTGCCGCGCGATCGATAGTGCCTGATCGAGCTGGCGCAGCATGAAGCGGGCGTGGTGATAGAGCGCCAATCCATTGTCGGTTGGCGTGACACCTTTTGCCGATCGATGCAGCAGCGGCTTGCCGACTTCGTCCTCCAGCTTGGCGAGCTGCTGGCTCAGCGCCGGCTGGGCGACGAACAGGCATCGCGACGCTTTCGACAGGCTGCCGCTTTCGACGATCTGGGCGAAATAACGTAACTGGCGCAGATCCATGCTGGGACATCCGGAAAGCTTGAGAAGAGGCTGGGTATATCGTCGCCTTATACCACCCAATCCAAATCAGTATTTTCGCTTATGTCAATTCAGTTCTAAGCCGCAGGAGGAACTTGGAAATCCTCAGGAGTAGGACGCAATGGCGGGTGCCTCGGCCCAGCAACGTTCAGCAGATCTACCGGCCTGTCAGCTGCTCATGGGCGGCCAGTGGGTGACGGGAGAGAAAGCTGTGCCGGTGATGGACAAGTTCCGTCTCGTGCCGTTCTTGCAGGCGGAATTGCCGTCGCGGGAGCAACTCACCGATTGCGTGGTTGCGGCCGATGCCGCGTTCCAAGCCAGCACGCTGACACCACATGAGCGGGGTGCCATTCTTGAGCGCGCCGCGGCCTTGATTGAAAAGCGCGCTTCGGAGCTTGCGGATGTGCTTGGCAAGGAAGCCGGCTTTCCGCGTCGAGACGCGATGGGCGAGGTGCAGCGCACTGCCAACACATTCCGCTTGTCGGCCGAAGAAGCGCGAAACTTTCGCGGTCACACGGTTCCGATTGAAGGCGCCGCCGGACAGGCAGGACGCCTTGGTTTCACGCTGCGCGTTCCGCTGGGCGTAATCTGCGCCATCACACCATTCAATGCGCCGCTCAACACAGTCGCGCACAAGGTCGGGCCAGCACTCGCGGCCGGCAATGCACTCGTGCTGAAGCCGTCGCTCCATACGCCGATGTCGTCCTGCATCATGGCGGAGTGCCTGCTAGAAGCCGGCTTGCCGGCGGGATTGATGTCGGTTGTGCATGGCGATGCCGAAGTCGCCACCTGGCTGCTCGAGGAGCCGCTGGTCCGCTTCTATGCTTTCACCGGCAGCACGGAAGTTGGGCGCGCTATCCAGGCTGCGGCGGGGCTTCGCCGGACGCAGATGGAATTGGGCTCCATCGCTCATTGCATCATCTGCGACGATGCTGACCTCGACGTGGCGCTACCAAAAGTCATCAATGCAAGCTATCGCAAGGCAGGGCAGGTCTGTACCTCGATCCAGATGCTGCTCGTGCAACGGCCGCTGCTCGACAAGGTCATCGATCGCCTTGTGCCGATGGCGAAGGCGCTGCCTTACGGCGATCCCGCCGACGAGAAAACCGTGGTGGGGCCGGTGATCAGCGAGGCATCTGCCAAGCGCATCGAATCCTGGATCGCCCATGCCGTCGAGCGCGGGGCGCGTCTGCTGGTGAGCGGCGAGCGCAAGGGCGCTGTCGTGCCGCCGGCATTGTTGACCGATGTCAGCCCAAGCACACCGCTTGGTTGTCAGGAAGTCTTCGGGCCGGTGCTGTGCATCGCTCCATTTGATGCCATCGATGATGCCATTGCCCGTGTGAACGCGACGCCTTACGGCCTCGCCACCGGCATATTCACCAAACGCATTGATGTTGCATTGCAGGCGGCTCAAAAGCTGCAAGTCGGGGGCGTCCACATCAACGAGACCCCGAGTTCACGCGTCGATGTCATGCCGTATGGCGGCTCGAAGGACAGCGGTTTCGGGCGAGAAGGCCCGCATTACGCTATCCGCGAGATGAGCGAAGAACGTATGATCACCATTCTGGCTTAACGGCCTGTGATCAAAGGAATTGGGAGTGAGACATGGCTAAGATGAAGGGCGGCGAAGTCATCGCCGAATATCTCGTCAAGCAAAAGGTGCCCTTCGTTTTCGGGATCTGCGGGCATGGCAATGTCGGCATTCTCGACGCGCTGCATGCAAATCGCGACAAGATCAAGCTGGTGTCGCCGCGCCACGAGCAGTGCGCAGGTCATATGGCTGACGCCTATTTCCGCGTGAAGCACCAGCCCGTCGCGACCTTGACGTCAACAGGTCCGGGCTCCGCCAATATGGTGATGTCGCTGGCAACAGCGCTGTCGGACTCCTCCACCTTTATGGCGATCACGGCGAATGTGCCGACCTCGCAGGCCAATCGTGCCCCGTTCCAGGAGCTGTATGCGCATAACCAGGCGGACTTCGCCCAGGTGTTGCGTCCGGTCGTGAAGCGCTCGTTCCAGCCGAGCCGCGTCGATATGCTGCCGCTGGCGCTGCGTCAGGGCTTTGACACGATGGTTACCGGCCGTCCAGGACCGGTAAATCTCGATATCCCTTACAACGTCTTCCAGGAGGAAGATGATGTTGAACTGCCGGCGCTATCGCACACGCATGGTAAGCATCGTCCGAGCGCCAGCGAAGGCGACGTAGCAGCGGCGCTCGATCTGCTGTCGCGGGCGAAACGTCCGGTGTTCTTTATCGGCCATGGCACCACGCTTGCCGAAGCCGGCCCGGAAATCACCGAACTGCAGCAGACGCTCGGCATTCCCGTCATCACATCGCCGAACGGCATGGGCTGCGTACCTTCGGACGATCCGCTGACGCTCGGTTTCATTGGACGGAACGGTGCCTATCCCGCCAATCAGGCCGGTCGGTTCTCGGATCTCGTGATCTGCATCGGCACGCGCTTCGATGATCGCTCGTCGTCGAGCTGGCATGCCGGTTATTCCTGGAATTTCCCGAACACCAAACTGCTGCAGGTCGATATCGACCCCGCCGAACTCGGCCGCAATTATCCGCCGACCCTGGGCATCATTGCCGATGCCAAGGTGTTTGCGGCGCAGCTGCTTGCCGGGCTCGGCAAGCGCAAGGAAATCGCGCGCGAGAATTTCGGCGACTGGCGCGAGGAAGTCGCCGGTTGGGTGGCCGAATGGGAAAAGTTCATCCGTCCGAATTTCTCGTCGGTGACGACGCCGATCCGTCCGGAATATGTTGTCGGCGCGCTGCTCGATGTTCTGCCCGATGACGTGATCCTGTCGCTGGACTCCGGCGTACACCACAACTGGTTTATGCAGTTCTGGAAGCCGAAGCGCACGCAGAGCATGCTCAATAGCTGGGGCTATTCGTCCATGGGCTTTGGTGTCTGCGGCGTGCTCGGCGCGCAGCTCGCTGCACCCGATCGTCCCTGCGTCGCGGTGGTCGGCGACGGCGGTTTCATGATGGCGCCTTATGTGGTCGCCACTGCCGTCGAATATGATCTGCCCTGCATCTGGATCGTCTGGAACAACTTTGCATGGGGCGCGATCCGCGACCTGCAATATGGCCTGTTCGAAGGCCGTGAGCTCGGCACCGCCTTCTACAAGGGCAATCAGGGCCCCGGCGGTGATCGCTACAATCCGGACTTCGCGGCGTGGGCCCGCGCATGCGGCGCAGACGGCGTGACCGTCACCCGCAGCGAGGATCTGCGCGGCGCTGTTGAAACTGCCATCAAAAACCGTCGGCCATGCGTGATCGATCTGCATGTCGACTCAGAAGTGCGGCCGCCATCGACCGGTACATGGGAGTTGCCTCCCATTCCTTACAAGGAACCGATCTTCGGCAAACCGCACCGTACGACTTGACAACAACGACACAAAAGAACCTGGGAGGAAAAGCGATGAAGAAAGTGAATTCGGAACGACGCGCCATGATTGGCGCTGTTGCGGGCGCAGCTCTACTGTCAACCTTCGGTCTCGGCGCCGCGCAGGCGCAGTCCAACGAGCCGATCCGCATCGGCCTGATCTATTCGAAGCAGGGACCCGGTGCCGCTATCGGCCAGTATCTGCAGCGCGGCAGCGAGCTCGCCGTGGAGCAGGCCGGCCGCAAGGTGCTGGGTCGTCCCATCGAACTGATCTGGCTGGACGAGCCCAATCCGCAGGTGTCGCAGCAGAACATGCAGCGCCTGGTCGATGAGAACAAGGTCGTCGCCGTGGTAGGCGGCAACTACTCGTCGTCCGCGCTCGCCATGATGAGCGTCGCCAATCGCGAGAAGATTCCGCTGATCCTCACCGGCGCTGCCGCCAGCGAAATCACCGGCAAGAACTGCAGCCGCTATACGTTCCGTACCCAGGCCACCGTTCCGGTGCAGATGGAAGGCCTGATGCCTTACATCTCGCAGATCGGCAAGAAGGTCTATTTCATCACCGCGTCCTATGCCTTCGGCCAGGACATCCTGCGTTCCTCGCGCGCGCTGCTGAAGAAGGTCGGCGCGACCGAAGTCGGTGTCGATGAAGTGCCGATCAATACCGCGGATTACAGCTCCTACGTCCTCAAGATCCGTCAGGCGAAGCCGGATGTGGTGGTTGGCGGTCTGGTCGGTGGCGACTTTTCTAACTTCCTGAAGCAGTGGAACGAAATGGGGATGAAGGACAAGATCCCCTATGGCGCCATCGCCGTCACCGACACCGACTTCTGGGATGTCGGCGCGCAGGCCTCGACCGGCATTTATGTGAAGCCCTGGTATTACAACAACCCGAAGAATACCGAGGCCGAGAAGAAGATGATTGCCGACTTCCAGAAGAAGTACAACGAGCCGCCGTCGGACAAGACCTGGTCGGGCTGGACCGGCATGCGCGCGCTGCTGGAGTCGATCGAGGCCGCCAAGTCCACGGATTCGAAGGCGATCGTGACCGCGCTCGAGAAGTGGAAGAACACCGAAGAAGCGTTCCCGTTCTATTTCCGTGAATGGGATCACCAGCTGGTGCGTCCGGCCGTGATCGTCGGCGTCAAGAAGCAGATCACCGACAAGTGGGATTACTTCGACGTGCTGAAGAACACCTCCGCGACGGCTGAAGAAACCGAGAAGGCCTTCGGCACCAAGGAGGAAATCGGTTGCAACATGCCGGCTCTCTGAGCCGGCACGTCACCTGAGATCCTTTCTCGTGCAGCATCCGAACGGGTGGAAACATGCTTGATACCCTTGTCTCACAGGCGGCCAATGGGCTCGTCCTTGGCTTTATCTATGTTCTGATTGCCGTGGGGCTTTCCATCACGTTCGGATTGCTCGGCGTCATCAACTTCGCGCATGGCGCCTTCTTCGCGCTGGGTGCCTATTTCGCCTGGCAGCTGTTCCAGCTGTTCGGCTGGCCGGCGGTGATTTTCGCGCCAATTCTGGTGGGGCTTGTCGGCATGCTCGTGGAGGTGACGCTCATCCGTCGCCTCTACGGCAAGGAGCCGTTGCTCAGCCTGATCGTGACCTTTGCGCTCGCGCTGCTGATCGAAGCCTTGATCCGTTACATCTGGGGCGCGGATGGCAAGCCGTTCAATCCGCCGCCATTCACCACGGGTATTGTCGAGCTCGGGCCGTTGCTGATCACCAAATATCGCGTCGCCGTGCTCGGCGCGACGATCGCGACGCTGCTCGGTCTGTGGGCGTTCCTTGCCTGGACGCCCTACGGCCGCGTGCTGCGCGCCGGCAGCCGCGATCCGGAAATGGTCGAACTGCTTGGCATCAATCTGCCACGCGTGCTCACCGCCGTCTTCGGCCTCGGCTGTGCATTAGCTGCCATCGGCGGCGTGCTGGCTGCGCCGCTGTGGACGGTGTCGCCGTCCATGGCCGCGAATGCCGTCATGCCGGCTTTCGTGGTCGTGGCCATCGGCGGTCTCGGCTCGTTGAGCGGGGCCGTCGTCGCCGGCCTCGCGGTTGGCATCGTCACCTCGCTGACCATTCAGTTCTGGCCCGAAGCCGCTGCGGCTTCGATGTACGCCCTCATGTTTGCAATCATGCTGATCCGGCCCCGCGGTCTGTTCGGCGAGCGCTGGGAGCGCTTCGAATGACAACCAATCGTTCCGTTCTTCGTCGGCTTAGCGAACATCCCATCGCCATCATGACGGCGGTGTTCGTTGTCGCAACAGGTATTGCCATGGTCACCGGCATGCCGATCCATCGCATCACGCAAATCGCCGTCTACACGCTCTATGCGGGTGGCGTGAACTTCCTGATCGGCTATCTCGGCCTGGTGCCGTTCGGTGCATCATTCTTCTTCGGCTGCGCCAGCTATGCGCTGGCCATCGGCAGTGCATCGCTCGGCGGCAACGAAATCACCGGCATCGTTCTTGCGGCACTGTTCTCGCTGCTGCTGGCGCTGATTGTCGGTGCCATCATCCTGCGTCGCCGCGGTCTGTATTTCTCGCTGCTGACGCTGGCGTGCTCGCAGATCGCGTTCGAAATCGCGTTCAAATGGACGGCGGTGACGGGCGGTGAAAACGGCCTGCAAAATGTCGAGCGTCCGCTGTTTGCACATGCGATGCCGTTCCACATCTTCTCGCTCGTTATCGTGCTGGGAACGAGCTGGGCACTGTGGCGTCTCGTTCACGCGCCGTTCGGCCGCGTGATGCAGGCGATCCGCGACAACGAACAGCGCGTGTCGAGCCTCGGCTTCGACACCTATCGCACCAAGCTGATCGCTCTGGTCGTGGCGGGCGGCGCCATCGGTATCGGCGGCGGCTTGATGTCGCTGCTGCTCCAGGGCGTCTATGCCAACAATCTGAGCTGGCAACATGCGGGCGATCCGGTGCTGATGGCAGCACTCGGCGGCGTGCATCACTTCCTCGGCCCGCTCTGGGGCGCGATCATCTTCATCACGCTGGAAGATCGCCTCAGTGCCTTTACCGAAAACTGGTGGCTGTTCTTCGCGCCGATCATCATCGCCTTCGCGTTGCTGTCTCATGAAGGCGTGCAGGGCATCTTCCAGCGCATCATCGGCCGCAATCGCTGGACGCTGACGCGCGCGGAGATTCCGGCGCGTCCGGCCACCATCGCGCCGCTCGTTCCCGCGCATACCGGCGTGCAGCAGGATTCGACGCCGATCCTGGTGATCCAGAACGTCTCGAAGCGCTTCGGTTCGATCGTCACGCAGGACAATGTCTCGCTTGAAGTCAGCCGCACCGGCCTGCACAGCCTGATCGGCCCCAATGGCGCCGGCAAGACGACGCTGTTCAACCTGCTCACCGGCGTGCATAAGATCGACAGCGGCAACATCCTGTTCGAAGGCAAGCCGATCCAGTCGCTCGCGCCGCACAAGCGCGCCCGCCTCGGGATGTCGCGTTCGTTCCAGATCCTCAGCGTGTTCCCGAACCTCACGGCGTTCGAGAACGTACGTGTCGCGGTGCAGGCAGCGCAGCGGCAATGGGGCGGCTACTGGCGCGATGCCTATGACGATGACGGTGCCAATGCCCGCGTCTGGTCGTTGCTCGATGCGGTCGGCCTTGCCGATCGCGCTGCCGAGAACTGCGCGAATCTCGCCCATGGCGAGAAGCGGCTGCTCGAAATCGCCATGTCGCTGGCGACCGACGCAAATCTGCTGCTGCTCGACGAGCCGCTGGCCGGCCTTGCCGAGTCCGATCGTAAGACCGTCGGCGAACTGATCCAGCGTCTGGCGAAATCCCATGCCGTGTTGCTGATCGAACACGATATCGATCGCGTGCTGTCGCTGTCGGATCGCATCACCGTGCTGCATCAGGGCCGCCTGATCGCCGATGGCAAGCCTTCCGAAGTCGCCGGTCATCCTGAGGTGATCGCGGCCTATCTCGGCACTGCACATGGCAAGGCTCTGCCGCCGCCGCGTGCCGCCGAAGCCCGCGACATTCCGAAGATCGGCACAGCCACGGCGCCGCTGCTCAAGGTCGAAGGCATTCGTGCTGGTTACGGCGGCTCCACAGTGCTCGATGGTCTGGACCTCACGGTGCAGCCCGGCGAAGTCGTGGCACTGCTCGGCCGCAACGGTGTCGGCAAGACCACATCGCTCCGCGCCCTTACCGGCACGCTGCCGTTGGCATCGGGATCGATCACCTTCGACGGCAAGCAGATCGGCGGGCTGCGGCCGGATGAGATCAACCGTGCCGGCATCTCGCTGGTGCCGGAAGGCCGTCGCCTGTTCCCGAACCTCACGGTTGAAGAAAACCTCAAGCTTGCGGCGCGCCGTGGCGGCGCCTCGCAGGAAGAGATTTGCGACCTGTTCCCGAAGCTGCGCACCTTGATGCGCCAGCGGGCGGAAAACCTGTCGGGCGGTGAACGCCAGATGGTGGCCATCTCGCGCGCGCTGATGGTGCCGAGCCGTCTGATCCTGCTGGACGAGCCGTTCGAAGGACTCGCACCGGCCGTCGTGCAGGAAGTCCGCGAAGCCGTCGCCAAGCTGACCAGCAAAGCAAGTCTTGTGATCGTCGAACATCACGCCGAAAGCGTGCTGGCAATGGCGGATCGCGCCTATGTGCTGGTCAATGGCAAGGTCGCTTTCAGCGGAGATGCCGCAACATTGGCAGCTGACGTCGCTCTGCAGGAACGCCTGCTCGGCATCACCAAGGCAGCTGACCTGTTGCCTGATGCGGCGCGGGCGGTCTAATGGCGCGCGCGATCGGCATCAACACCTACGGCTATATCTGGTCGGTCCCGGCTGCCGCATGCGTGCGGCATCTCGGCAAGCTCGGTTATCGCCAGGTCGAATTCCTGTTGCAGCCACCGCATCTGTCCTTCGATGATTTTGGACCGGAGCTGCGGCGCGAATTGCGATCGGCTCTCCAGGACATCGGCGCGGTCAAGACGGCGATCAACCTGCCCAGCCTCGATCATAATCTCGCCAGTCCGTTCGGTCGGGCGCGCGATGCGGCGGTGAAGATGTTCGAGGACACGATCGATCTCGCTGCCGATATCGGTGCCGAGACGGTGGTGGTGGTACCCGGCCGCATGAGCCCGCTGTTTCCCCCAAGCATGGAGAATCGCATGGGCTGGGTCGGCGAGGGCGTAGCGAAGCTGCTGCCGCGCGCGGAACAACGTGGTGTGACGCTCGCCATTGAGAACGTGCCGTTCGCCGCGTTTCCGGACAAGGATACGCTGGAGCGCTTTGTGCGCGGCTTCACGTCAAAGTCGATCGGTGTGTGCTACGACGCTGCCAATGCCCATTTCATCAAGGAGGATCCGGCCGCCGGCATCCGCCAGCTCGCCGATCTCCTGCGTGTCGTGCATCTGTCCGACACCGGCCAGGTGCATTGGCGGCACGATCCGATCGGCACCGGCACCGTGCCGTTTGCGGACGTGGCGAAAGCCATGGATGCCATCGACTTTAAGGGAGCCTGCACATTGGAAATCATCGGGCCGGATCCTGATGCAGCGATCCTGAGCAGCCATCGCGCGCTCGAGGCGCTCGGTTTCGTCAAGGCGGGAGCAGGCGCATGAGCACAATTCTGGTCACAGGTGCTGCCGGTCTGCTCGGCCGCCACGTCGTCCGCGATCTTCTCGCGCATGGTCATACGGTGCGCGGCCTCGATCGCCGACGGGCGGATGAAGACATCGAATGGCATGTGGGCGACGTCACATCGCCGGAGCTCGTTGCCAAGGCTGTCGCCGGCGCCGATGCGGTCATGCATATCGCGGCGATCCCGAATATCTGGTCGGGCGACGGCCAGACCATCATGCGGGTCAATCTGCTCGGCACCTACACGGTGTTGGACGCTGCCGAAGCGGCAGGCATCAAGCGCGTGATCTTCTGCTCCAGCGATTCCGTCGCCGGCTATACCGTTCGCGAAGGCAAGATGCTCGCGCCGCATTATGCGCCGCTCGATCTCGATCATCCGCTGCTGGCGACCGATCCCTATGCCATCAGCAAGGTGGCCGGCGAAGATCTGGCGCGCGCTTTTGCGCTGCGCGGCATGTCGGTGGTCGCGCTGCGCACCGTGTTCGTGGCCTATCCCGACATGGCCGGCGAAATCGTCGCCCGTGCGAAGGATCCCGACAATTATCGCGGCCCGATGGTCGGCGGCCCGTCATCGGCCGGCGGCGGCCCGCTGCATCATCACATCGATCCGCGCGATCTCGCCCGTGCTTTCCGGCTCGCTTACGAGTTGAAGATGGCACCAGGTGAGTTCGAGCGCTTCTATCTGTCCGCGCAGGTGACGCTTTCGCCGGAGCCGACGCTGGACAGGCTGCGTCGGTTGCATGGCGGCAGCGTCGAGGTCCGCAATCCCGACATCTATGCCAAGCAGCCCTTCGCGCCGCTTTACGATCTCACGCATGCGGCGGAGCGTCTCGGCTTCGTCGCAGAACATGACCAGCGGCATCTGCTCGCCGGCCTTCCCGGATTTTCTTGAGGAGTACGTCCATGACTTTCGTGTCCCCCGACCCCAATGCTTTCGCCGATGCCGGCACCGCCGAGAAGAAATATGCGGTCACCCGCAATCTCGGCGAACTGCTGTGGATCGAATATCCCGGTCATTTCAACCATGCCCTCTCCAAGGCGATCGTGACGCCCGAGGTCACCGGCAGCCGGTTCTTCGATCACCGCATTTCGACCTATGCGCCCGGCGCCCATGTGGAGAGTCATTCGCACAAGGTCCAGGAGCAGATCTATCACGTGCTCGCCGGCGAGGGCATTCTCGTGGTGGACGGCGAGCGCCGTCTGGTGCGCGCGAACGACGTCACCTTCATCCCGCCCGGCGTGGTACATGAATTTCATTGCACGGGGACCGAGCGGCTGACCTTCCTGGTCATCACTTCGCCGCCCACCGACGACGAGCCGCAGCCGCGCTGAGGCCCATCCGATGTCGAAGACCATTCTCGTTACCGGCGCCTGCGGATGGCTCGGCAGCGCCATCGTCACGGCGCTGCTGGAGCGCGGCGACAAGGTGATCGCCACCGATCTCACGGTGTCGCCGGCTATCTCCGCACTGGCGAGCCGTGAATCGAAGCTCACAGCTGTCGCCGCCGATCTCGGCGAATGGCACCAGGTGCTGCGCCTGTTCGAGGCGCAGCGTCCGGATGCCGTGATCCATGCCGCAGCCATCGTCGGCGTGATCCAGTGCGACGACATTCCGATCAAGGCGCAGCGCGTCAATGTGGAAGGCGCGATCAACCTATTCGAGGCGATGCGGCTTCTCAAGGTGAAGCGCGTCGTCCATGTCAGCACCGAAGAGACTTACGGCGACTTCCTGTCGCCTGTGATCGACGAGGATCATCCGCAGAAGCCCCTCAGCATCTATGGCCTGACGAAGCTTGCTGCCGAGCATTACGGGCGCGTCTATTCGCGCGACCACGGGCTTGAATGCATCAATGTGCGAACCTGCTGGGTCTATGGCCCGCATCTGCCGCGTCTGCGCATGCCGCGCACGTTCGTCGAAGCGGCGCTGCGCGGTGAGCCATTCCATCAGGCCGATGGCGGCAATCTCGCGGTGGATCAGGTCTATATCGACGACACCGTGCAGGGCGCATTGCTTGCGCTCGACAAGGACAAGCATCGCTACGACGCCTACAATATCGCCACCGGTGTGGCACCGACGCTGCGCGACACGGCCGATGCCGTCAACCGTGCCATTCCTGGCGCGCAGATCACGGTCGGCGACAACGGTCCGTATCATCACGGCGGCAAGGTGCTTAGCGCCGTCAAAGGCGCGCTCGATATCAGCCGTGCGCGGAAGGAGCTCGGCTATGCGCCGCGCTACGATCTCCAGCGCGGCATTGAGGCAACCATCGCGGCAACGCGCGAGCGCATGACGCAGGGCGGTTCCTGACGTCGTTCATGATCTACCGCCCCGCCGCTGGTGGCAGGGCATTCAGCAAATCCGGCCCACTTCCTTGAGGACAAGCGCATGTCGACTTCATCTCCCGTTGTGATCATTTTCGGCGGCTCACGCGGCATCGGCGCCGCCTGCGCCAAGGCTTTTGCGGAGGCCGGCTGGCAAGTCGCCTCGACCTACGCGACCAAAGCGGATGCCGCAGCTCCCGGTAAGACCTATCAAGTCGATATCCGCGACGCGGCTGCTGTCGCAAACGTGTTCGACCGAGTGCAGGCCGACTACGGCGCGGCACCGCAGGCCGTGATCGCCAATGCCGGCATCAACGTGCCGGGCGCGCCGCTTGCAAATTTCCCCGCCGAGAATTTCCGTCAGCTGCTCGACGTCAATGTCGTCGGTGCCTTCAACGTCCTCGCCGAAGCCGCGCGAAAAGTGAAGGACAACGGCGCGATCGTGGCCATCACCACCTCGCTGGTTCGTCATGTGGTGCCCGGCACCGGTCCGTATGCCGCCACAAAGGCTGCGGTGGAAAGCCTTGTGCGTGCGATGTCGAAGGAACTGTCCGGCCGCGGCGTGCGCGTCAATGGCGTGGCGCCGGGCCCGGTGGACACCGATCTCTTCAATGCCGGCAAGACCGAAGAGGTCAAAGCGCGCATGGCGGCCTTCAGCCCGTTCAACCGCATCGGTCGCCCGGATGAGATCGCAGACGTCGTCCGCTTTCTCGCCTCCGATCAGGCATCGTGGGTGCAGGGCCAGATCGTGCAGCCGAATGGCGGCATGGTATGACGCAAGGGACTTCCGCTGCGCCGGATGACGTCTTCGACGTCATCGTGGTCGGCTCCGGTGCTGGCGGTCTGACCGCTGCCAGCACTGCGGCAGCGCAAGGCTGCTCGGTGCTGCTGCTCGAACACGCCGATGTGGTCGGCGGCACCACGGCGATCTCCGGCGGCATGGTGTGGATTCCCGCAAACCACAAGGCTGCAGCGGCGCAGCGCGCGGATAGTCTCGATGCGGCGCGCACCTATCTTGCGCAGACGGTGCCGGGCACCGATCGCAAGAAGCTGGAAGCCTTTCTCGCCAGCGGCGATGCCGCGATCCGCGATCTCGAAGCCCGCACCAGCCTGCGCTTGCAGCCGGTTCTGACCTATCCCGATTACTATCCCGATCTTCCGGGCGCGACGCCGGGTGGCCGCGTACTCGAGCCGGTACCGTTCGAGGCCAGCGTGCTCGGCAAGGCGTTCACGCTTGTGCGCAATCCGTTGCCGGAATTCATGTTATTTGGCGGCATGATGATCAGCCGTGCGGACATTCCGCATTTGCGCCGCATGTCGAAGTCGCTGCGCTCGGCGCTGCATGTCGCAAAACTGCTGTTCAAATATGGCGTGCAGCGGATCAGTGCGCGCCGCGGCACCACGCTCTATCTCGGCAATGCGCTGGTGGGGCGGCTGCTGAAATCCGCCCTCGATCTTGGCGTCGTCATCCGCACCTGCACCACGGTGACGCGGCTTGAGGCAGGCGCGGACGGCCGCATCTCGGTGCTCGAGACACGCGACGCATCCGCACGGCTACACCGTGTGCGCGCGCGCCGCGGCGTCGTGCTGGCGACCGGCGGCATCTCGCATGATGTCGAGTTGCGTCGTCAATTCGTGCCGGACAGCGCGGGTGATCTCAGCGCAACGGTCGCCGCAGGTGACGCGCTGCGCGGCGCACGGCTTGCGACGGCACTTGGTGCACAGGTCTCGGCGCCGACGCGCGAGGGCGCCTTTTGGGTGCCGGCCTCCACATTCACACGCGCCGATAGCAGTCGCGGCGTCTACCCGCACACGGTCACCGATCGCGCCAAGCCTGGCATGATTGCCGTGGACGGCAACGGGCAGCGTTTTGTCAACGAGGCGGTCTCGTATCATGAATTCGTCCGTGCCCAGCTCGCGCATGCCAATAGCGCGATCCCGGCCTGGCTTGTCTGCGATAGCCGATTCATCTGGAAATACGGGCTCGGCAAGATCAAACCGTTCACCACGTGGCTGACTGCCGATGTGACATCGGGCTATCTCAAACGCGCCGATACGCTGGCCGATCTCGCGCGTCTGATCGGCGCGCCGCCGCCGGCTCTGTCGGATACGGTGGCGACCTTCAACAAGGACGCCGAACGTGGCGAAGACCCGGCCTTCGGGCGCGGCAGCAATATCTATCAACGTTCGCTAGGCGATGCCGATCATGGGCCAAACCCGTGTATCGCGCCAATCAAGGATGGACCGTTCTACGCCGTGGCCGTGCAGCCCGCTGATCTCGGAATGTCAGCGGGCATCGTCACCGACGATCAGGCGCGCGTGCTCGCCGCCGACGGCAAGCCCATCGCCGGACTGTTCGCGTGCGGCAATGACATGGCGTCGATCATGGAAGGCGCCTATCCCGGTCCTGGCATCACGCTCGGACCCGCGCTCACCTTTGGATGGATCGCAGGACGGCAAGTCGCGCGAGATGGAGGCGTATGATGATTGATCCCAAGAAGCTTGGTTGTCTTCTATTGTCAGTCGGCACGATCGTCATGGCGACAGCATTGCCCGCGCGCGCCGATGGTGAGCGCCTCGTCGTCTTTACAAAGAACAAGGTCAATCCGAACTATGTCGCATTCCGGCTCGGCGCCGATCGGGCGGCGGCGCGGCTTGGCGCGACGACGCTTCACCGCGTTCCCGAAAAGCCGGACGACGCGCCTGAGCAGATCGCTCTTCTGGAAACCACTATTCGCGAGCGGCCCGGCGCGATCCTTCTGGCGCCCGCAGACGACAAACTCCTGGAGCCAACAGTCGAGGCGATCAACGCTGCGAAAATTCCGGTCGTTGGATTCGTCAACCGGATGGCGAAGGGCGAGTTCGTCAGCTTCGTCGGCAGCGACGATGTCGAGATGGGATATCAAACCGCGCGTTTCCTGCTGCAGGCAATGGGCGAGAAAGGCAATGTCGTCATCATCGAGGGAACGGCGACAGCGCCGACTGCGCGCGACCGGTTGAAGGGATTTCAACGCGCGCTTGCGGAACATCCCGGCATTCGCCTCCTGGCATCGGTGACGGGGCGCTACCTGACACCGGACGCAGATCGAGCCATGACCAAATTGCTGGCCGAGTTTCCGCAGATCGACGGTGTCATCGCGGCCAATGACAGCATGGCGATGGGGGTCCTCGATGCGCTCGCGCGCGCAAAGCGCAGTGCAAAGGTGGTTGGCTTGAACGGAACGATGGAAGCCGCGGAGGCGATCCGGGACGGGCGTCTGCTCGCCAGCGAAGACTATAGCGGCTTTGCGCTCGGATGCCTCACAGCCGAGACGGCGATCCGGCACCTGCGTGGTCAGAAGGCGCCGGCGGACATCATGCTGCCGGTTCGCATCATCGAGCGTTCTAATGTGGCTGAGTGGCTGGTTCCCGTCGCGCAGAGAGAATGCCCGGATTGGGAAAAGGCGGCTCTGAAATGAATAGCGGCGATAAATCAGCGCGTGAGACGGGGACGGCCTCGTGACATCTTCGGTCAGTCCCGACGTTCTCGTCATCGGCGGCGGCAATGCGGCTTTGTGCTCGGCGCTGATGGCGCGCGAAGCCGGCGCATCGGTGCTGATGCTGGAATCCGCGCCGAAGGAATGGCGCGGCGGCAACAGCATGCATGTGCGCAATCTCCGCTGCATGCATGACGAGCCGCAGGACGTGCTGGTCGAGGCCTACCCGGAAGAAGAGTTTTGGCAGGACCTGTTGAAGGTCACCGGCGGCATCACCAATGAGCCTTTGGCGCGTATGGTGATCCGCCATTCCTCGCGCTGCCGGCCATGGATGCGCAAGCACGGCGTGCATTTCCAGCCGCCGCTGTCAGGCGCGCTGCATGTGGCGCGCACGAACGCCTTTTTCATGGGCGGCGGCAAGGCGCTAGTGAATGCGTATTACCGAAGCGCTGAAGAGCTCGGCGTAAAAATCCGCTACAGCACGCCGGTGAAGAGCCTGGACATCGAAGACGGTCGGTTCGTAGCGGCGGTTACCGAGAGCGGCGAGCGCATCGAAGCAAAAAGCTGCGTGCTCGGCTGCGGCGGCTTCGAATCCAATCTCGAATGGCAGCGCGAAGCCTGGGGCCAGAACGAGCGTGGTGAATGGACGGCGGAAAACTTCCTGATCCGCGGCACCCGCTTCAACCAGGGCGTCTTGCTCAAATTCATGATCGAGGCCGGCGCCGATACGATCGGCGATCCCACCCAAGCCCATTGCGTCGCCATCGATGCGCGCGCGCCGCTTTATGACGGCGGCATCTGCACGCGCATCGATTGCGTTTCCCTCGGTGTCGTCGTCAATCGTGAAGCCAAACGCTTTTACGACGAAGGCGAGGACTTTTGGCCGAAGCGCTATGCCATCTGGGGCCGTCTCGTCGCCCAGCAGCCGGGCCAGACCGCGTGGTCCATCATCGACCAGAAAGCCATCGGCCGCTTCATGCCGCCGGTGTTCGACGGCACCAAGGCTGACACGCTGGAAGAGCTCGCCGTGAAGATTGGCGTCGATCCCGTCACCTTCATGGAAACGCTGAACGCCTATAACGCGGCGTGCCGGCCCGGCACCTTCGATCACACCTCGCTCGATGACTGCGTGACCGAAGGCCTCACCCCGGCCAAGACCCATTGGGCCCGCGTGATCGACACCGCGCCGTTCTATGCCTATCCGCTCAAGCCCGGCATCACCTTCACCTATCTCGGCATGAAGACCGACGAGACCGCGGCCTGCCGTTTCGGCAATGTCGTCAGCACCAATCTGTTCGCCGCCGGTGAAATGGTGGCCGGCAATGTGCTCGGCAAGGGCTACACCGCCGGTGTCGGCATGAGCATCGGCACCGCCTTCGGCCGCATCGCCGGCGTCAATGCCGCGGCGTCAGCCGGGCATCACCACCCGACATTCGAAGAGGAATTCGCCTATGCCGCCGGTCGCTGAATTGGCTCCGCCGAAAGACGGCGCCTGCAATGGCGACGTCAATCTCGCCGAGGCGATGACCGCCGGCGAGGCCGAGATCGCGCGCGTCATGCAAATCTGCAACGCATGCCGTTATTGCGAAGGCTTTTGCGCCGTGTTCCCGGCGATGACCCGCCGGCTCGAATTCAATGCCGCCGATACGCATTATCTGGCGAACCTCTGCCATAATTGCGGTTCGTGCCTCTATGCCTGCCAATACGCGCCGCCGCATGAATTTGCGGTCAATGTTCCGCAGGCCATGGCCAAGGTGCGCGTGCGCACTTATCAGGACTATGCGTGGCCGCGCGCGTTCGGAAAACTCTATGAGCGCGCCGGCCTCACCGTCGCCTTCGCGTTGTCCGGCGGCCTCGCGCTGTTCATGATCCTGGCCATTGCGATGAACGGGCGCCTGATCCATGAGCCGCTTAAAGGCAATTTCTACGCGATCTTCCCGCATAATTTCATGGCGCTGCTGTTCGGCTCGGTGTTCGGTTTTTCGATCCTGGCGCTCGCCATCGGCGTCGTGAAATTCTGGCGTGAGGTGTCGCCGACAAAAGATGGCACGCCTGCCGACATCAAGGCGGCGGCGCAAGCCCGCGTGCCGGCCGTCGCGGAAGCGATGCACGATGTCGCGCGCATGAAATATCTGGGCGGCGGCCATGGCGATGGCTGCAACGAGGGCGATGACGCCTTCACGCTGTGGCGCCGGCGCTTCCATCATTTCACGCTGTACGGCTTCCTGCTGTGCTTCGCCTCGACCTGCGTGGCGACGCTGTATCATTACATCTGGAAGCTGCAGGCGCCTTATGCCTATACGAGCGCGCCGGTCATCCTCGGTACGCTTGGTGGCATCGGCCTGCTTATCGGCCCGGTCGGTCTGCTCTGGCTGAACTTCAAGCGCGATGCGCTGCGCGCCGATGTCAAGCAAAACGCGATGGATCGCGGCTTCATCATGCTGCTGCTGCTGGTGTCGGTCACCGGCCTGCTGCTGCTGGTGCTGCGCGACACCCGCTTCATGGCGCTATGGCTGGCGATCCATCTCGGCACGGTGATGGCGCTGTTCGTGACGTTGCCCTATGGCAAATTCGCCCACGGCATCTTCCGCTCGGCCGCGCTGCTCAAGTTCAATATCGAGAAGCGCATGCCGAACCGGCTAGGGCTGGGCGGGGAGTAAATCTCGCCGTCATTGCGAGCGCAGCGAAGCCATCCAGAAGGCAAAATGAACACGGCGCATCGCGGAGTCACGCCGCGATGAACTGCTTCCGCGCTTCCTTCACCTTGCCGACGATATAGCGGCGGATCTCACGCACCCGATGCGTGTCGTGGGTGTCGGGATGCGAGATCAGCCAATAGGTGCGCGTAAAGCTGTTGGCGGGGAGAATGCGGCGTAACTCCGAATAACGTCGCGCGGCATAGTCATGCAGGATGCCGATGCCGTGGCCGGCGCGCACCGCCTCGAGCTGGCCGATGACGCTGCCGCATTCGAAACGTCGCGTGATCAGCTCGCTCAGCGTCGATGCATAGTCGAGTGCGCGGCTGAAGATGATGTCATGGATATAGGTGATCAGCAGATGATCGGAGAGATCGCCGACTTTCTTGATCGCCGATGATCGCGCGAGATAGTCCTCGGATGCATAGAAGCTGAGTGTGTAGTCGGTCAGCTTGGTGCAGATCAGCTTGCCTTCGTCGGGCCGCTCCACGGTGACCACCATGTCGGCTTCGCGCTTGGCCAATGAGAAGGTGCGCGGCATGGCCACGAGTTGGATCACCAGATCGGGATTATCGGCGGCGAAAGCGCCGAGCTTGTCGGCCAGAAAATAATTGCCGAGCCCATCCGGCGCGCCGATGCGTACCGTGCCGGCGATCTTGTCTGCGGCCGAGGAAAGCTGCGAACCCACGCGCAGCAGTTCGGATTCGGCGCGCTCGGCGGCGGCGAGCAGCGCGACGCCGGCAGGGGTCAGCGATGATCCCGTGGTCTGGCGGTTCAGCAGCTTGGTCTTGAGGTCCTTTTCCAGCGCGGTGAGCTGGCGGGCGACGGTGGCGTGATTGAGCTTGAGTCGCTTGGCAGCGCCGAGAATTTGCCCGGTACGGGCGACTTCGAGAAAAATGCGTACCTTGTCCCAATCCATGGCGGGACTTTATTGGTTCCCTATCGCGGCGGCAATATGGGCTTCAATTGGTCCAGAACATCTCGCGGAGCGGTGAAGCCAGCGTCGCCCGCAGGCCGTCGCGCTCGTAGTCGAGGGTCAGGCCGCCGGTCCCGGTCAATCCGGTGGAGAGGAGGCGCGTGCCGAAGCCGCCTTTCGCCGGCGGCGCTTCGATCGGCGGGCCGTCGCTCTCGATCCAGCGCAAGCAGAAAAGCTGAGCTTCGTCCTTGGCCTCGATCGCCCAGCGCAAGTCGATCTTGCCGTGTGGCACCGATAGTGCGCCGTATTTCAGCGCATTGGTGCCGAGTTCATGCAGCAGCAGCGCCATGCTCAGCGCAGCTTTGGAGCCGATCGTGATATCGGGGCCCGCCGTCATCATCCGCTCGGATGCACCAAGCGCATCGAGCGCGGCGGTGACGACATCGGTGACCGACGCCTCGATCCAGTTGTTGCGCAGGAGAATGTCATGCGCGCCGCTCAGCGCCAGCAGCCGTTCCTGCAGCGATCGCACTTCGTCACGCTCTTTGATCGGCCGCAGCGTCTGCAGGCTGATGGCTTGGACCATCGCAAACAGGTTTTTGATGCGGTGGCTCAGCTCATTGTTCAACAAACGCTGCTGATCGCGGATGCGTTTGGCATTGGTGACATCCGCCGCCATGCCGAACCATTCGGTGATCGCGCCGGCTTCGTTGATGATCGGAATGGCGCGTGAAAAAGTCCAGCCTTCGGTGCCGTCGGCCTGCCGCACCCGATGCTCCAACTCGTAAGTATCGCGCGCGGCGATCGCACGGCTGACTTCCGCCATGATCATCGGCTGGTCTTCGACAAAAATATAGACATCGAGCCAACGGACGGTCGGCCCTTCCACATCGGAGAGGAAGCCGCGTCCGTCGAGTTGGCGCATCTCCTGCCAGTCCGGGCTCATGCGATAGACGACATCCGAGCTGGCGCTTACAAGGGCACGGAACCGCTTCTCGCTCTCGCGCAGCCGCGCATCCGCTTTCGCGCGTTCGACCGCCGACCATGTGCGCTCGGCGACTTCGCTCACCAGCGACAGCTCGCGACTGGACCAATGCCGCGGCGCGGCCTGGCCGAGCCCGAGAATGGCGACGAGCCGGCCAGCCTTGACCAGCGGAATCCCCATCCAGGCACGCACATTGATCGCCGCCAGGGCCTCGCGCTGGCGTTCCGACAGATCGATATCGGCATCCACATCGTCGGTGGCTGCGATGTCTCCGCGGTGCCATTTGTCGCGAACGTTGCTGTCGTAGCTCGCCATCGCGTGCAGCCCGGCGATGCTGGCGAAGCCGGACACGTAATCATGCTGGATCAGAACCTTGTCGCCGTCTTCGCTGACCTCGCCATAGAAGACGCGATTGGTCCCGAGATGCTGCCCGAGCGTCAGAGCGGCGATGCGCTGGATCTCGACGGCGTCATCGACCTGACGCAAGGCGTCGCTGAGTTTCAGCAGCAGCGCTTGTCGTTCTTCGTTATCGGCAAGAACCTGTGTCGCCCGCACGCGCTCGGTGGTCTCGGCCACGATGCAGAGCACGGCCTCGACGAGCCCATCACCATTGCGCACAGGCGAGTAGGAGATGTCGAAATAGACGGTCTCGCCGTACCCACTGCGTTCGATGTAAAAGGGACGGTCTTTTGCGGCAAAAGTCTCGCCGCTATCGACGACGCCGCGCAGCAGGGGGCCAAGGTCGTCCCATAATTCGGCCCAGTGTTCATGCCCTGGTCGTCCGAGCGCACGCGGATGTTTTTCGCCAATGCTCGGCGCATAAGCATCGTTGTACAGCGCCACGAATTGCGGACCGCAAAACAGCACGATCTGCGCGTGCGTCGCGAGCATCAGGTCGACGGTGGTGCGCAAGCTCGGCGACCACGACGTGATTGCACCGAGCGGCGTCGACGACCAGTCGTGCCGTCTGATCAGCTCGCTCAAGTTTCCCTGGGGGGCCGGTCCCGGCTGAACCATCGGTGCACTATCCATTGTTACGCGACTGATATCCGGTGGTTGCCGGTCTGCTCAAATTATCGACGCTTGTCTCCACCAAGTCCGGTCGGGTGGAATTTATCCGGTTCTGCGATGCAAAGTGACACTAAAATTTTCCCGCATTTACGGAACTCGATGGCGGTGGGACGCGATGCGATTACCGGTGCGCTTTCCCTGTGTCTGCTATCAGACCATATGCTGCGCTTTCGGTGGCTGCGACTCTTGGTCTGCTAACCAAACACGCGAACGTCACTGGTCAAACTTGAAAGCAGGCGTAGCGTATCCAGATAAACAGAACATGAGCAGGGAGGCCCGTCATGTCGGCATCTTACGATCCCGTCACCGTTGCCCTGATGCGCGATGTCTTGAGCAAAGTGGTGGCAAAAGTTCCGGAGCAGCATCGTACCTCAGCCAATCAGGCAGCGATCGCTGGTCGTATTCTGGCCACTGCAGCGCAGGGCATCCGGTCCGAGGAAGGGCTGACTACGGAAGCGCTTGCGGAGGTGAAGGATATCTTCACTGGCCCCGCCGGGTTGAAGCGCCTGCACAGCGAATTGTCGAAAGTGTTTGGGTAGCCGCAGTTGTAGGGTGGGCAAAGCGTAGCGTGCCCACCATCAAGTGCTCGAAGGGAGAAGGTGGGCACGCTGCGCTTTGCCCACCCTACAGGCCTTAGCCGAACTTGTGCGAAACGTTCTTCGTCACCGTGTAGCAACCAAGCCCTTCGATGCCGCCTTCGCGGCCGTAGCCTGAATCCTTCACGCCGCCGAACGGTGTCTCCGCTGTCGATGCCACAAAGTGGTTGATGGTGAGATTGCCCGTTTCCACATCGTTCGAGATACGCTGCACATTGTCCGCCGAATTCGTGAACGCATAGGCGGCAAGTCCAAAGGGCAGGGCGTTCGCCTTGGCGATGGCCTCATCCAGATCCTTCACCGGATTGACCAGCGCCAACGGGCCGAACGGCTCTTCATTCATCGCCAACGCATCATCGGGCACATCGGCCAGCACGGTGAGTGGATAGAAATAGCCGCGATTGTTGATACGTTCGCCGCCGGCCAGCACGCGCGCGCCGCGCTTTTTCGCGTCGCTCACCAGCCGCTCCATCGCGTCGACGCGGCGCGGATTGGCCAAAGGGCCGAGCTGCGTCGCGGGATCCATGCCATTGCCGATCTTCAGCGCCGCAGCGCCTTCGGCAAAGGTTTTTGCGAACACGTCGAAATTCTTCTCCTGGACGAAGAAGCGCGTCGGCGCGACGCAGACCTGGCCGGCATTACGCGACTTGGTCGCGACCGATGCTTTGGCAGTCGCCACCGGATCGACGTCATCGCACACGATGACGGGACCATGTCCGCCAAGCTCCATGATCGCCGGCTTCATCGCCTGGCCGGCCATGGCGGCCAGATGCTTGCCCACCGGCACTGAGCCGGTGAAAGTAATCAGGCGGATCGCATCATGCGGCACAAGGTAGCTGGAAATCTCATTGGGATCGCCGAACACCAGATTGAGTACGCCCTTCGGCAGCCCTGCGTCGTGGAAGGCGCGGACCAGCTGCAGCGCGCCGGCCGGTGTTTCTTCCGATGCCTTTAGGATGATCGAGCAACCCGACGACAGCGCGCCCGCCACCTTCCGGCCCGGTGAGCTCATCGGGAAATTCCACGGCGAGAACGCTGCCACCGGACCGATCGGCTGGCGATAGACCGTGTGCTGCAGGCCAGGCCCGGCGGGGATCACGCGGCCATAGAGGCGCATGCCTTCGGTGGCATCCCATTCGATGATCTCCGCACCGCGCAAAATTTCGAGCTTGGCTTGCTCCAGCGGCTTGCCCTGTTCGAGCGTCATCGCGACGGCCATCTCGTCCACGCGCGCGCGGATCAGCGCTGCAGCCTTGAGGATGATCTGCGCGCGCGCATTGGGCGCGGTCTTGCGCCAGACCTGGAAGCCGCGCTGCGCCGCGTCCAGCGCATCGTCGAGATCGGCGCGGGTGGCATGCGGCACGGTCCCGATCACGCTCTCATCGGCAGGATTGATGATCGGCGCGCCCGAGGCCCGGCGCCACTGTCCGTCTACGTAAAGCTCGATCTCTGGATAGGCCATTTCGAAGTCTGCTTTCTTGATCGTTGGAAGCGGTTGACTCCGCCTCGCTTGCGCGGCAATCAATCATATGTTCACATAATAGAACAAGCGTTCTGTCTAATAGAACAATCTGGAATTTGATCAGGTCGAAGATGCAGACGATCGGACCATACGAGACGGCGACGACCGCAACGGCTGATGCCGCGACGCGCGCTTTCCATGTGCCGGTCATCGCGCGTCGGATGCACTGAACAACAAACCTTCAAGAAGATGGGTTGGGAGTAGAGACATGAGAGGGCACAAGGCCGCGTGGGCGCTGACCCGCCGGGCAGCGATCGCAGGTGCATTCGCCGCAAGCGCCATGGCGCTGATGCCGGCACAGGCGCAGGACGCGTATCCAGCTAAGATGATCCGCCTGCTGGTGCCGTTCCCGGCCGGCAGCGCCACCGACGTGGAAGCCCGCTTCCTCGCGGAGAAGGTCGGCGCTGTGCTCGGCCAGAAAGTCCTGGTCGACAACAAGCCGGGCGCCAACGCGAATATCGGCGCCGCCGAAGTCGCGCGCGCGGCAGGCGATGGCTACACGCTCTATCTCGCCACCAACTCGACCCATTCGGCCAATGTGCATCTCTACAACAAGATGCCGTTTGATCCCGTCGCCGACTTCACGCCGATCGCGCGGCTGACGCGCAATCCGCTGGTGATGGTGGTGAACAAGGACTTTCCGGCAAAAGACCTCAAGGAATTCATCGCTTACGGCAAGGCCAATCCGGGCAAGCTGAGCTATGGCTCCGGCAACACCGGCAGCATGGCCGCCGCGCAGCTGGTGCGCTCGCTGGCGACGATCGATGCGGTGCGCATCTCCTATCCCGGCACGCCGCAGGCGATCACCGATCTGCTCGGCGGCCGCATCGAATTCGTTATCACCGACGTCGCGGTCACGCGCGAATTCATCAACAATGGCAGCCTTCGCGCGCTCGGCGTGACCACGGTGCAGCGTGTGTCGTCGCTACCGAACGTGCCGCCGATGGCCGAAGTCGGTCTGCCCGGCTACGAATTCGCCGCGTGGAGCGGCCTGTTCGGCCCGAAGAATGTGCCGGCCGATGTGGTCGAGAAGCTCAACAAGGCGTTCCTTCAGGTGATGGCGACGGATGAAGCGAAGAAGTTCTTTGCCGATATCGGCCTCGAGCCGGATGTATCGACGCCCGCGGGCCTCGCCGAGCATGTGACCAAGCAGACCGAGCTGTGGGGCAAAATCATCAAGGAGTCCGGCCTTGAAAAAATCTGATCCCGTCACCGCGACCTTCGAGCAGTTGCCGACGCTGCTCGAGCGCGACGCCGCGCTGATCACGCGTGGCCGCTTGCTCGATGTCGATTGCCTGCTTGGCTCGACCGAGCAGGTTTATCACGTCTCCATCCGCGCCGGCCGCATCATTGACATGGTGCCGGCGCCGGTGCTGATGCGCTCGTCGACCTTCAGTTATCGCGCCACGCCCGAGGCATGGACTGCGTTCTGGCAGCCGATGCCGAAGGCCGGCTGGCATGATCTGCTCTCGCTCACCAAGCGCGGCGCCGCCACGCTCGAAGGCGACATCAAGCCGTTCATGACCCATCTGCAATATTTCAAGGATCTGCTGGCGCTGCCGCGCAACGCCGGAGGTGCAGCATGACCGCTTACATCGAGCCGATGGTCGGCCGCTACGTGCATGTCGATATCGACGGCACCATGCACCGGATCTATTTCGAGGAGGCGGGGCAGGGCATTCCGCTGGTCTGCCTGCACACCGCCGGCTCCGACAATCGCCAGTGGCGCTATCTGCTGGCTGATGAAGAGTTCACAAAACACTACCGCATCATCGCCTTCGATCTGCCCTGGCATGGCAAATCGAATCCCCCGGCCAATTGGGACGGCAGCGAGTATCAGCTCACCACCAAGCGCTATACGCAGACCATCCGCGCCTTCTGTGCGGCGCTCGCTCTCGACAAGCCCGTGGTGATGGGCTGCTCCATCGGCGGCCGCATCGTGCTTAACCTCGCCATTGATCACGCCAGCGAATTCCGCGCGCTGATCGGTCTCGAAGCCGCCGATTTCCAAGCGCCGTGGTACGACACCGCCTGGCTCAACCGTCCTGACGTCCATGGCGGCGAAGTCTGCGCCGCGCTGGTGTCTGGCCTTGTCGCGCCGCAGTCGCCGCCGGAAGCGCGGATGGAAACGCTGTGGGCCTACAAGCAGGGCGGACCCGGCGTGTTCAAGGGCGACCTCTATTTCTATCGCGTCGATGGCGACCTGCGTGGTCGCACCGCTGCGATCGATACCAAGACCTGTCCGCTCTATCTGCTCACCGGCGAATACGATTTCTCGTGCTCGCCCGAGGACACGGTTCGCACGGCTTCCAGCATTGCGGGGGCAGAAGTGACGGTCATGGAAGCGCTCGGTCATTTTCCGATGAGCGAGAATCCTGCGCAGTTCCGGCGTTACATCGCGCCGGTGCTCGAGACGATCAAACAAAAACACAGTTCCTGAGGAGGGGCATCAGATGAAATCTGTGAAGACCGCATTCTATTTATCCGCCGCGCTGATGCTGTCGGCCCATGCCGCCAGCGCGCAGGAGACGATCAAGATCGGCGTGCTCAATGACCAGTCCGGCGTGTTCGCCGACAATGGCGGCACCGGCTCCGTCGCGGCGGCCAAGCTCGCAGCCGAGGAGTTCGGCGGCGAGATCAACGGCATGAAGATCGAGATCATCACCGCCGATCACCAGAACAAGCCGGATGTCGCTGCGGCGACCGCGCGCCGCTGGATCGACAATGAGAAGGTCGACATGATCGCGGACGGCGCCGCATCGTCGGCCGGCTTCGCGATCCTCGAAGTCGCCAAGCAGAAGAACAAGATCTTTGTTGTCAGCGGGCCGGGCTCGTCGGATTTCACCGGCAAGGCCTGCTCACCGGTCTCCTTCCACTTCAATTACGACACCTATGCGCTGTCGAAGCTGACCTCGGAAGCCATCACCAAGGCCGGCGGCAACACCTGGTACTTCATCTCCGCCGACTATGCTTTCGGCCACGCGTTGCAGCGTGACGCCACCAAATTCATCGAAGGCGCCGGCGGCAAGGTGATCGGCTCCTCCGCGCATCCGCTCGGCACCGCCGACATGGCCTCCTTCCTGCTGCAGGCGCAGGGCTCCAAGGCCAAGGTCGTCGGCCTCGCCACCTCGGGCGCCGATGTGCAGACCGCCATCAAGCAGGCCGGCGAATTCGGCATCGTCGAGAGCGGCCAGCAGCTCGCCGGCCTCCTCGTCTTCATCACTGACGTCAATGCGCTCGGCCTCAAGGCGACGCAGGGCCTGCAGGTGACGACGTCATTCTACTGGGATCTCAACGAGCAGACCCGCGCCTGGGCCAAGCGCTATTTCGCGCTGACCAATAACAAGGTCCCGAGCATGGTGCAGGCCGGCGTCTATAGCGGCGTGCATCACTATCTCGCCGCGGTGAAGGCCGCGGGCACCAAGGACACCGATGCCGTTGCCAAGAAAATGCACGAGCTGAAGGTCAACGATGCCTATAACAAGGACGTCACCGTGCGTCCGGACGGCCGCGTGCTGCACACCATGTATCTGATGCAGGTGAAGAAGCCGGAAGAATCGAAGTACAAATTCGATTTCTACAAGACCGTCACCACCTCGCTCGGCGAGCAGGCCTTCCGCCCGATGAGCGAAGGCGGCTGCCCGCTGGTCAAGGGCTGATTCCAAAATTGCTACGGACGCGGCACCGCCGCGTCCGCCTCCAATCTCGTTTTTGAATGTAAGGGAAGTGTGGCATGACGACTGCCATTGGATTCATCGGTCTGGGTGTGATGGGCGAGCCGATGTGCCGCAATCTCGCAAAGAAGTCGGGCGTGCCCGTCTATGGTTTCGATCGCGCCGACGCGCCGCTCGAACGTCTCGCCGAAGTCGGCGTCAAGCGCGCGACCTCGCTCGCCGAGCTCACCAAGACCTGCGACGTCATCTTCATGGCGCTACCGAGCGGCAAGCATGTGCAGGCGGTGTGCGAAGGCGATGATGGCCTTCTCGCTCATGCCGATGCGCGCCACACCATCGTCGATCTCGGCACCTCGCCGGTGGAAGCCAGCCGCGAGCTGGCGAAAAAGTTTGCCGCCAAGGGCGCGCAATTCGCCGATGCCCCGATCGCGCGCACGCGGCAGGCTGCCGAAGACGGCACGCTCAGCGTCATGGTCGGCGCTTCCGCTGCCAATTTCGCAAAACTGCAGCCGCTGATCGCCACTTTCGCCACCGACATCACCCATTGCGGCGATATCGGTGCCGGGCAGGTGGTAAAAATCCTCAACAACATGGTGCTGATGGAAACCGTCGTCGCGCTCAGTGAAGCGCTGGAGACGGCGAAGCGCGCCGGCCTCGATCCGAAGGTGGTGTTCGAGACGCTTGCAAAAGGCTCGGCGGACAGTTTTGCCCTGCGTAATCACGGCATGAAGGCGATGCTGCCGGGCACCTTCCCGGAGCGCGCTTTCTCCACCGAATATGCCCGCAAGGACATCTCCTATGCGCTCGATCTCGCCAAGTCGGTGAACATCCAGCTGCAGGGCGCGGAACTTGCCGACAAGGTGCTCGGTCAGGCGATTGACGCTGGTGACGGCGATCTCTACTGGCCGGTGATCGCCCGCGTCCTCGAGAAAACGCGCATCTGATCGGACCCCGATGAACAAGCCTGCAACGAAACCCAAAGCCGATCTCCCCGCCCGCGAAGGCGGTGAGGGCGTTGCCGCTGTCGAGCGGGCGTTGTCCATCGTCTCCGCTTTGGAAAATGCCGACAAGTCGATGACGCTCGCCGAACTCGCCGTGCGCACCGGCTTCTATAAGAGCACGATCCTGCGTCTACTGCAGTCATTGATCCCGACCGGCTATGTCACCCGCCTGCCGGACGGGACCTATGATCTCGGCCCCACTGCCTTTCGTCTCGGCGTCGCCTTCACCCGCAAGAATGCGCTCGGCCACAATGTGGTCCCGGCGCTGCAGGAACTGGTGGATCGCGGCACCGAAAGCGCGTCGTTCCATGTGCGTCAGGATAGCGACAACCGCGTCTGCCTCTATCGCGTCAATTCGCGTCACGCGACGCTGGATCGCGTCGAGGCCGGCCACAGCTACGCGCTGCTGCGCGGCGCCGCCGGCCACATCATCCTCGCTTATGACGGCGCCAAAGGTGACCGCTACGATGCCATCCGCGCCAATGGTAACGACGTTTCGCTCGGCGAACGCGATCCGAGCTGCGCCGCAGTGGCGGCACCGGTGTTCGGTCCGCGTGGCATGCTGGTCGGCGTGATCTCGCTATCTGGCCCGCGCGAGCGTTTTGGCGAGGCGGAGATCGCGCAGATGAAAGCGACGCTCGGCCCGATCGCGCAGAAGCTCACGCAAAATCTCGGCGGCGAGTGGCCGGAATTTCAATCCTGAGAAAGACTGATTGATCGATGGCTTCGTCCTCATCCATTCCTGATGTTCTCGTCATCGGCGGCGGCAATGCAGCGCTCTGCTCGGCGCTGATGGCGCGCGAAGCCGGCGCATCGGTGCTGATGCTGGAATCGGCACCGAAGGAATGGCGCGGCGGTAACAGCATGCATGTGCGCAATCTCCGCTGCATGCATGACGAGCCGCAGGATGTGCTGGTCGAGGCCTATCCAGAAGAGGAATTCTGGCAGGATCTGCTCAAGGTCACCGGCGGCATCACCAATGAACCGCTGGCGCGCATGGTGATCCGCCATTCCTCGCGCTGCCGGCCATGGATGCGCAAGCACGGCGTCCATTTCCAGCCGCCGCTGTCTGGTGCGCTGCATGTGGCCCGCACCAATGCGTTCTTCATGGGCGGCGGCAAGGCGTTGGTGAATGCGTATTATCGCAGTGCCGAGCAACTTGGTGTCGAGATCCGTTACAACACGCCAGTTAAAAGCCTTGAGATCGACGACGGCCAATTCGTCGCCGCCATCACCGAGTCGGGCGAGCGCATCGAAGCGAAGAGCTGCGTGCTCGGCTGCGGTGGTTTCGAGTCCAATCTCGAATGGCAGCGCGAAGCCTGGGGCCAGAACGAGCGCGGTGAATGGACCGCGGAGAACTTTTTGATCCGCGGCACCCGTTTCAATCAGGGCGTCCTGCTCAAATTCATGATCGAGGCCGGCGCCGACACCATCGGCGATCCCACCCAGGCTCATTGCGTCGCCATCGACGCGCGCGCGCCGCTCTATGACGGCGGCATCTGCACGCGCATCGATTGCGTCTCGCTCGGCGTCGTCGTCAATCGCGAAGCCAAACGCTTCTATGACGAAGGCGAAGACTTTTGGCCAAAGCGCTATGCGATCTGGGGCCGTCTCGTCGCCCAGCAACCCGGCCAGACCGCATGGTCGATCATCGACCAGAAGGCCATCGGCCGCTTCATGCCGCCGGTTTTCGATGGCACCAAAGCCGATACGCTGGAAGAACTCGCGGTCAAGATCGGCGTCGACCCCGTCACCTTCATGGAGACGCTGAACGCCTATAACGCGGCCTGCCGGCCAGGCACCTTCGATCACACCTCGCTCGACGACTGCGTCACCGAAGGCCTGACCCCGGCCAAGACCCATTGGGCGCGGGTGATCGACACCGCGCCGTTCTACGCCTATCCGCTCAAGCCCGGCATCACCTTCACCTATCTCGGCATGAAGACCGACGAGACCGCGGCCTGCCGTTTCGGCAATGTGGTCAGCACCAATCTGTTTGCCGCGGGCGAGATGGTGGCCGGCAATGTGCTGGGGAAGGGCTACACCGCCGGGGTCGGCATGAGCATCGGCACGGCCTTCGGCCGCATCGCCGGCGTCAATGCCGCGGCGTCAGCCGGGCATCACCACCCGACATTCGAAGAGGAATTCGCCTATGCCGCCGGTCGCTGACTTGGCTCCGCCGAAAGACGGCGCCTGCAATGGCGGCGTCAATCTCGCCGAGGCGATGACTGCGGGCGAGGCCGAGATCGCGCGCGTCATGCAGATTTGCAACGCGTGCCGTTATTGCGAAGGGTTTTGCGCGGTATTTCCAGCGATGACGCGCCGGCTGGAATTCAACGCGGCCGATACGCATTATCTCGCGAACCTCTGCCACAATTGCGGTTCGTGTCTCTATGCCTGCCAATATGCGCCGCCGCATGAATTCGCGGTCAATGTCCCGCAGGCGATGGCCAAGGTGCGGGTGCGCACCTATCAGGACTATGCGTGGCCGCGCGCGTTCGGAAAACTCTATGAGAAGGCCGGCTTCACCGTCGCCTTCGCGCTGTCCGGTGGCCTCGCGCTGTTCATGATCCTGGCGATCGCCATGAATGGCCGCCTGATCCATGAGCCGCTTAAAGGCAATTTCTACGCGATCTTCCCGCATAATTTCATGGCGCTGCTGTTCGGCTCGGTGTTCGGCTTTTCGATCCTCGCGCTCGCCATCGGCGTCGTGAAGTTCTGGCGCGAGGTATCACCGACGAAAGACGGCACGCCCGCGGATATCAAGGCCGCTGCACAAGCGCGCGTACCCGCGGTGGCCGAAGCCGTCCACGACGTTGCCCGCATGAAATATCTTGGCGGCGGCCACGGTGACGGCTGCAACGAAGGCGACGATGCCTTCACGTTGTGGCGCCGCCGCTTCCATCATTTCACGCTGTACGGCTTCCTGCTGTGCTTCGCCTCCACCTGCGTGGCGACGCTGTATCACTATATCTGGAAGCTGCAGGCACCCTATGCCTATACGAGCGCACCGGTCATCCTCGGTACGCTTGGTGGCATCGGCTTGATCATCGGGCCGGTCGGTCTTCTCTGGCTAAACTTCAAGCGCGATGCGCTGCGGGCGGACGTGAAGCAGAACGCGATGGATCGCGGCTTCATCATGCTGCTACTGCTGGTGAGCGTCACCGGCCTGCTGCTGCTGGTGCTGCGCGACACCCGCTTCATGGCGCTGTGGCTGGCGATCCATCTCGGCACCGTGATGGCGCTGTTCGTCACACTGCCTTACGGCAAATTCGCCCACGGCATCTTCCGCTCCGCGGCGCTGCTCAAGTTCAATATCGAGAAGCGGATGCCGAACCGGCTGGGATTGGGCGGGGAGTAAATCTCGCCGTCATTGCGAGCGCAGCGAAGCAATCCAGAAGGCAACAAGACTGGATTGCTTCGTCGCTGCGCTAAGGGGAAAGCCAATTGGCTTTCCCTGACCTCGCAATGACGGCGGAGAGGCCGATCAGCTCAAGCCAAGCTTCGCGCGCAAGGTCGAGAGATCTTCCGCCAGCGTGTTGATCGCGGCAGCCAGCACCTTGCGGTCGGCTTCGGTCAGCTTCTCGTAAAGCATGTAGCCGTCACCTTCCTTGTATTTGCCGAGGATGTTGTTCACGCGGTTGAAATTGGCATCCACCTTTTTCAGGAACGCGGCTTCATCCTTGGCGATCAGCGGGCGCACCAGTTCGACGATCTTGTAGGCGCCGTCGAAATTGCCGCGGAAGTCCCAGAGGTCGGTATGGGCATAGCGGTTTTCCTCGCCGGAAATCTTGGTAGCCGCCACTTCCTCCATCAGCACGGCAGCGCCGCCGACGACCTTTTCCGGCGGCAGTGCGAGTGCGGTGATGCGCTTGCGCAGTTCGGTGACGTCCGCCATCAGCTTGTCGGCCACCGGCGTCAGTTCGGCCGTCGAGTTTTTGACCCAGAGCCCGTATTCGATGCGGTGGAAGCCGGTGAAGTTCGGATCGGCCTCGGCCTTTTCGTGATCGTCGGCGCGGGAATCGATCGCCTTGTCGAGATCGCTGAACAGTTCCGCGATCGGCTCGATGGCCTCATAGCTGAGACGCGTCGGTGCGAACTGCGCCTTGGCGGAGGCGATGTCGCCGGCCTTCACAGCATCCGTGAACTTCTTGGTGTCGACGACGAGCTTGTCGAGTTTCTCGGTCACATAGATCTTGTAGTCGGCGATCGGCTCCACCAGATCGAGCGTGCGGTCGCGCGCTTCGGCGGCGACGGTCAATGCAAGCGACAGGGATGCCGCAGCCAGAAACTGCTTGAAAGTCATAGATGCTCCTCTTGTGAATTCTAGCCGGGCGCCTTGCGCGGCGACCCATTGGCACGCGCCGCATCCAGCAAGCTGCGGCCGAGATAATCGGATTCATTGCGGATGCCGGGCAGGGTAAAGAAATATCCGCCGCCGACCGGCTTGAGATATTCCTCCAGCGGCTCGCCATCGAGGCGACGCTGCACGGCGATGAAGCCCTTGTCGAGATCGGCCTGATAGCAGATGAACAGCAGTCCCTGATCGAGCTGTCCTGATTTGGTGACGCCGTTCGAATAGTTGAACGGGCGGCGCAGGATCAGGCTGTCATCGGTCTCGGGCGTGCGTGGATTGGCGAGGCGGATATGCGCATCCAGCGGCGTGGCGTTGCCGTCCGGGTCGGCGCTGTAATCGGGCAAGACGAACTCGTCGGCATCAGGCTTATGCAGCGGCGCGCCCGACATCTTCATGCGGCCCATGATGCGCTCCTGCTCGCCGAGCGGGGTGCGATCCCAGCGCTCGACGAAATTGCGGATGATGCGCACCGCCTGATACGTTCCGCCGACGGCCCAGCCCGGCTCATCGTGGCTTGAGCCGACCCAGATCAGGCGATCCATCAGCTTCTGGTCGGATGCATCGGGATTGGCCGAGCCATCGCGAAAGCCGAGGAAATTGCGTGCGCTCTCCACCATGCCGTCCGGCCGCGGCGGGATGACGGGCACATTGCCTTCCTGCTTCCATTTCAGGACCAATTGGCCTGACGTGGTCTTGATGATGTCGCGCAGCGCATGAAGCGTGGTGTCCTGCGTATTGGCGCAAATCTGCAGCGTGAGGTCGCCATGGCAGATCTGTGCGTCGAGCGCGTCATTCGGGAAACGCACCATCCGGCTCAGGCGCTTCGGCGTCAGCGGCTTCAGCCACGGGCGTTCGTCGAACAAGGCCACACCGAGCGATAGCGTGATGGTCAACGCATCCGGCTTGATCACCGGCCCGAGAATGCCGGAATCGAGTGGCGGCAAACGTGGATCGATATTCGCGATGGCGCCGCCTTTGGTGAGAAAGCGGATTCGCTCCGTCAGGGTGCGAAACAGTTCTTCGAGTTCGTCCGGCGTCTCGGCGATGACGTCGAAGCTCGCGATCATGCCATTGGCGGGACGCGCGGTGGCGATACCGGCCTGATGCGCGCCGTAAGGAATGACGTGGTCGTCGGCCGATGCGGCATTGGCGACCGGCGCATCGGTGACATGGCCCTTCGCAGACGGTTCGTCCGATCCACGCGCGAAAGCGCTGCCCGCAAACGGGCATGCTGCGCCGGCGCCGCCGAGAACCTTGAGGAACGTGCGGCGATTGCTGGTGGTTGGGCTGTTGATGGTGCCGTCGCTGCGCTTCATTCTATTCGAGACCGATTGCGGCATTGAGCTTGCCGGCGGCATCCGCAAGCGCCGTGAAGCCCTGCGACAGTTTTTGCCGCTGCGCGCTGCTCACCTGGTCATAAGACGGAAAAGCGGAGTCCTTTTTCACGCTGTCGAGCGCAGCATGAGCCTCCGCCCGCGCCTGATCGATCGCCTTCGCCGTCTCCGGCGATGCATCGCGCAGCAATGGCGTCATCAGGTCGAGGATCTTTTCCAGCCCCTCCAGCGCGGCCGCGATCTCGGCGAGGTCGCTCTGCGCGTAACGACTGTTGCCGCGCATGACCTGGCCTTCGGCGACGAGGCGTGCCTGACGGTCGACGCCAGTGCCGAATTCATCGGGCGCGAGGCGCAATGCGCGGATCCGTTGATTCAGCGCGGTGACGTCCTGCACCAGCCTGTCGGCAACGGGCGCGAGGCCGTCGAGGCTGTTCTCCTTGAACAATCCGTATTCGAGGCGATGGAAGCCGGAAAAGGCGGGATCGCGCTCGCGCTCGGCGAGATAGTCGGGCAACGGATCGATGGCATTGCGCAGATCCGAGAAGCGGCTCGCGAGCAGGTCCAGTTTGCGATAGGGCAGGCGCGCCGCGAGATAGTTTTCACGCGCCGCCTCCAGCTGTCCGGCATGGACCGCATCGGCGAGTTGCTGCACCTGTCGGCCCAACGACGCTGCTTCAGTCACCGTGAACACGCGATATTCGGAGAGTGGGCCGATAAAGGCCTGCATCGGCGGTTTGCGGCGTTCGGCTTCGGATTCCGCCGACGCGGTCACCGTCAGCGATCCCCGCGGATTGGACAGCAACCCGCAGGTGATTTCATAGCGCCCGGGCTTCAGCCGCACCGTCATGGTCGAGCGCAGGCCGGGCGTGATGTTTTCACGCTCGTCCACCACCATCACGCCGTCCAGGATCTCCCATTCCAGCGTGCGCTTCGATGCGTTGAAGATTTCGAACGTGGTGCGCCCGGCCGGCACCGTGAGATCGTTGGGGTCGCAGGTGCGATCGCCGACCGTGACCTTGATCGCGCCGGTATTGGCCGGCTTCGGCGCCGTGGTCGATGCGTAGTAGAACAAGGCGCCGGCCGCGACGGCAAGCGCCGCCGCGCCGGCGACCGCGAACGACATCATGCGCGATGGCGCGCCGTGGCCGGGATTGCTGTTGTTGTCGCTCATGATGCACTCGCAGTCGTTTGCGCAGGCGCTGCGGCGCGCTCGGGTCGCAGAAACAGAAAGAGGCTGACGACCAGGAAGATCACATAGACGATGACTTCGCCGAGCACCGGCGCGTCATGATAGTTGAGCACGCCCGAGAGGATTGCGCCGTGAATGCTCGAGACCGGCAGAATTTCGGTGAGGTCATAAGTGCGGGTCTGCAGCAGATTCCAGATGCCGGCCTCGTGCAGATTGCGGAGCACGCTGGAGAGCAGGCCTGCAGCGACGATCAGGATGAAGACGCCGGTCCAGCGGAAGAAGCGTCGCAGATCGATGCGCACGCCGCCCCAATAGAATGCGAAGCCGAGGCTGGATGCGACCAGCACGCCGGCGAGCGCGCCGAGAAACGCGCCGGGCCCAGGGCTCTGCTGGAAAATGGCGAGCAGGAAGAAGATCGATTCCAGTCCTTCGCGCGCGACGGCGAAGAACGCCATGCCGATCAGCGCCCATGCGGTGCCGCGCGTGCTTGTCATGGCGCTATCGATGGATTGTCGCAATTCGCCGCCCATGGTGCGGCCGGCCTTGCGCATCCAGAACACCATCGAGGTCAGCACGATGACGGCGATCAACCCGACGCAGGCCTCGAACAGCTCTTGCGCCTTCTGCGGGAATTCGCCGCTGACGAATTGCAGGATCGCGCCGACGAACAACGAGAGCGCGATGGCCAGAAAAACACCAACCCAGACGGCAGGTAGCCAGGCGACGCGTCCGGTCTGACGCAGGTAACTTGCGATGATGCCGACAATGAGCGCGGCTTCGAGGCCTTCGCGCAGCATGATGAGAAATGGAGCGAGGAACATGCCGTTCGCCTACATGGCTCATCAGGCGCGGACAAGTTCAACGGTTTAGTATCATTCCAAGGTCACGCGATGCTGATCGGAATCGCGAATTGTTTACGCAATCTTCGTGATTTCGAGGTCCTGACCCGACATGGTTGCGACATCGCCGACCGCCTTGCCCATCAGCAAGCGTGCCACCGGCGATACGAACGAGATCGTCCCCGCCTTCGGATCCGCTTCATCCTCACCGACGATGCGGTAGGTCTGCACGCGTCCGTCATCGCGCGCGAAGGTCACCGTGCTGCCGAAGGCAACCGTCGCATGCGACGTCGGCGCATCGATCACCTGCGCGGTGCGTACTCGCTCCGCGAGATAACGCGCGTCGCGGAGCGGCAGTGCTTGCTGGCGTCGCTTTTCGTTCACGTCATCGATGCCAGACGACGCCTCGATTGCAGCTTGCGCCTCGGCCAATTGCCGTTCGAGCGCCTTCAGCCCGTCAGCCGTGACGAGGTTGGGGTGCTCGGAAATCGGACGATCGGGGAGCTGGGTCTCCGATGCGGTTTCGGCACTGTCTTCCTTGGTGAAGGCAACGCTCATGCGCAGCGCTCCTTGTTCGATGGTCATGTGTAGGATGGGTTGAGCGGAGGTGCGTCGCGCCGAAGCGATACCCATCACCGCATGCTTCGGCGTTTGCGGTGATGGGTATCGCTTCGCTCAACCCATCCTACGCGCTCGCGTCTCAGCTTCAAACGAAAACGGCCCGATGGCTGTTGCCACCGGGCCGGATATCACAGCTCGCATCGGTGGCTTTTAGAAGACCTTGTCGGCTTCCGGGCGGTGCTTGTTCTTCGGCGCAAAGCCGGAACGCTTGGCCTCGCGCTCGTTGCGCACCCACACTTCGCGGTTCGGATGCAGGCCGGCGCCGCGGGTGGCGGGCACGGCGCTGGTGCGGGCGCGATGCAGCAGGCGCGTATCGGCCTCGCCGCAGCTCGGATGAATGCCACCGTTGTCGGCAACCACCTTCTCCCATGCCGCCTTGCGCTTGGCATAGACGGCAGGGTCCTGCAGCTGCGTGCAGTTGAGTTCGTTGTTGTTGAGATCGGCCACGATTTCGTCGCCGTCCTCGATCAGGCCGATCGCGCCGCCGAGCGCCGCTTCCGGACCGACATGGCCGATCACCAGGCCCACCGAGCCGCCCGAGAAACGCGCGTCGGTCATGAGACCGACGACGATGTTGCGCTCGCGGCAGAGCGTGGTGATGCGCGAGGTCGGGTCGAGCATTTCCGGCATGCCGGGTGCACCCACCGGGCCATCGTAACGGACGATCACCATGTCGTGGTTCTGGAATTTCTCCGGATGCTTGTCGAGCGCATTGAGCAGGCCGCGCTCGCCTTCGAACACGCGTGCGGTGCCACGGAACACATTGTCCTCAAGGCCGCCTTCGACGCCGGCGAGCTTGAGGATCGCGGAGAATTCCGGCGACAGGTTGCCACCGAGCACGCGCAGGCCGCCGGTCGGCTTGTAGGGTTTTTCGACGGTGTAGACGACCTTGCGGTCGGCCGGCTTGGTCTCCAGGCGCTTGATCTGCTCGGCCAGCGTCTCGCCGGTGCAGGTCAGCGTGTCGCCATTAATCAGGCCGGCTTCCATCAGCTCGCGCACGATCACCTGCACGCCACCAACGGCATCGATGTCCACCATCGAATATTTGCCATAGGGCCGCGCGTCGGTGAGCACCGGCACGATATATTGCGACAGATAGTTGAACTCTGCCGGCGTCATCACGTCCTTCCAGAAGTCGGCGAAGCCGGCGGCGCGCGCGATTTCCGGCGCATGCAGCGTCACATTGGTCGAACCGCCGATGGCCAGCGACACGATCATCGCGTTGCGCAGCGCGTCGCGGCTGACGATGTCGCGCGGCTTGATGCCCTTGGCGATCATGTTGGCGAGATAGCCGACCAGCTGATCCGGAAATTCCTTCAGGCGGCGCGGATCGTCGGAGGCCGGCGCCACCATGTGCAGCGGCTGCATGCCGACCACGCCGATGAAGGTCTGCATGGTGTTGTAAGTGAAGATGCCGCCGCAGGAGCCATAGCCGGGGCAGGCGTGGCAGGCGATGTGATGACGATACTCCGCATCCGCATGGCCGGCGACCTGATAGGCGCTGACGATGTCGAGCTTCTCGCCGGTGTTCGGATCTTCGCCCGGATGGATCGCGCCGTCCGACATGATGATCGACGGTTCGTTATGTTCGAGCAATGCGGCCAGCGTGCCCACCGGCGGCTTGTCGCAGGCGACAACGGCGATGGTGCCGAGCAGGCCGGTGGCGCTGAGATGCTCCGACAGCGCATCATTGGTCACTTCGCGGCCGATCAGCGAATAGCGCATTTCGCGCGTGCCGTTGCGGATGCCGTCGGAGGTGGCGATGGTGTATTCCGGCTGCACCAGGCGATAGGGCAGCTGGTCGTCCTTGCGGCCGATCCGCTTCTTCAGGCTCTCATGGATTGCGTCCACTTTGGACATCACGCCCATATAGCACTGGCTGTCGCCCTTGGTGCCCACCACGCCCACCGACGGCTCATGAATGAGCGTCTCGTCCGTGCCGAGGACGCGCGCAATGCCGATGGTCTGCGCGGAGCGGCCGGGGTGCTTGTCGATGGTGACGACGGGGGACTTGGACACGACGAATTCCTTCCTAGCGGCGGTATTCTGGGAGTAAGGCGGCCGGAGGCGTTTGGCCAGTTCCGGTCGGCCGGGTCTGTGAATAAACCCGGGGGCGCGCAAAGACAATTGCTTAGAACGCTTGCAAACTGCGCGTTTCTGGGGCGGCTGCGGTCCGTAGGATGGGTAGAGCGCAGCGAAACCCATCACCGCAAGCGCCCGGCCGTGATGGGTTTCGCTACGCTCAACCCATCCTACAAGTGCGCCTACGCCCTCGTCGAATATCGCACCATCGCCCCCAGCGCCTGCACCCGCGGATCGACCTCGCGCAGATAGATAGTGGTGCGCAGAAATTCGATTTCCGCGGCCTCCTGGCCCTCATCGACGTCGATATACCAGGATTTCGGCCGGCCGTCGGACCCGTCGCTCCAGCGATAGCCGCGGCGCTTGAGCTCGTCCTTGAGGTCGAACGGCGACTGCTCGGCCCAGACCCGCATGGTCTTGCGGCGCGCGCGCTCCAACAGCGCGGCGAGGGCGGAGGTGCCGATCGTAGGCAGCTCAAAAGCGAGAATTTCCAGCAGCGCATGACAATCGTCAATCGCGCGGTGGGCCTGATGGAAATAGCCGGCGCCGGCGAGGAGATAGCCGAGCTTGGCGCCTTCGAAACCATGCTTCGCCCAGTCGATCTCCTTTTGCGAACAGCCCCACGGTTTTTTCGCGAACGAGGGACAGATGCGCTCGGCGAATTTGCGATCAAAACCGGCATTGTGCGCGATGACGATGACGGCGCCATCGACAAAGGCTGCAACCGCATCGGTGTCGATGCGATGTCCCGCCACCATCTCGTCGGTGATCCCCGTCAGCTCCACGATTGCGGGCGGGATCGGGTTCGACGGTTCGTTAAAGGCGGTGAACACCTCGCCGGATCGAATGATGGTGCCGTCCGGCAGATAGTCGAACTTGATCATCGCCAGTTCGATGATCTCGTCGCGGGTGTGGTCGAGCCCCGTGGTTTCCACATCGAGCAGGATGCCGGTCTTCACGGCGGCACCATTGTGCTCGGCGAATTCACTGCGGGGCACGAGGCGACGAAGGACACGATACTCGCCGGAAGAAGCGAGCGTCTCCGCCATGGCGGCTAGGCTGTGAGGGTCGTGCAGCATCAGGTCCGACGAATCAGGAAGCGATGAAGGAAAGCTATCATGGCAAGCCTGTAGGGTGGGCAAAGGAGCGAAGCGACGTGCCCACCTTTCAAATGCACGGCTGGCGAAGGTGGGCACGCTTCGCTTCGCCCACCCTACGTTCTCACTCCGCCGCTGCCGCTTCACCCGCATTCGGGTCGCCCGGTGCCGTCGCCCAGGCGAGTTCCACCAGCGTCACGATGCGCTTGCCGGTGCCGTCCATCTGGCACACGATCAGGCCCTGTTCCTCGATATAGCCGAGCAGTCGCCGCGCGCGGCGCAGCGAATGCGAGCCATAGGCGCGGGCGATGGCGGCATCGCCGGGGCAGGGCCAACCTTCCTTGGCCGCGCGCGCGATCATCATGAACACGCCCTGCATGTCGTCGGGCAGGATGCTCGCGCGCAGCGCCACGTCCTTCCAGCCATCGTCGGCGCCGAGATCGGAGCCAAGCCCGGCGCGCGCATGGGTCAGCATGCGGCGGAATTCATTCAGATCAGGCACGGCGGTGCCGAGCCCGTCGATGCGGCAGCGGACCACGAATTCCTGATGCAGCACGCCGATGGCGCGAAAGCCCGCATCGGGCTCGGACAGCAGCGCCTGCAACACGCGATCAACCCGCGCGCGGCGCTCGGCGATTTCTTCCGGCGTCGGCGGCGGTGCGTCTGGCTCCGGTCGCAGATCCGGCCCGGCGGCGCGTGCGGCCATCAACTGGCCGAGCAGATCCGGCGAGGCCGGTGCGCGTCGGGTCGGGCGCAGGCTCGCTTCCGGCGGCGGTGCGGCGAGAATCACGGCGCGCATCTCTTCGGACGCAGCACCCGGCAGCGGCATCAGCTTTGGCGTCGCATTGCGCGGCGACGTTTCGGTCGCGCCGATGCGCAAACCGAGCGGCCGCCGCGACAGCGCAGGCCCCAGCGCCATGAACTGCCCGCGTTCGAGATCGCGAAACGCTTCCGCCTGCTTGCGCTCCATGCCGAGCAGATCGGCGGCGCGCGCCATATCGATATCGAGAAAAGTGCGGCCCATCAAAAAGTTGGAAGCTTCAGCAGCCACGTTTTTAGCGAGCTTCGCCAGACGCTGCGTGGCGATGACACCGGCCAAGCCCCGCTTGCGCCCGCGACACATGAGGTTGGTCATCGCGCCCAGCGAAAGCTTGCGCGCTTCGTCCGACACTTCGCCAGCGGCGGCAGGCGCAAAAAGCTGCGCTTCGTCCACCACGACCAGCATCGGATACCAGTAGTCGCGTTCGGCATCGAACAGACCGCCCAGGAAAGCGGCCGCCGAGCGCATCTGCTGCTCGACATCGAGACCTTCAAGATTGAGCACCACCGAAACGCGGTGCTGGCGGATGCGTCCGGCAATGCGGGTCAATTCAGCTTCAGTGCGGGCGGCATCAACGACGACATGGCCGTAAAGATCGGCCAGCGTGACAAAATCCCCTTCCGGGTCGACGATGCATTGCTGCACCCATTGTGCGCTCTGTTCCAGCAGGCGGCGCAAAAGATGCGACTTGCCGGAGCCGGAATTGCCCTGCACGAGCAGGCGCGTAGCGAGAAGCTCCTCAAGATCAAGCATGGCCTGCTTGCCACCGCCAAGCGCCGCTGCCGAGGCAGAACCGCTTCCAGTAACAGAACCCATGTCGATACCGACCTGCATCTCGCCTCCTTGTTTGAGAATGACCGAAACAGACGACTCGCCCGGCCAAGCCTGCGGTCGATCAGGCATTCGCTTAACATCTTTAAAGCCGCCAATGCCACCGGTTATGAGAAATGCCCACAGATGCCGGGACCGTAGATTTCAATCACAAGTTTTGATAGCTATCTAAACAGGGGGCAAAAGCAGCAAGCGTCCAGCCAGCGGGCGCGTCGGGGAGGAAGGGAGCCTGAATCAAAAAAGCGACATGTGTGCGCGAAAATGGTGATTTTCGAGTACCGGAACGGAACGTACTTAAAGGTACGTGAGTACCGGAACGCAGACAAATTGCCATTTGCAGCCGCACAGGGCGACTTTTTGGATCAGGCTCTGGCCGCTCCGACCCGGGCAAAGGCTCTGCCCTCTATTCGGAGGTGAAATCTATGTGGTGCATACCCATTAGATTCACGCTTAACACTACAATTGCATTCTTCGTGATGCCGGGCTGCAAAGAGCAATTTGTCTGCGTTCCGGTGCTCATGTACCGAAAAGTACATTGCGCTCCGGTGCTCGAAAATCACTCTTTTCGCCACGGCCTGACGAATTTGCAATGTAGTGTTAGAATAAAGAAAACCCGCACCAGCTGGCGAGCTACAGTGCGGGTACAATTCTTAATCTAAGAATCTGGTAGGTGGAGTTCGCGCTTCACCTACCGATCCGAATATAGGCCATCGAGATCATTTTTTCAACTATGCCCCGCTGCCCTCCCATGTATGGCAAATCCAAAAAACTTGCGCAGCCGCACGCTATGGTCTATAGCCACCGCCATCCGCGTAGACACCCTTGGAGGCAACGCGGAATGGAGCGGTCCGGTCTTTCACCCTGTGACAGACGATACGGGCTGTTTCATGTTGTTTGTTGAAGCAGGAT
>JAEXYA010000053.1 GCA_023451825.1 Pseudomonadota bacterium
ACGGGGGGGCTGGCCCCCCCCCCGGCCCGCCCCCGAATGTGCGGGAGAGGGGGCATGACCGGCGTAGCGTCGTGGCGCGCTGATTTCGAGCTGCATCACGCCACGTCCCCGATCCGCAATTCCCGCGCCGCGATTCCCAGCGGTGTATGTGTCGCGGCCATGATCAGCCCGCCTCCGGCAAGATGCGTCGTCATCAGCCCGGCAAACACCTTCTGGCTTCCGGCATCGAGGGCCGAGGTGGGCTCATCCAGCAGCCAGATCGGGCGCTTCACGGTCAGCAGCCGGGCGATCGACAGGCGGCGACGCTGCCCCGCAGACAGAAAGCCCGCCGGCAACTGGGCTGCGTGGCCGAGGCCCACGGCCTCCAGCGCGGCGGCCGGCTCGCTCGCTATCCCGCCGAGAAATTCCGCCCAGAAACCGAGGTTCTCCGTCACGGTCAGCGCCGGCTTGAGCGCATCGCGATGGCCGAGATAATGCGCCTGTTCGGCCACGCTGAGCTCGGCGTCGCCGCCATCCAGCGCGATCGTGCCACCCGCCGGCGCAATCAGCCCGGCGATCAACCGCAGCAGCGACGTCTTGCCGGCGCCATTGGCGCCGACAACGGCCAGCGCCTCACCCGCGCTCGCCTCGAAATCGAGCCCCGCAAACACCTCGCGACCAGCGCGTATGCACCGCAATCCCTGGCCCGCAAGCCGCATCGTCACTATGTCCATGGCCTACTGATTTGTTTCGGAAGTCACGCGTTGTTGCATCATTTCGCAGGGCTGCAAACGGATTGCCGCAGTGGCAGAGGTGTTAGAAACATTCTATATAAGTCGTGCATTGATGCAGCACACAATCGGCCTCAAGCGAACTGGCCATGTCCGCCGATGGTGTTCGACGCCCCGCCCCGGGGTGTCTCTCGCTTGAAATGGGACGCCTTCACATGACCTCACTCGACAGCTTCAAATGCCGCAAGACCCTCAAGGTGGGCACCAAGACCTACGTCTATTACAGCCTGCCGCAGGCCGAGAAGAACGGCCTCACCGGCATCTCGAAGCTGCCTTATTCGATGAAGATCCTGCTCGAGAACCTGCTGCGCAACGAAGACGACCGCACGGTGAAGAAGGCCGATATCGAGGCTTTTGCGAAATGGGCGAAGAAGCGCAAGCTCGAGCATGAAATCGCGTTCCGCCCTGCCCGCGTGCTGATGCAGGATTTTACGGGCGTGCCGGCCGTGGTCGATCTCGCCGCCATGCGCAACGCGATGCAGGCGCTGAAGGGCGATCCGAACAAAATCAACCCGCTGGTGCCGGTCGATCTCGTCATCGACCACTCGGTGATCGTCAACTTCTTCGGTGACAACAAGGCCTTCGGCAAGAATGTCGCCGAGGAGTACAAGCAGAACAAGGAACGCTACGAGTTCCTGAAATGGGGCCAGAGCGCCTTCTCGAATTTCTCCGTGGTGCCGCCCGGCACCGGCATCTGCCACCAGGTCAATCTCGAATATCTGTCGCAGACCGTCTGGACCAAGAAGCAGAAAATGAAGGTCGGCCGCACCACCGGCACCTTCGAAGTCGCCTATCCCGACACGTTGGTCGGCACCGACTCGCACACCACCATGGTCAATGGCCTTGCCGTGCTCGGCTGGGGCGTCGGCGGCATCGAGGCGGAAGCCGCCATGCTTGGCCAGCCGCAATCGATGCTGCTGCCTGATGTGGTCGGCTTCAAATTGTCGGGCGCGCTGAAGGAAGGTGTCACCGCCACCGACCTCGTGCTCACGGTCACCCAGATGCTGCGCAAGCAGGGCGTGGTCGGCAAGTTCGTGGAATTCTATGGCCCCGGTCTCGACGCCATGTCGGTGGCCGACAAGGCCACGATCGGCAACATGGCGCCGGAATATGGCGCCACCTGCGGCTTCTTCCCAGTCGATGCTGCCGCTCTCGATTATCTGAAGACCTCGGGCCGCAAGCCGGCACGTGTCGCGCTCGTGGAGGCCTATTCCAAGGCGCAGGGCCTGTATCGCACGGCCAAGTCGCCAGATCCGGTGTTCACTGAAACGCTGAAGCTCGATCTCGGCGATGTCGTGCCCTCAATGGCTGGCCCGAAGCGTCCGGAAGGCCGCGTCGCGCTGCCCGGGATCGCAGACGGCTTCGCCAATGCGCTCGCCAACGAATATAAGAAGCCCAACGCCGCGGAGCGCTTCCCCGTCGAGGGCAAGAATTTCGATCTCGGTCACGGCGATGTCGTCATCGCCGCCATCACATCCTGCACCAACACTTCGAATCCGAGCGTGCTCGTTGCTGCCGGCCTGCTCGCCCGTAATGCCGTTGCAAAGGGCTTGAAAGCGAAACCGTGGGTGAAGACATCGCTGGCGCCAGGCTCGCAGGTCGTCGCCGGCTATCTCGCCGATTCCGGCCTGCAGCTCGATCTCGACAAAGTGGGCTTCAACCTCGTTGGCTTCGGCTGCACCACCTGCATCGGCAATTCCGGCCCGCTGCCGGAAGAGATTTCCAAGACCATCAACGAGAACGGGATCGTCGGTGCCGCCGTGCTGTCCGGTAACCGCAATTTCGAAGGCCGCGTCTCGCCGGACGTGCAGGCGAACTATCTCGCCTCGCCGCCGCTGGTCGTCGCTCATGCCCTTGCCGGCACCGTGACCAAGAATCTCGCGGTCGAGCCGATCGGCGAAGGCAAGGATGGCAAGCCGGTGTTCCTGAAGGACATCTGGCCGACCTCGACGGAAGTGAACGCGATCATCAAGAAGTATGTCACCTCGACGATCTTCAAGAAGAAATACGCGAACGTCTTCGAAGGCGATGCCAACTGGAAGAAGATCAAGACCACCGGGAGCGAGACCTACAAGTGGAATATGAGCTCCACTTACGTGCAGAACCCGCCTTACTTCGAAGGCATGAAGAAGGTGCCTGAGCCGACCACGGATATCGTCGGCGCGCGCATCCTGGCGCTGTTCGGCGACAAGATCACCACCGACCACATTTCTCCGGCCGGTTCGATCAAGCTGACCTCGCCCGCCGGAAAATATCTGTCCGAGCACCAGGTGCGCCCGGCCGACTTCAATCAATACGGCACGCGCCGCGGCAATCATGAAGTGATGATGCGCGGCACCTTCGCCAATATCCGCATCAAGAATTTCATGATGCAGGGCGCCGACGGCAATGTGCCGGAAGGCGGCATGACCAAGCACTGGCCCGATGGCGAGGCGATGTCGATCTTCGACGCCGCGATGAAGTATCAGGCCGAGCAGGTGCCGCTGGTGATCTTTGGCGGCGCCGAATACGGCAATGGCTCATCGCGCGACTGGGCGGCAAAAGGCACGCGCCTGCTCGGTGTTCGTGCCGTCATCACGGAAAGTTTCGAGCGCATCCATCGCTCCAACCTTGTCGGCATGGGCGTGTTGCCTCTGACCTTCGAGAGTGGTTCGTCGTGGAAGAAGCTCGGTCTCACGGGCAGCGAGCAGGTCACGATTCGCGGGCTCACCGGCGAGATCAAGCCGCGCCAGAAGATGGTGGCAGAAATCACGATGGCGGATGGCAAGGTGCATAAGGAAACACTGCTCTGCCGCATCGATACGCTGGACGAGCTCGAATACTACCGCAACGGCGGTATTCTGCATTATGTGCTGCGTCAGCTGGCCGCGTAGACCGGTTGCTGTGACCTCGTGCCTCACCTCGAAGTGAGTGGCGAGTGATTGGAAGGCGGCCTATGAAGAGCCGCCTTCTTCGTTAGAAGACGTTGATCTTTTTAATGACCCCATCGAGCGGCACCAGATTGGTTTGTCCTATCTTGGTTGGCCCAACTCCGAGCGCGGCACGTCTTGATGAACTTTTCCTGTGACACATCGCGATGGACCGGCGCTCTCGGCGCCTGTTTCTTTCTTGCGTTCGGTTACAGCGCTTTCGCCGCGAACACGCAGGCGCAACCGCGTGCAGTGGTTGAACTCTTCACCTCGCAGGGCTGCTCGTCCTGCCCGCCCGCGGACCAGATCATCGGCGACCTCGCCAAGGATCCGTCGGTGATCGCGCTGAGCATGCCGGTCGACTACTGGGATTATCTCGGCTGGAAGGACACACTGGCCGATTCGCGCTTCAGCGCCCGGCAGAAGGCCTATTCGCAAATGCGCGGCGATCGCGACATCTATACGCCGCAGGCCGTCGTCAACGGCGCGACGCAGGTGATCGGCAGCGACGCGACAAAAATCAAGACCGAGATCGATAGCACACGAAAAAGCGCAGCATCGGTGATGTCGGTGCCGGTGTCCGTTTCCGTATCAGGCAAACATGTGAACGTGTCCGTCGCTGCGTCCACGGAAGCATCGAGCAGTAATCACGGTGAAGTCTGGATCTGCTCGGTGTCGAAGACGGTCCCCATCACCGTTCGCCGCGGCGAGAATCGCGGACGCGAGCTTACTTACTACAATGTGGTTCGCAACTGGCTGAAGGTCGGCGATTGGAACGGCAATGCGGCTAGCTGGACCGTGCCGCTGGAAAACGTCTCGCGCGATGGCGTCGATGCCGCTGTCGTTTATGTCCAGGATGGCTCGCGCGACAGACCTGGCCCCATGCGTGGTGCGGCATTCACGTCGCTCAGGTAGATCGTTTTAACAGACGCCTAATCGTTGTGATGGCCGGGCTTGCGCCGGCAAAATGCGCGTGCGCACCCCACAAAAAGAAAAGGACCAACTCACGTTGGCCCAGTGGGGATTAATATACTCACTGCGCAGGGTCCGATCCCAACGACCGCGGGGGGCTGGGGGCTGAGGAATCCGAGACCGGAAGAACCGGACCCGACGCAGTATCTTCTTGTCGCAAGCCACAAGGGCATTCGATGGGCCGAATTTTGGCGGCAATAAGATTCGCCTAACGTTCCCGTGACGGAAGATTTCTTGCTTGCGGCCGCTCGAATACGGTCTTGCGGCAAAGGCCCGACGGCGCAATCATGTAAGTGATATGACAGGAGGCGCCGATGCACGTGATTCCGGGAGACAACGACCCAAGTTCGAATCGCACGGCGACGGGCCCTGCGCCGGCTCCCGTCGTCAGCTTCAACCGGCTTGAGCTCGGTCGCATCCTCAATCTCTATGGGCGTATGGTCTCTGACGGCGAGTGGCGGGATTACGCCATCGACTTCACCCGCGACCGCGCGATTTTCTCGGTATTCCGGCGCGCGTCGGAAATGCCGATCTACCGGATCGAGAAAGACCCGCGCCTCGCGCGCAAACAGGGCATGTACAGCGTGGTCTCAGCGACGGGTATGATTCTGCGCCGCGGCCATGAGCTGGACCGGGTGCTGCTGGTGATCGATCGGAAACTGGCGGTGGTGTGATCTTCTCCCTCCCCCAAGCGGCGCAGCCGCGCCGTGGGGAGGGTGGATTGAAGCGAGCGTCCAGCGAGCTTCAAGACGGGTGGGGTGTTTCCGCACACTTCGACGTCACGTGGGGCTTCCCACCCGGCGCTACGCGCCACCCTCCCCATTCGCTTCGCTCCGGGGAGGGAGACCATGGGCCGCAGCTTTACGGCACCGAACTTCCGCCGCTTCCCAGCGCCCGCTGCATCGAGATCGTGTCCAGCCACCGCCCGAACTTGAATCCGACATTTGGATGCGTGCCGATCATGTCGAAGCCGGCATTGCGATGCACGGCGACGGACCCTGCATTGGCGCTGTCACCGATGACGGCCACCATCTGCCGAAACCCCTTTGATTCGCAGGCCTGGATCAGCGCCGCGAGCAGCTTGCCGCCGACGCCGCGGCGCTGCGCCGCCGGGGCGAGATAGATCGAATCCTCGACGGTGAAGCGATAGGCGACGCGTGGACGGTGCGGGCCGGCATAGGCATAGCCCAGCACTTGCTCGCCATCGGTCGCCACGAAATAGGGAAAGCCGCCACCAGCCAGCGCCTCGAATCGACGGGTCATTTCGGCAAGATCGGGTGGGTCGATTTCGAAAGTCGCGGTGCCGCGCAGAACGGCTTCTTCATAGATGGCCGTGATGGCGGGCAGATCGGCGGTCATGGCCGCGCGGATGGTGATCTCGGACATGGCGGAACCGTAGGTCTGCCACGGACAAAAGAAAAGCCCCGGCTTTTGGCCGGGGCTTCGATCTCTTTTGCTATGCGCCGAACTTACTCTTTCTGTCCGAGCAGCTGCAGCAGCAGCGTGAACAGGTTGATGAAGTTCAGGTAGAGCGACAGCGCACCGGTGATGGCCGCACGCTCTGCAATCTCGCCACCCTGGGAAGCGTAGCCGTAGATGTAGTCGTTCTTCAGGCGCTGGGTGTCGTAGGCGGTGAGGCCTGCGAAGATCAGCACGCCGACCACCGAGACGATGAACTGCAGCATCGACGAGGCGACGAAGATGTTCACGATGCTCGCGATGATGATGCCGAACAGGCCCATCAGCAGGAACGAGCCCATACCCGTCATGTCACGCTTGGTGGTGTAGCCATAGAGGCTCAGCGCACCGAACGACGCCGCCGTGATGAAGAACACGCGCACGATCGAGGTGTGCGTGTACACCAGGAAGATCGACGACAGCGAGACGCCCATCAGCGCTGCGAAGGCCCAGAACATGATCTGCGCAGTCGCCGGCTTCAGGCGGTTGATGCCGAAGGAAATGGCGAACACCATCACCAGCGGTGCTGCGATGAACACCCACTTCAGCGGGCTGGCGAACATGTAATAGCCGAACGCCGACAGATGGGTCGAACCGACCCGTGCCACGGCATTCGAGGCGTCGGTGACGGCGCCCATATACACGCCCAGAGCAGCGAAGCCGGTGATGGCCAGGCCGATGGTCATGTAGTTGTAGATGCGCAGCATATAGGAGCGCAGGCCTGCATCCACGGCGGCGGCGTCGCGCGTGCCGGCCTGGCCGAAGGGAGAGGCGTAGTTACGGTCTAGATCCGACATGGTCGAAACCTCGATAAGTTGTCCAGGCGCCCGCAAAGGGTGTGCGTCGCTGGCCCGATTTATATCCCAGATTCAGCGCCGTACGGGATGAATATCTCGACACAAACACTGAAGGCCTGACCCAAAGGGTATGTGGTAAACTAACACATTCCCCGCAAGCTTCCACGCGTGGCGGAATGTCGCTCCGCATGGCTCACGCGCGAAACTGGTAAATGGCTTTGCTCGCACGGGCTTGCCGATTCCGCACTGTTTTGTGCGAATCGACCGCTTCATTCACCGCATCGTACCGAAACGGGTCACAAATTCCGCAATACGGTGGCGGGCTTCTGGGTCAGGGCTACCAGCGTACCCAGCAAGCCCAATCCCACTGTGACAATAAGCGCCGCCAGCACGACACCGGCCGCGCTGCCGCTCTGCCACGCGAAACCAAGATTCATCAGCCGCGTGACGATCAGCCACGCGGCGATAGAGCCGGCAATGACGCCGAACACGGCAGTGGCAAGGCCGATCATCAGATATTCCAGCGCATAGGCGCCGAGCAGCCGCGCGCGGGTGGCACCAAGGGTTTTCAAGATGACGGCGTCATAGACGCGGTGACGATGACCGGCAGCGAGCGCACCGCCCAGCACGAGGATCGCCGACAGCAACGTCACCGCACTGGCGCCGCGAATCGCGAGAGTCAGATTGGTGACCACCGCGCCGACCGTATCGAGTGCTTCGCGCACCCGGACCGTCGTCACCATCGGAAAGGCATCGGCCACCGCCTTGACCAGCGCAGCGTCCTGCGCGGGCGCGGCCTGCGGCTCGGTCAGCGTGGCGATATGCGTATGCGGCGCACCGCGGAACGCATTGGGGGAGAACACCAGGACGAAATTGATGCCGAGACTCTGCCAATCGACGCTGCGCAGGCTGCCGATCTTTGCAGTCAGATCGCGGCCGAGCACATTGACGACCACTTCGTCGCCGAGTTTCAGGCCGAGGCCGTCTGCCAGCTTTTTCTCGAACGAGACCAGCGGCGGGCCGCTATAGCCCTTCGGCCACCACTCGCCTTCGACGACCTTGGAGCCACGTGGCACCTCATCGGTGTAGCTGATGCCACGATCGCTCTGCAGCACCCATTCGGCATCGGTGGAAGGCTTGAGGTCTTCCGCCTTGACGCCGCGCGCGCCGACAATCCGGCCGCGCAGCATCGGCACTTCCTCGACCGTGGATTGCGGCTGCTTTTCCTTGAGGAACGCACCGAAGCGCTCGGCTTCGGTGGAGGGAATGTCGATGAAATAGAAGGACGGCGCTTTTTCCGGCAGCGAGGCCATGAATTGCCGGCGCAGATTGCCATCGATCTGCGTGATCGTGACCAGCACCGTGAGGCCAAGGCCGAGCGACATCACCACCGAGGGCGTCAGCGCGCCCGGTCGATGGATATTGGCGATGGCGAGCCGCAGCATGGTCATGCGCGGGCGCGGCAGGTTTCGCGCGATGGCCATCAGCACCGCGGCGATTCCGCGTAACAGAACGAACACCACCACTGACGACAGCACAAAGATCGCAGCAATGCGCTTGTCGTAAGCAAGTCCGATCACGACGGCGATCAGCACCGAGACCACGACCGCCATCCAGGCGATATAGCGCGCCTGCGGCCGCTTCGATTCGGTATGCGCGGCGTCGCGGAACAGCGCCGCCACCGGCACATCATGCACCCGCGCCAGCGGCCACAGGCCGAAAGCAAGCGCGGTGAGGAGTCCATAGAGCAATGACAGCGCTAAAGCACCGGGATGAAGCGCCGGCACGACGGGTAGCGGCAGCAGATTGCCCAGCAGGCCGACAATGGCGAAAGGCAGCGCGGCGCCGAGCGCGAGGCCGATCAGCGAACCGATAATGGCGAGCACCATCACCTGCGTCAGATACATGGCAAACACATCACGGCCGGTGGCGCCAAGCGCCTTCAGTGCGGCAATGACTTCGCGGCGACGGTCGATATGGCTTTTCACTGCATTGGCGACGCCGACACCACCGACCAACAGGGCGGCGAGGCCGACCAGGGTCAGGAATTGGGTAAAGCGCGTGATCGAGCGCTCGAGTTGCGGCGACGCATTGTCGCGCGAGCGAATTTCCCAACCGGCCTGTGGCAATTGGCTTCGGGCATCCTCGGTCAGCGCCTTGGCTGCGCGATCCCCGCCGTCCGGCAGGCGAACACGATAGATCCAGCGCACCAGGCTGCCGGGCTGCAGCAATGCGGTCGCGCGCAGGGCATCTTCGCTGACCAGAAAGCGGGGTGCGAAACCGACGCCGCCGGCAAGCTTGTCCAGCTCGGAATCCACGACGCTGCGAATCTGGAAAGTCGCGCTACCGACGGTGACGCGGTCACCGAGTTTGAGGCCAAGGCGCGCCAGCAGTGTGGTGTCGGTCGCGGCGCCATAGGCACCATCGCGCTCGGCGAGGAGATCACCGACGGGCATATCCGGCGCCAGCTTCAAGCGACCAAGCAAGGGATAGGCGGCATCCACCGCCTTCATTTCCACCAGTGCGAGATTGCCGTCCGGTGCGCGAACCATGCCGCGCAGCGTTGCCGCAACAGAGACATCGCCGCGTTGGCGCAGGAAGGCGATTTCCTCTGGCTTGGCCTCACGCTGCATGAGCGAGAAAGCGGCATCGCCGCCGAGCAGCGTGCGGCCTTCGCGCGCAAGGCCATCGCTCAGGCTCGCAGCCACCGAGCCGACGCCGGCAATTGCGAGCACGCCGAGCGCGATACAGGCAATGAAAACATAGAAGCCGCTCAGGCCGCCGCGCATCTCGCGCAACGCATATCGCAGGGCCAGCGACGGGCCGCGCGTCGGCGCGGCGTTGTCGGTCATGACAGCCATCAGGCCTTCTCGATATGGCCGGAGCGCAGGCGGACCACGCGATCACAGCGCTCCGCTAGCGCGTTGTCGTGGGTCACCAGCACCAACGTCATGCCGCGTTCGGCATGTTGCGCGAACAGAAGATCGACGATCTGGCTGCCGGTGCTCTCGTCGAGATTGCCCGTCGGCTCGTCGGCGACGAGGATCGCCGGATCGGGCGCGAGTGCGCGGGCCAAAGCGACGCGCTGCTGCTCGCCGCCGGAGAGCTGGCGTGGATAATGATGCAGGCGGGCACCGAGACCGACGGCCTCGAGCTCCTTCGCCGCGCGCCCTTCCGGATCGGGATGGCCGGCAAGCTCCAGCGGCACGGCGACATTTTCCAGTGCCGTCATGGTCGGGATCAGATGGAAGGACTGGAACACGATGCCCACATGGCGACCGCGGAAGCGCGCCAATCCGTCCTCGTCGAGATCATTGAAAGCGGTGCCATTGACCACCACCTGACCTGAATCAGGCCGCTCTAGCCCCGCCATGACCATCAGCAGCGTGGATTTACCGGAGCCCGACGGGCCGATCAGCCCGATCGCTTCACCCGATCCGACGCGCAGGCTGATATCCTTGAGGATATGCACGCGCGCGGCACCGGCGCCGAGCGACAGGTTGAGGTTTGAGATGGAAATGGTGTCCGGCAGAGTGCCGGCCGAGGATGAGGTGTCGATGCGCGTGTCCATGTCGGTGTCATATGGTCCTTCATTCGCGGCGGTCGAGGGGTGGCTTGGCAGGTTTGTGTGCCTGTTTGTTGCTGGATGGCTCGTCATGTTGCCGCAGGTGCCGGCTTTTGCGCAGACTCCGGTCAAGCTGGTGGTGCTCGGGGACTCGCTGAGCGCCGGCTACAATCTGCCAGCCGCGGCTGCTTTTCCAGTCCGTCTGCAGAAGGCGCTGAAGGACAAGGGCATCGCCGTCGAGATCGCCAATGCCGGTGTATCCGGTGATACCACCTCTGGCGGGCTCGGCCGCCTCGACTGGTCGGTGCCTGACGGCACCCAGGGCGTGATCCTCGAGCTCGGCGCCAATGACGCACTCCGCGGCGTCGATCCAAAGATCCCCCGCGAGGCGCTCACGGAGATCATCAAGCGGCTGCAGGCCCGCGGCATCAAGGTCCTGCTGTGCGGCATGCTGGCACCGCCGAATTACGGCAAGGACTATGCGGACAAGTTCAACGCGATCTATCCGGACCTCGCTAAACAGTTCGACGTTCCCTTGTATCCGTTCTTCCTCGACGGCGTCGCCGGCGAGGGCAACAAACTCAACCAGGCGGATGGCATGCATCCGACGGCCGAGGGCGTCGATGTCGTGGTGAACAAGATCTTACCAACAGTGGAAGCTTTCGTGGCAGCGCTTGCGCCGAAGAACTGAGCAACTGACATCGGCGCATTCACGCCTTGCGTGACGCTGCCGAGTTATTCGGAACTTGACGCTGCGATGACACGCTTTGCTTCGCAGAGTCACATAACTCGGATAGGTTTTAGACATCGGTGATTCGTTGCTCTTGACGGCTCACCGGCTCGTTTGTCGGGCATGATTTTCGCCGAGCGGTGCGGTCGTGCGTCAGCACACACAGGCACCAGCACCTTTCGGCGAAAATCGCGCCCCGACAAAAAGGAGCTGCCTATGCCGCGTCTATTCGCCGGACTGGAAATCCCAGTCGAGATCGGCCAGCGATTGGCCAATTTACGTGGCGGCCTGCCGGGCGCGCGCTGGATCGATCCAGAAAACTATCACGTCACGCTTCGCTTCATGGGCGACATCGACGGCATTTCCGCGAACGAAATCGCTTATCTGATGGCACGTGTGGAGCGCAGACCCTTCAAGGTCGAGATTCGCGGCCTCACCAGTTTTGGCGGCAACAAGCCGCGTGCGATCGTGGCCTCCGTGGAGCCGAGCAAGCCGCTGCTGGAATTGCAGGCCGAGCTGGAGCGCTTGTGCCGTCGCTGCGGCCTGGGCCCCGATCCCCGCAAATTCACGCCGCATGTGACGCTGGCGCGGCTGCGCGATGCGTCGAGCTGGGATGTGGCGGATTATTTGTCGGTACGCGGGTATTTCCCGACGCAGACGTTTACGGCAGAGCAGTTCGTGCTGTTCTCCTCGCGGGCATCCACCGGTGGTGGACCGTATCTGGTGGAGAATGCGTATGAGCTGGGCGCGCGAGTTCGGGCGGCATAGCTCGTTGCTTACGAAGGCGCTCTGACTTCCCTCCCCCAAGCACAGCGAAGCTGTGCGCCGTGGGGAGGGTGGCCGGCCCTGTTGGGCCGGTCGGGTGGGGCTCTCCCCACGTGACGTCGGAGTTTGGCGCAAGCACCCCACCCGTCACGACGCTCGCTGAACGCTTGCGATCGTGCCACCCTCCCCGCTGCGCGGCTGCGCCGCTTGGGGGAGGGAGAAGACCGCGCATCGCTGCCTCCCCCAAATCCCGTCTTGCATTTTCCCCTCGCATGGGGCCGTTAGGCGCCCATGCCCGCCCAGACATCCTTCCGCGAACAGTACAAATCCCTCGTCTCCGCCGGTACCATCGAGGCCGATCCGGCGCAGGCTGACGCCGTCGAGGCCATCGCGGCGCTCGACGCCAAGCTCGCGACCTACGAGCCGCCGCGCAAAAAGGGATTTTTTGGACGCCTGTTCGGCGGCGACAAGGATGCGCAGCCGCCGAAGGGGCTTTACGTTCATGGCGAGGTCGGCCGCGGCAAGACCATGCTCATGGACCTGTTTTTCGAAAGCAGCTCGGTCCAGCACAAGCGCCGCGCGCATTTCCATGAATTCATGGCGGATGCCCATGAGCGCATCTACGATTTCCGCCAGAAGATGGCGAGCGGCGCAATCCCGGACAACAGCGACGTCATCACGCTGACGGCGAACTCGATCTTCGAGGAAGCCTGGCTGCTGTGCTTCGACGAATTTCACGTCACCGACATTGCGGATGCGATGATCCTCGGCCGCCTGTTCGCCCGGCTGTTCGAACTCGGCACGGTGGTGTTCGCGACATCCAATGTGGAGCCGGTGAACCTCTACAGAGGCGGCCTCAACCGTGCGCTGTTCCTGCCTTTCATCAAGCAGATCGAAGACCACATGGACGTGCGAAAGCTCGATTCGCGCACCGATTTCCGCATGGAAAAGCTGGTCGGCGTGAAGAGCTGGCTGGTGCCGGATGACGCCGCCGCCAAGGCTGCGCTCGACGCCGCTTTTACGAAGCTCACCGGCGGCGCGGCGGGCAAGTCGCGCGAACTCGCTGTGAAGGGCCGCAAGCTGCATGTGCCGTTCGAGGCCCAAGGCGTCGCACGCTTCACCTTCAACGATCTTTGCGAAAAGCCGCTCGGTGCGAGCGACTATCTCAAGCTCGCACATGAATATCACACGCTGTTCATCGAACACGTGCCGGCGATGACCGAAGCCAACCGTAACGCGGCCAAGCGCTTTATCTCGCTGATCGATACGCTTTACGACAACGGTGTGAAGCTGATGGCGACCGCTGCTGCCGAGCCGCCGGATCTCTATTCAGCGGATCAGGGCACGGAAAAGTTCGAATTCGTCCGCACGGCGTCGCGCCTGTTCGAGATGGGGTCGGAGACTTACTTGGCGCTACCTCATGGACGCAGCGATTCAACGGCAAGCGGCGCAACGACGGGATTGGTGGAAACGTAAACTCCCTGTCATCCCGGCGAACGCCGGGATCCATCACCTCCGAGGTCGTGACGACACGCAAGCGGAGAAGCTTGTATACCACCACGGTTACGGCGGTTATGGGTCCCGGCTTTTCGCCGGGACGACATACTGAGTTTAGTCTCGCTCCAAACTCACCATCCCTGATCCTGCATCCTCGCCCCCTCGCCCGACAAATGGGCATACGCTCCCTTGAACGGGTTGCACGAAAGCGATAACCAGCCTTCGGCATTTACTGCTCCCTCCTCCACCCCTGCGGGTTCAAAGGATATTTTCTCATGGCGCGTAATAAGATCGCACTGATTGGCTCGGGTCAGATCGGCGGAACGCTGGCTCACCTGGTTGGTCTCAAGGAACTCGGCGACGTGGTGATGTTTGACATCGCCGAAGGCATCCCGCAGGGCAAATCGCTCGATCTCGCGCAGTCGTCGCCGGTTGACGGCTTCGACGCGAAGCTCTCGGGCGCCAATTCCTACGAAGCGATCGAAGGCGCCGATGTCATCATCGTCACCGCCGGCGTGCCGCGTAAGCCCGGCATGAGCCGCGACGACCTGCTCTCGATCAACCTCAAGGTGATGGAGCAGGTGGGCGCAGGCATCAAGAAGTATGCCCCGAACGCATTCGTGATCTGCATCACCAACCCGCTCGATGCCATGGTCTGGGCACTGCAGAAGGCCTGCGGTCTTCCGGCGAACAAGGTGGTCGGCATGGCTGGCGTGCTGGACTCCGCGCGCTTCCGCTACTTCCTGGCCGATGAATTTAACGTGTCGGTCGAAGACGTCACCGCCTTCGTGCTCGGCGGCCACGGCGACACCATGGTGCCGCTGGTCAAGTATTCCACCGTCGCCGGCATCCCGCTGCCCGACCTCGTGAAGATGGGCTGGACCTCGCAGGCCCGCATCGACGAGATCGTCGACCGCACCCGCAATGGCGGCGCCGAAATCGTCAACCTGCTCAAGACCGGCTCGGCTTTCTATGCGCCGGCCGCTTCGGCGATCGCGATGGCCGAGAGCTATCTCAAGGACAAGAAGCGCGTGCTGCCCTGCGCCGTTCACCTCAACGGTGAATATGGCGTCAAGGACATGTATGTCGGCGTTCCCGTCGTGATCGGTGCCAAGGGCGTCGAGCGCGTCGTCGAGATCGAACTCGCCGGCAAGGACAAGGAAGGCTTCGACAAGTCGGTCGCTTCGGTGGTCGGCCTGATGGACGCCTGCAAGAAGATCGCACCCGATCTGCTCGGCTAAAAATCTGACTGAACTGAACCGGCACCCCTGGGGTGCCGGTTTTGCATTTGACGATGTTGGCAAACACTGCGACGAACCCACCAGCCAATTTCGTCCGTCACACGGAATTACCGCCACTCTTTGACATGCCGACTACGTGGTATACGGTATGCCAATTGAGAAAACGGCGTGAATTCCAATTTCACCATCGGGGGTTCGGGAGCATCTTATGAATATCCATGAATATCAGGCGAAAGCCGTCCTGAAGGAGTTCGGCGTGCCCGTCTCCAAGGGCGTGCCGGTCCTCAAGGCCGAAGAAGCTGAAGCTGCAGCAAACCAGCTCGGCGGCCCGCTCTGGGTCGTGAAGAGCCAGATCCATGCCGGCGGTCGCGGCAAGGGCAAGTTCAAGGAAGCCTCCGCTGGCGACAAGGGCGGCGTCCGCCTCGCCAAGTCGGTGGACGAGGTCAAGCAGTTCGCCAAGGAAATGCTCGGCGCGACCCTGGTCACCGTGCAGACCGGCGACGCCGGCAAGCAGGTCAACCGCCTCTATATCGAAGACGGTTCGGACATCGAGAAGGAATTCTACCTCTCGCTGCTCGTCGACCGCGAAACCTCGCGCGTTGCTTTCGTGGTCTCCACCGAAGGCGGCATGAACATCGAGGACGTGGCGCACGATACCCCTGAGAAGATCATCACCTTCTCGGTCGATCCGGCCACCGGCGTGATGGGTCATCACGGCCGCACGGTCGCGCAGGCGCTGGGCCTTAAGGGCGATCTCGCCAAGCAGGCCGAGAAGCTGACCGCACAGCTCTACACCGCGTTCATCGCCAAAGACATGGACATGCTGGAGATCAATCCGCTGATCGTGTCGAAGCAGGGCGAGCTGAAGTGCCTCGACGCCAAGATGTCGTTCGACTCCAATTCGCTGTATCGCCACGCCGACATCGTCGCGCTGCGCGACACCACGGAAGAAGACGCGAAGGAAATCGAGGCATCGAAATATGACCTCGCTTACATCGCCCTCGACGGCACCATCGGCTGCATGGTGAACGGCGCCGGCCTCGCCATGGCTACGCTCGACATCATCAAGCTCTATGGCGAAAGCCCGGCCAACTTCCTGGACGTCGGTGGCGGCGCTTCGGAAGAGAAGGTGACCGCTGCGTTCAAGATCATCACGGCTGATCCGAACGTGAAGGGCATCCTGGTCAACATCTTCGGCGGCATCATGAAGTGCGACGTTATCGCCGCCGGTGTTGTCGGCGCGGTGAAGGCCGTCGGCCTCAAGGTGCCACTGGTTGTTCGCCTCGAAGGCACCAATGTCGAGGAAGGCAAGAAGATCATCCGCGAGTCCGGCCTCAATGTTCTGCCGGCCGACGATCTCGACGACGCCGCCCAGAAGATCGTCAACGCGGTGAAGGGAAAGTAAGCCAATGTCAGTCTTGATCGACAAGAACACCAAGGTCATCACCCAGGGTTTTACTGGCAAGAACGGCACCTTCCATTCGGAACAGGCGATCGCTTACGGCACCAAGGTTGTCGGCGGCACCTCGCCGGGCAAGGGCGGCTCGACCCATATCGGCTTGCCCGTGTTCGACACCGTGGCGGAAGCCCGCGACAAGACCGGCGCCGACGCATCGGTGATCTACGTCCCGCCGCCGGGCGCAGCCGACGCGATCTGCGAAGCCATCGATGCGGAAATCCCGCTGATCGTCTGCATCACCGAGGGCATTCCGGTGCTCGACATGGTGCGCGTGAAGCGTTCGCTGATCGGCTCCAAGTCGCGCCTGATCGGGCCGAACTGTCCGGGCGTCGTCACCGCCGGTGAATCGAAGATCGGCATCATGCCGGCCAATATCTTCAAGCCCGGCAAGGTCGGCATCCTGTCGCGCTCCGGCACGCTGACCTATGAAGCCGTGTTCCAGACCACCCAGGCAGGTCTCGGCCAGACTTCGGCGGTCGGCATCGGCGGCGACCCGGTCAAGGGCACCGAATTCATCGACGTGCTCGAGATGTTCCTGGCCGACGACAAGACCGAGTCGATCATCATGATCGGCGAGATCGGTGGTTCGGCGGAAGAGGACGCGGCGCAGTTCATCAAGGACGAAGCCAAGCGCGGCCGCAAGAAGCCGATGGTCGGCTTCATCGGCGGCGTCACCGCACCTCCCGGCCGCCGCATGGGCCATGCCGGCGCCATCGTGTCGGGCGGCAAGGGCGATGCCCAGTCGAAGATCGCAGCCATGGAAGCCGCCGGCATCCGCGTCTCGCCATCGCCGGCCCGCCTCGGCACCACGCTGGTGGACGTGCTCGCGGGCAAGTAAGCCGCGGAGTATCGGACTGAATAAGAAAGGCCCGCTCGTGAGAGCGGGCCTTTTGGTTTAACAAATCCGTCTCAGCGGTGATCTATCGACGACCGAAAAATACGATTGTTGGCTTGAGTATTGCCCATCAGAGCCCACTACGAAGACTTAAGTGCAAACAACCATCGTCAGAAGTCTTCGATCCCAGCAGATGACCATTTCATCAGAGTGGGCTGGCCATTCTCCCAAAGCTTATAGACTGTGCCTTCCCACATCACGAGTACGATCCTGAACTTATCCTTCGCAGGTGCGGTCCCATTTTGAAGGATCGGTAAGCCTTCGTGTATATAGGCACCATAGCAGCCCAGATTGACGTAAATTACTAAACCAACTCCCGGCAGATAGTCTTTGGCGATCTTCTTTGTGACTACCCGAGTGAGTGCTTCTGGTATCGCTTCAAATCTCGCCCTCCATTGTTCAACCGGATCAAACTCTAGTTCAAAACTATCCGGTTCGTCTCCACGACGACGACCATCTCTATCAGCCTCGGTCGCCTCGAATTGCTGGATGACCCCACTCGTCTGCATCTCAAAGTCTGGGCGCTCAGCAGGCACCAATCTGATAAACTCCGATGAAAGGGCCGTGCCGACACGCCCCGCAATCCAAGCATCTCTTAAGAATGCGAGACCGGCTTGGCGAAAGAAGATGGATCGCGGAAGCGAGCGCAATATCTCGTCAACACGATCCCGAAATGCGCTAGCCCTACTCCAATTAGAGAGTTCGGCTCTCCAACTATCCAGTTCTGTCTTTGGGATGTGATTTTTCAACGAAATGCATCACCGAGAAGAAGCTATGGCATACGGACTGGTCCACTCTTCTACTCATATCGCTCCAGCGCAACCAATATCGATCGACATGTAAAGACCCGCTCGAAACAGCGGCTTTTATTTTCTCTCGCGGTCGGCCGGCACTGGCGTCTGCTCGCGGCCGTCCGGCATGAACGGACTGTCGCCCGTCTGATCGATCAAGGCCCAAGATATGGTTTCGCTGTCGATCGGTTCCAGGACAACTTCCGCATGGTGAGCGCGCAGGCGAGCAAATACCTCGTTGGCATCCGCGTCAGGGCCAGAACTGGCAAAAGCCAAGCAGACCTTGTCGCCCATAATCTGGCTGAGCGCACGCTCTTCCCGTTCCAGCGCGCGAAGGGCAGCCTGAAGCAATTCACCGACGGAGTCGTACTTACCGGTCGCCAACCAAAGATCAACGCCGCGAGCCAGATCGTAATCAAGGGCAACTGTAATGGACTTGCCGCTACTCATCGTCCGTGTCCTCCCCTTCGAGCAGCATAACAGCGGCGCAGGCATTTGCCATATGCAGGAATAACGTCAACTATCGCGCGTAGTTTGACTCGACGATCTCTGCTGACCGAACCCAGCGCTGCGAGCGGAGCAGGTCTCTCACCGCATTCACCAGCTTGACAGTACTCCCCCGCACCCCAAACTGCCCTCACTGCTTGAAGCGAGCACCATCGACTCGCAATGCATAAGGGAGACTGCCCATGAACGAGCTGGATTTCACCGGCAAGACCGTCCTCGTCGTCGGAGGATCGAGCGGCATCGGCAACGGGATTGCCCATGGCTTTCGCGAGAAGGGTGCTGAGGTGCATGTCTATGGCACGCGCGCCACGGCCGGTGACTACAAGAGCGAAGAAGGCTCGGATCTTGCCGGCCTGCACTATGCGCAACTCGATGTCAGCAACGCCGCCGCCATCGACGCGATGCAGCCGGCTTTCGCAAAGCTCGATGTGCTCGTGCTGGCGCAGGGCACCGTGCTCTACAAGCGCGCGGAATTCGAAATGGACGGCTTTCGCAAGGTGATGGAAGTGAACCTGATGAGCCTGATGGCTTGCGGGGCAAAATTCCATCCGATGCTGAAGGCGAGCGGCGGCAGCCTCATCATCGTCTCGTCCACCGCGGCCTTTCATGCCACCAAGGGCAATCCCTCCTACAACGCGTCGAAGACCGGCGCCGTTGGCCTGGTGCGGACGCTCGGCGTGGCATGGGCGGAGGACGGCATCCGCGTCAACGGCATCGCGCCTGGTCTTGTCGATACCAAACTGACGAAGGTCACGACCGCCAATCCCAAGCGGCTGGAAGGTGCGCTGGAGCGTATTCCGGTCAAGCGGCTCGGCACGCCGAAAGACATGGCGGGCGCAGCGCTGTTCCTGGCGTCGCCGCTGTCGTCCTACATTGTCGGCCAGAGCCTGATCGTGGATGGTGGATTGATCCTCTGAACATGCGATCCGGGCGCGCATCGTCGCGCGCCCGGCATTCACGTCAGGCCGCCACTGCCTGCTTCTCGCCGACCACGGGCAAACCTTCCTCGATGGGATATTTCACATCGCGGCTCCATTCGTTCCAGGAGCCGAAATACATTCGCACATCGGCCACGCCGGCATTCTTCAGCGCAAGGAACGTGTTCGACGCGCGCGCCCCCTTGAAGCAGTAGAGATAGACCGTCGTTGCCGGCGTGATGCCCACCGTCGCGCATTCGGCGAGGATCTCGTTCTTCGACTTGAAGCGCGGGCCTTCCGCGGTCGGCTTCATCATGCGGTACCACTCGATCCAGACCGCGCCTGGGATGCGGCCCATCCGTGGGCAAAAATCCTTGCCATAGGGAGACGAGCTTTCGCCGATCCATTCATCGACATCGCGCACATCGAGAATGGCAATCGACGGATTGCCAAGCGCGGACTGCATGGTGGCCGCATCAATGAGGATCGATCCCGCTTCCGGCTTGATGGAGAAGGACGCTGCCACCGGCACCGGAACGTCCGTGGTCGTCGGCAGGCCCTTCATGGTCCAGGCATCGAAGCCGCCATGCAGCACTTTCATCTTGGGATAGCCCAGGAATTCGAGCAGGAAGTAGCCGCGGCACGACTGGCCGAAGCCGGAATTCATCGATTGCATAGATCACCGCGGTCTCTGCACCGGACAGGCCGGCACCACCGAAAGCGTCAGCGAATTTCTTCTTGAGTTCGTCCATGCCCTCGGGCGTGGAGGTGGCGAGGAACGTAAAGATCTCATGGAGATTGACGGCGCCGGGAATGTGCCCGGCCGCATAGGCATCGGGATTGCGCGTGTCGATGACGACACACGGCTCGTGCTTCATGAAAGTCGTGAGGTCGTCTGCGGAAATCAAAACTTCTGCCATGTTAGCCTCCACTCATGTTGAACGTCGTTGTTGGACCGTCTGTAGAAGAGCCGTCGCTGCTGCGCCCTGACTTACGTCAATGGGCCGCGCCTCCCTGCTGCTCACGCGCATTATCCGCGAGCATTTTTCGGAGCTGCTTTGTGGCGGGCGTGACGATCGCCACGAAATAGGCCTCGCGCAGGCGCCGCTGCGCACGATGGGATTTGAGATAGCCGCGCGCGCCACAATGCAACATCGCAGCATGGGCCGCGGCCACCGCGGCATCGCCCGCGCGCAGACGCAGATCGACGACGGCGCGCCAGTAGTCGTTGCCGGTCTCGTAAGGCGTGGCGGCAAGCATCATCGTCTCGGCTTCCATCTTTGCCAGCAGGCCGGCAAAATCCTCGGGCTGCTGCGGCAGGAAGCAGTTCACATGGGCGAGAGATGGCTTCACGCTGTCCATGATGGCCACGCAGTCGCGGATCAGTCCGAGCCCCATGCCCATCTGCATCAGGATGAAACCGGCGCGGATCTTCTTCACCAGCGGCATGGCCGGTGTAGCAAGTACCTGATCATCCGGAATGAAGACGTCGCGGAACTGCACGGCGTAAGTGCCAGTGCCGTCCATGGCGAGGAACGGCTTGCAGGGCGTGAGCGACAGATTCCCGTCGGCGCAGTCGGCGATGAACATCACTTTCTCGCCGGTCTCCTCGACCTCGAAGATCGTACCGCCGAAGCAAATTGGCATTGCCAATTTGCAGGGCTCGCAATGACGGCCTTGATGACGGTGCGTCTTTACGCAGTGACTTCGAGATTGACCGGACGCGTAAATGTGTTGGCGACGGGCGACCACTTCTTCACATGCTCGATCAGCGCATCGACATCCGACTGCGGAATGCCTTCGCATTCCATGTCCACCTTCACGCGGACATCGGTGAAGCCCACCGGCTTCTCGCTGATATCGCCGGTGCCCCAGACAGCGGTGATGTTGAGATCACCTTCGAGCTGGAGTTCGAGCTTGTTGACGGTCCAGCCGCGATGCACCGCATTGGCGTGCAGGCCGACGGCGAGGCAGGAGCCAAGTGCAGCGAGCGATGCCTCTGATGGATTTGGCGCGGTGTCGTCGCCAAGGAGAGCCGGCGGCTCGTCGACGATGTAAGGCGGCAGGCTGCGGATGTAGTTGGCGTGGCGGAACTTGCCTTCGGCGACGGTCTTGCATTTGAGCGTCTTGATGACGTTCGGATTGGCCTTGCCATTGGCGATCAGCTGTTCGAGCCCCCCTTTGTCGATCGGTGCCAGGCAGCCGGTCAAAGCGGTTTTTGCGGCGACAGCGGTCATGGACGTCTCCCTGATTAAAATACAGAACGGTCTGTATCTATGCAGAGGACATGCCAAACTGCGCTCCAGCGGCCACCATCAAACAAATCAATGAGTTGCGCAGATTGCGCGCGATTTTCCGGCGCTCAATCGGCAATCACAGCTGCCGATTCGCCCGCCAAACGCTCGAATCTTGATCAGATCGCCTGGGCCTCGCTTGCACCGGCGTCGGCGCATGTCATATTGACGCGGTAATGACCGAGCCGATGCCCCAGGACGCCGAAAAGACCACGCCGCGCGACCGATTGATGGACGCGGCGACGCGGCTGTTCTGCAAAAACGGCATCAATGCTACCGGGATTGACGCCATCGTGGCGGAGGCCGGTACAGCCAAGACAACGCTCTACAAGATCTTCAAATCAAAGGGAGATCTGGTTGAGGCCGTGCTCGAGACCGAAGGGCAAAGCTGGCGCGCCTGGTTTCTTGGCGCCATCGAAGCCCCTGCCACGCCCCGCGAAAAACTCGACGCGATCTTTCCGGCGCTGAAAAAGTGGTTCGGCGAGGAAAGTTATACGGGCTGCGTTTTCATCAATGCCGTTGGCGAGCATCCCAAGGACGAGACCCGACTCCGCGCCCTCACGATCCAGCATAAGACGTTTGTTCTCAAGCACATAAGCGAGCTGGCTGGCGCTGCCGGCGCAACGAAGCCGGATGCCCTCGCGCATCAGATCGGCCTGCTGATGGATGGTGCGATCGTTGCCGCCATGGTGACGCGCGATCCGGACGTCGCCGATGCCGCGAACCAGGCTGCCACTGCCCTGCTCGATGCCGCCTGCGGTCCGGCCAAGCCGAAACGCAAGAGAACGGTCGTTCTCCAGGGCGGCGCTGCCGCATTGGCGAAAGAAGACCTTAGTGTCGTCGAATAGTTGAGATTTAATCAGCGAAATCACGAGGCACATAGAATTGACGAATTGTTCAGTTCTTCGTGTTTTTAACGCGATCTTTGAAACTAGATAGGTTAGAAGGTCGCCGCATAAGGTTCGGTCCGTATAAGGGCCAAACCCTCGCCCGAAATGCCGCGCGACTAGAAAAATTCAGGACGCCATAATGTCTCGCCAGGACGCGAACGCCGCCTTTGCCCTCTCTTCATTTCTCCAGGGCGCCAATGCCACTTACATCGACGATCTCTATGCCCGGTTCGAAAAGGACCCCTCCTCGGTCGATGCCGAGTGGCAGGAGTTCTTCAAGAGCCTGAAGGACAACTCCGCCGACGTGCAGCAAAATGCCGCCGGCCCGTCCTGGGAAAAGGCCAACTGGCCGGTCACCCCGAATGACGACATTACCCATGCGCTCGACGGCAATTGGGCAAAGGTCGAGAAGGCCGTTGGCGCCAAGCTCGCTGCCAAAGCCGAGAAGGGCGACAAGGTTCCGGTCGGCGACCTGATCCAGGCCACGCGCGATTCGGTCCGCGCCCTCATGCTGATCCGCGCCTATCGCATGCGCGGCCACTTCCACGCCAATCTCGATCCGCTCGGCATCGAAGGCGTCAAGGATCACGAAGAGCTCGATCCCAAGTCCTACGGCTTCACCGACGCCGATCTCGACCGCAAGATCTTCATCGATAACGTCATCGGCCTCGAATACGGCTCGCTGCGCGAGATCGTCGCGATCCTCCAGCGCACCTATTGCCAGACGCTCGGCGTCGAATTCATGCACATCTCGAATCCGGCGCAGAAGGCCTGGATCCAGGAACGTATCGAAGGGCCTGACAAGGAAATCTCGTTCACGCCGGAAGGCCGTCGCGCCATCCTGATGAAGCTGATCGAAGCTGACGGCTTCGAGAAGTTCTGCGACGTCAAGTTCACCGGCACCAAGCGCTTCGGCCTGGACGGCGGTGAATCGCTGATCCCCGCGCTCGAACAGATCATCAAGCGTGGCGGCAGCCTCGGCGTGAAGGAAATCGTTGTCGGCATGCCGCATCGTGGCCGCCTCAACGTGCTGACCCAGGTGATGGGCAAGCCGCATCGCGCGCTGTTCCACGAATTCAAGGGCGGCTCGGCGAACCCCGACGAAGTCGAAGGTTCGGGCGACGTGAAGTATCACCTCGGTGCCTCGTCGGACCGCGAATTCGACAACAACAAGATCCATCTGTCGCTGACCGCGAATCCGTCGCATCTCGAAATCGTCGACCCCGTCGTGCTCGGCAAGGTACGCGCGAAGCAGGACCAGTGGGGCGATCCGCCGGAAGAGCGCATCTCGGTTCTCCCGGTGCTGATGCATGGCGACGCGGCCTTTGCAGGCCAGGGCGTCGTCGCCGAATGTTTCGCGCTGTCGGACCTGAAGGGCTACCGCACCGGCGGTTCGATCCACTTCATCGTCAACAACCAGATCGGCTTCACCACCTATCCGCGCTATTCGCGCTCGTCGCCCTATCCGTCGGATGTGGCGAAGATGATCGATGCGCCGATCTTCCACGTGAACGGCGACGATCCTGAAGCTGTGGTGTTTGCGGCCAAGATCGCGATCGAATACAGGCAGAAGTTCCACAAGCCTGTCGTCATCGACATGTTCTGCTATCGCCGCCACGGTCATAACGAAGGCGACGAGCCGGCGTTCACCCAGCCGGTGATGTACAAGAAGATCGGCGGCCACCAGACCACGCTGGATCTCTATTCCAAGCGCTTGATCGCCGAGAACGTGATCAGCCAGGAAGATTTCGACAAAGCGAAAGCCGACTGGCGCTCGAAGCTCGATGTGGAGCTCGAAGCCGGCACCAGCTACAAGCCGAACAAGGCTGACTGGATGGACGGCAAGTGGTCGGGTCTCAAGATCGCAGGCGAAGACGAAGAGCCGCGCCGCGGCGTCACCGGCGTCGATGTCGCTGTTCTCAAGGAGATCGGCACCAAGATCACCAAGGTGCCGGACGGTTTCCGCATTCACCGCACCGTGCAGCGTTTCCTCGATGCCCGCGCCAAGGCCATCGACAATGGCGAAGGCATCGACTGGGCGACCGGCGAAGCTTTGGCGTTCTGCTCGCTGATGGAAGAAGGCCACGCCATCCGCCTGTCCGGCCAGGACTCCGAACGCGGCACCTTCTCGCAGCGTCATTCGGTCTGGTTCGACCAGGAGGACGAGAGCCGCTACACGCCGTTCAATCATCTCGGCGAGAAGCAGGGCCGCTACGAAGTCATCAACTCGCTGCTGTCGGAAGAAGCCGTGCTCGGCTTCGAATATGGCTACTCGCTGGCCGAGCCGAACACGCTCGGCCTGTGGGAAGCGCAGTTCGGCGACTTCGCCAACGGCGCGCAGGTCGTGTTCGACCAGTTCATCTCCTCGGGCGAACGCAAGTGGCTGCGCATGTCGGGCCTCGTCTGCCTGCTGCCGCACGGCTATGAAGGCCAGGGTCCCGAGCATTCCTCGGCACGCCTCGAGCGCTTCCTGCAGATGTGCGCGGAAGACAACATGCAGGTGGTCAACCCGACGACCCCGGCCAACTACTTCCACATGCTGCGCCGCCAGCTCAAGCGCGAGATCCGCAAGCCGCTGATCGTGATGACGCCGAAGTCGCTGTTGCGCCACAAGCGCGCCGTGTCCAAGCTCGACGAACTCGGCGCCGGCTCCACCTTCCACCGCGTGCTGTTCGACGATGCTGACAAGCTGCAGCCCGACAACAAGATCCGTCGCGTCGTGCTTTGCTCGGGCAAGGTCTATTACGACCTGTTCGAAGAGCGCGAGAAGCGCGGCATTGACGACGTCTATCTGCTGCGCATCGAACAGCTCTATCCGGTGCCGCTGAAGACGCTGGTGCAGGAGCTGACCCGCTTCAAGGGTGCGGAATTCGTCTGGTGCCAGGAAGAGCCGCGCAACATGGGCGGCTGGCACTTCATCGAGCCGTATCTCGAATGGGTGCTCAACCAGATCAACGCCACCCACAAGCGTCCGCGCTACGCGGGCCGTGCGGCGTCGGCTGCGACCGCAACTGGTTTGATGTCCAAGCATCTCGCCCAGCTCAAGGCGTTCCTCGACGAGGCGCTCGGCTAAGTCATTTTCGTCATCGCAATGCCCCGCTCCCCGCGGGGCATTCGCGCACCCGTCTTATTTGAAATCTAGACTTCGACCTCTTTCCGGCCTGATCGATCCCAAAAATCTTCGGATCGCGTTATCGGGCCGCACGCAACAGGAAGCTGACCATGACTGAAATTCGCGTTCCCACGCTCGGCGAGTCCGTGACCGAAGCCACCATCGGCCGCTGGTTCAAGAAGGCCGGCGATGCCGTTGCCGTCGACGAGCCGTTGGTTGAACTCGAGACCGACAAGGTCACCATCGAAGTGCCGGCACCGTCCGCAGGCACGCTCAGCGAAATCGTGGCCAAGGATGGCGAGACCGTCGCCGTCGGCGCGCTGCTGGGCCAGATCGCCGATGGTGCTGCTGGTGCCAAGCCGGCTGCGGCCGCACCGAAGGCTGAAGCTGCTCCGGCACCTGCCGCTGCTGCGCCGGCTGCCGCTGCCGCTGCACCGTCGAAGACTCTCGCTGCCGATACCCCACAGGCCCCATCCGTGCGCAAGCTCTCGGCCGAGAGCGGCGTCGATGCCGCCGGCGTTGCCGGCACCGGCAAGGATGGCCGCGTGACCAAGGGCGACATGCTCGCCGCCATCGAAAAGGCCGCCTCCTCGCCGACCCCGGTGAGCCATCCTGCTGCTGGCGTGCAGATGCGCGCCGCCTCGCCGGCCGACGATGCCTCGCGCGAAGAGCGCGTGAAGATGACGCGCCTGCGTCAGACCATCGCCCGTCGCCTGAAGGACGTGCAGAACACCGCTGCGATGCTCACCACCTTCAACGAGGTCGATATGACCGCGGTGATGGCGCTGCGCGCGCAGTACAAGGACGTGTTCGAGAAGAAGCACGGCAACAAGCTCGGCTTCATGGGCTTCTTCACCAAGGCCTGCGTGCAGGCGCTGAAGGACATCCCGGCCGTCAATGCCGAGATCGACGGCAGCGACATCATCTACAAGAACTACTATCACGTCGGCGTCGCCGTCGGCACGGACAAGGGCCTCGTGGTCCCGGTCGTGCGCGAATGCGATTCAAAGTCGATCTCGCAGATCGAGAAGGACATCGCCGACTTCGGTCGTCGTGCCCGTGACGGCCAGCTCAAGATCGATGAAATGCAGGGCGGCACCTTCACCATCACCAATGGCGGCATCTACGGCTCGCTGATGTCGACGCCGATCCTGAACGCGCCGCAGGCCGGTATTCTCGGCATGCACAAGATCCAGGAACGTCCGGTCGTGGTCGGCGGCAAGATCGAGATCCGCCCGATGATGTATCTGGCGCTCAGCTACGATCACCGCGTGATCGACGGCAAGGAAGCGGTGACGTTCCTCGTGCGCGTCAAGGAAAGCCTGGAAGATCCGGCCCGTCTCGTTCTGGATCTCTAAACGAAAGGACGAAGCGGATGCCGACGATAGCGATTATCGGCGGCGTCCGCATCGTCATCTACCCGAAGGACCATCTGCCGCCGCACCTTCATGCCATTTTCGGCGAATTCGAGATTATGATCTCGATCCTGACTGGAGATGTTTTGCAGGGATCGCTTCCGAAAGCGAAATTACGGCAGGTGCAGTCCTGGCTCGCTGCAAATCGCGAGCAAGTCGCTTATGTCTGGCAGGAAGTCCACGCGCTTCGTTACAATGGCGGGAGGATCGATCAGTGAATTACCGCATCGCCGACGTCTCCGTTGTTCGCTATCCCGTTCTGCAGGTCACGTTTGATGACGGCGTCTCGGGAGAGTACGACCTATCGGATCTGATCGCGCGCGGTCAGGTATTTCAGCCATTGCGCGATGAAGCTTACTTCAACCGGGTCGCTGTCGGCCCTCATGGCCATACATTTGGGTGGAATCTGGATGACACCGGCCACGAACTTGATTTCTGCCCGGATGCCACACGCATCCACATTGAAGAACAGAAAGTAGCTGAACTGGCTGATCGCTATCGCGCGAGCCGTTCGGCTGCTGAATAGCCCGGAGCTTGGCATGACCGACAACGTCGTCATCATCACCGGCGGAAGCCGCGGCATCGGCCGTGCGACGGCGATGAAGGCTGCCGCGCAAGGCTTCAAAGTCGTGGTGGCCTATGCCAGCAACAAGGCTGCGGCCGATGAGGTCGTGGCGCAGATCGAAGCCGGTAATGGCAAGGCCATCGCGGTGAAATGCGACGTCGGCTCCGAAGCTGATATCCTTGCGCTGTTCAAGGCGGCCGACGCCTTCGGCCCGCTGGGTGCGCTGGTGAACAATGCCGGCATCGTCGGCCCCAGCATTCGTGTCGAGGACATGACCGCCGAACGCATCAATCACATGATGGCGGTGAATGTCACCGGCAGCTTTCTCTGCGCCCGCGAGGCGGTGAAGCGCCTATCGACCAAGCATGGCGGCAAAGGCGGCGTCATCGTCAATCTGTCATCGGTCGCTGCGAAACTCGGCTCGGCCAATACCTATGTCGACTACGCTGCTTCCAAAGGCGCGATCGATACGTTCACGATTGGCCTCAGCCAGGAAGTCGCGACCGAAGGCATTCGTGTTGCCGGCATCCGGCCGGGCCTGATCGATACCGAAATTCACGCCAGCGGCGGCGAGCCCGATCGTGCGCATCGTCTCGCCGGCAATGTCCCGATGAAGCGCGTCGGCACGGCCGATGAAATCGCCAATGCGATCGTCTGGCTTTTGTCCGACGACGCGTCCTACGTCACGTCATCCATTCTCGACGTGTCGGGTGGCCGTTAGCACCTCGACACCCCACATCACCTTTACTTCCAAGCACCACAGGACTTCATCATGGCTACTTACGATCTCGTCGTCATCGGCACCGGCCCCGGCGGCTATGTTTGCGCGATTCGCGCTGCACAGCTCGGCATGAAGGTCGCCGTCGTCGAGAAGAACAGCACGCTGGGTGGCACCTGTCTGAATGTCGGCTGCATGCCGTCCAAGGCGCTGCTCTACTCGTCCGAACTGTTCGAGGAAGCAGGCCACTCCTTCGGCAAGATGGGCATCAAGCTGTCCAAGCCGGAGCTCGATCTCCCCGCGCTGATGAACTTCAAGCAGCAGGGCATCGACGGCAACGTCAAGGGCGTCGAGTTCCTGATGAAGAAGAACAAGATCGACGTCGTCGTCGGCACCGGCAAGGTGCTCGGCACCGGCAAGGTCGAGGTGACCGCTGACGGCAAGAGCCAGACGCTGGAGACCAAGAACATCGTCATCGCTTCGGGTTCGGCCGTCGCCAACCTGAAGGGCATCGAGATCGACGAGAAGCGCATCGTGTCGTCCACCGGCGCGCTGTCGCTCGAGAAGGTGCCGGGCAAGCTGATCGTGGTCGGCGCCGGCGTCATCGGCCTCGAGCTCGGCTCGGTGTGGCGCCGCCTCGGCGCTGAAGTGACCGTGGTGGAATTCCTCGACCGCATCCTGCCCGGCATGGATGGCGAAGTTGCCAAGCAATTCCAGCGCATGCTGGAGAAGCAGGGCATGACCTTCAAGCTCGGCGCCAAGGTCACCGGCGTCGACTCGTCGGGCAAGAGCCTGAAGGCGAACATCGAGCCAGCCGCCGGCGGCGCTGCGGAATCTCTCGAAGCCGACGTCATCCTCGTCGCCATCGGCCGCACGCCCTACACCGCCGGCCTCGGCCTGCAGGAAGCCGGCGTCGCGCTCGATGAGCGCGGCCGCGTCAAGATCGACCATCACTTCGCGACCAATGTGAAGGGCGTCTATGCCATCGGCGACGTCGTCGCTGGCCCGATGCTCGCCCATAAGGCCGAAGACGAAGGCGTCGCCTGCGCCGAAATCCTCGCCGGCCAGGCTGGCCATGTGAACTATGACGTCATCCCGGGGGTCGTCTACACCACGCCGGAAGTCGCTGCCGTCGGCAAGACCGAGGAAGAACTCAAAGCCGCTGGCGTGAACTACACCGTCGGCAAGTTCCCCTTCACCGCCAATGGCCGTTCCAAGGTCAATCAGACCACGGATGGTTTCGTGAAGATTCTGGCCGATGCCAAGACCGATCGCGTGCTCGGCGTGCACATCATCGGCCGCGAAGCCGGTGAAATGATCCACGAGGCCTGCGTGCTGATGGAGTTCGGTGGTTCCGCCGAGGATCTGGCCCGCACCTGCCACGCGCATCCGACCCGTTCGGAAGCCGTCAAGGAAGCGGCGCTTGCCGTAGGCAAGCGCGCCATCCATATGTGAACTTCGGCCGGCCCTGCGCATGATGCGGTTTTCGAACCGGATCATGCGCACGAAATACAAATGCCGGCACGGAGATTTTGCTGATGATGCGACGCGCGTTACAGCCGCTCTGGTTCCTGCTCGCTTTGATCTTCCTGATCGAAGCGTGGCTGTGGGATCATCTCGAACCGGTCGTTGCGCGCGTCGTCGCCCTCATTCCGCTGCGTGCCTTCAAGGCATGGTGCGCAGCGAAAGTGGCGGACCTCTCGCCCTATCCTTCCCTGCTCGTTTTCGTCGCGCCGCTCATCCTGTTGCTGGTGCCGCTGAAATTCGCCGAAGTCTATTTGCTGGCCCATCATCTCTGGATCAGTGCGGTCATCCTGATCGTCGCCTCCAAATTTGTCGGCATGGGCGTGCTTGCATTCTCGTTTGACGTCACACGCGACAAGCTGCTGCAGATTGGCTGGTTTCGTAAGCTCTACACATTCCTTGTCGATATTCGGTCACGCGCGCGCGACTTCGTTGCGCCGGTGATGTCCCGCGTCAAGGCGATGATCGCGTCGTTCCGTGGACCATCGTCACGATGGATGCGCTTCGTGCAACGGATCCGCCACAGGGCGCATTCGCCGCGCTGACATAACCGGGAGATCGGACTTGGCTGAACTCGCACGCATCCGAACGCCCTTACTCGATATCGCCTATGAACACAGTGGCCCTGCCGGCGGCGTTCCGGTGATCCTGCTTCACGGCTTCCCCTATGACATCCGCGGCTATGACGACGCAGCCGCGCTGATCAATGCAGCGGGCGTCCGGACCATCGTGCCCTATCTGCGCGGCTATGGGCCGACACGATTTCTGTCGAAGGACACAATCCGCTCCGGTCAGCAAGGCGCGCTCGGGCAGGACCTGCTCGATTTCATGGACGCGCTGCGGATCGAGAAAGCCGTCGTCGCCGGCTATGACTGGGGCGGCCGCGCAGCCTGTGTCGTCTCTGCACTCTGGCCGGAGCGTGTGCACGGGCTTGTCAGCTGCACCGGCTACAACATCCAGGACCTGACCGCAGCCACGACACCTGTCACGCCCGAACAGGAAGCACGGTTCTGGTATCAATATTATTTTCACACCGAGCGTGGCCGCAACGGCCTCGTGCAGAACCGTGCCGGGATCTGCAAACTGCTCTGGCAGATGTGGTCGCCATCGTGGGATTTCGACGACGCCACTTTCGCGCGCTCGGCGCCGTCATTCGACAATGATGATTTCGTCGATGTCGTCGTGCACTCCTACATGCACCGCACTGCTAGCGTGGCCGGCGACCCGATCTACGATTTCGTCGAGAAGCGTCTATCGGCGCAGCCGAAAATCAGCGTGCCGACGATCGTGCTGCATGGTGCCGATGATGGCGTCGGACCGGTCAAGAGTTCGGAAAATCACGGCCGCCACTTTACCGGCCTCTATGAGCGTCGCGTGACGGCCGATGCCGGGCACAACATTCCGCAGGAAAAGCCGCGGGAATTTGCCGATGCGGTGCTTCAACTCTGCAAAACCGCATCGGCGTAGCACATCACATCAAATGCACGGCATGCGGTGCGAACAGGCCGATCGCCATGAAGGCAATGCCGGCAAGGCCAAGCACGCCGGCGACCCAGGACAGCACCAGCATGCCGGTGATGATCGTCGCTGATGCCATCACGATCCCGATCTGGAATGCTGCCGACGCGACCTCGTAATGATGGTAGCGCGCGAGCGCGAGGTCGCGCTTGTGTTCGGCGTCCTTGGCGCGGGCGGCGAGTTGTTCCGAGCCTTCGCCGGTTTCCGGCTCGTTGCGGTAACGCTGGGCCGTCTTGTTCCAGTCGTCGATCTGCTTGGCCAGCGCAGCTTTCGCGGCGTCATCACCGACGGTCCCCATGCTGAGCTTGGCGTGTTCAGCGGTCGCCTGTACCACGGTGCGGCGGACGCTCTTGGCCTGGAAGAAGGCCCACAGATTCGAGGCCTCAACGTTCTTGCTGATCGATTCGGTCTGCGCGCCTTTGCCGAGCGTTTCCGAGAACGCCAGAAACAGCGCCAGCAGCGAAATCAGCAATGCGATCTTCTTGTTAGAGCCCGATGCATGCTCGGCATGCTCCGCGTGCTCCATACTCTCATGCGCGCCCATCAGGTCCCCCAAGGCAAAAGCGATGGCAAAAGCGGCCGAGCATTGGCCGAACAAATTGTCGCATGCAAGGACAATGTGGAGATGACGCGGACGTAGCCAGTAACTGTAGGGTGGGCAAAGGAGCGAAGCGACGTGCCCACCTTCACGTGCACGGCTGGTGAAGGTGGGCACGCTGCGCTTTGCCCACCCTACAATCTCAGGCCCGCGGATGGGCCGTCTTGTAGACCTCGAACAGGCGCTCGGTATCGATGCCCGTATAGATCTGCGTGGTCGAGAGCGACGCGTGGCCCAGCAGCTCCTGGATCGCGCGCAGATCGCCGCCGCGCGTCAGGAGATGGGTGGCGAAGGAGTGCCGCAAGGCATGCGGGGTGGCACTGTCGGGCAGGCCCAGCGCCCCGCGCATCCGCTCCATGGTCAGCTGAATGATCCTCGGCGATAGTGGTCCGCCGCGGGCGCCGACGAACATCGGCCCTTCCGCCGGTAGCGGATGCGGACACATGGTGGCGTATTCTGCAATCAGCTCCAGCACATTATGCAGCACCGGCACCATGCGCGTCTTGTTGCCCTTGCCATTGACGATCAGCACATCGCCCTTGCCCGGCGCCGGCACATCCCGGCGCTTCAACCCGAGGGCTTCGGAAATACGCAGGCCGGAGCCGTAAAGCAGTGCCATCACGGCGGCATCCCGCGCCCAGATCCACGGATCGCGATTCTCCCCGGCGCGCTCGTCGGCGTCGGCGAGGCGCTTGGCCGAGGCCATCTGCAACGGCTTCGGCAAGCTCTTGCCGATTTTTGGTGCCCGGATCGATGACAGGGCGCCGACCGAACCAAGCCCCTCGCGTTCGAGGAAACGAGCAAAGGATCGCAGCCCGGCCAGCGCGCGCATCAGCGAGCGACCAGCGATATCATCCCCGCGGCGCGCAGCCATGAAGGCGCGAACATCGTTCGCCGCGAGCTTGCCGAATCGCGGCAGCGAGACGAGCCCGCCCCAGTGATCCGCAAGAAACAGCAGGAATTGGCGCACATCCCGTGCATAAGCTTCCAAGGTCTTCGGCGACAGCCGGCGCTCGGCGCGCAAATGCGACAGCCAGCGCGCCATCTGTAGCGAAACATCTGCATCGGCGCAGACGAGGTCGATGGCCGGCTGCTTGGCCTCTGCTGGGGTGAGTTTGGGCTTGGCCATCGGGCGATCCGGCAAGATGATTGAGGCGCAATTATCGTCGCAGCCGGTTGCCCAGCCGTTAAACTCGCCCCGCACTGGCCCGGCTCCCCCAACCGTCCTAAATTACCCCCATGCCTCAATTCGAGTTCGAATCGCCGACGGAGCCAGCCCGCAAGACGTCGGGGATCGTCGACGTGCTGGTGCCCGTGGCGCTGGACAATGCCTATTCCTACAAGGTGCCCCGCGGTGTTGATCTGCAAGTCGGCGATGTCGTTACAGTGCCCCTGGGCTCACGGGAAGTCATCGGCGTGGTGTGGGGCGAGAATGCCAATCCCGATCCGCGCCTGCATAACAGGCTGAAGGAGGTCAGCGAAAAGCTCGACGTGCCGTCGCTGCGGCCGGAATTGCGCCAGCTTGTCGACTGGGTGTCCAATTACACGCTGTCACCGCGCGGCATGGTGATGCGCATGACCCTGCGCATGGGCGAACATCTCGGCCCCGAGCGCGTCCGGCTTGGCGTACGCCTGGTCGGCGAGGTGCCGAAGCGGATGACGCCGGCGCGGGCGCGGCTGGTCGAATTGCTCTCGGATGGACTGCTGAGGGCGAAGTCCGATGCGGCGAAAGAAGCTGGTGTCAGCGGCGGCGTGGTGGATGGGCTCGTTGATGAAGGCACACTCGCGATCGAGGTGATGCCTCCGCCCTTGCCGCCTCCTCCGCCCGATCCATCATTCGTCGAACCCGATTTTTCACCGGATCAAGCTGTCGCAGCCGAGGCGATGCGCAAGCTCGCATCCGGCGGCGCGTTTCAGGCTGCGTTGCTCGACGGCGTTACCGGTTCCGGCAAGACCGAAGTCTATTTCGAAGCGGTCTCCGAGATCATCCGACGCGGCGAACAGGTGCTGATCCTGATGCCGGAAATATCCCTCACCGGCCAATTCCTCGAGCGTTTTGCAAAACGCTTCGGCGTGCGGCCGATGGAATGGCATTCTGAACTGACACCACGTACCCGCGCACGCAACTGGGCGGCGATCGCCAATGGCACCGCGCATGTGGTCGTCGGCGCGCGCTCGGCGCTGTTCCTGCCCTACGCCAAACTCGGTCTCATCATCGTCGATGAAGAGCACGACCAGGCCTACAAGCAGGATGAAGGCGCACACTATCACGCGCGCGACATGGCGGTAGTGCGCGCATCCATTGCCAAAATTCCCGTCGTGCTCGCATCAGGCACGCCATCCGTCGAATCGGAGGTGAATGCACGGAAGGGCCGCTATCAGCGCATCGCGCTGCCGTCCCGTTTCGGCGGCCAGCACATGCCGCATATCGAAGCCATCGATCTGCGCCGCGAAGGCCCGTCGCGTGGGCGCTTCATCGCGCCGCGCCTCGCCGAGAAAATCGTGCAGGCGATCCAGCGCGAAGAGCAGGCGCTGCTGTTCCTCAATCGTCGTGGCTACGCTCCGCTCACGCTATGCCGCGGCTGCGGACACCGATTCGCGTGCACGATTTGCGATGCATGGCTCGTTGATCATCGTTTTCGGCAGCGTTTGGTGTGTCATCACTGCGGCTTCTCAGAGGCACGCCCCCACAAGTGCCCGCATTGCGGCGCGGAGGAATCCTTGGCCGCCATCGGCCCCGGCGTCGAGCGCCTGCAGGAAGAGGCGGCCGACCTTTTTCCGGGCGCGCGCACCATGGTGCTGTCGAGCGATCTCATCACCTCGGTGGAGTCCATGCGCGCCGAGCTGAACGAAATCGCCGAAGGCCGTGTCGATGTCATCATCGGCACGCAACTCGTCGCGAAGGGCCATAACTTCCCGCGGCTGAATCTCGTCGGCGTCATCGATGCCGATCTCGGCCTCGGCAATGGCGATCCGCGCGCCGCGGAGCGCACGTTCCAGATGCTCAACCAGGTGATCGGCCGCGCCGGCCGCGAACAAGGGCGCGGCGTCGGCTATCTGCAGACGCATCAGCCTGAACACCCGGTGATGAAGGCCTTGGTCGCCAATGACCGGGAGGCGTTTTACGACAACGAGATCGAATCCCGCGAACGCGCGATGTATCCGCCGTTCGGGCGGCTGGTTGCGATGATCATATCCGGCGGCGATCGGCCGATGACGGAGGGTTTTGCGCGAAAGATCGCGGCGACCGCGCCGATCGACGAGCGGATCCTGGTACTCGGCCCCGCCGAAGCGCCGCTGGCGGTGATCAAGGGCCGCTACCGGTTCCGCATCCTAGTGAAATCGGCCCGCAATGTCGATTTGTCCGCCTATCTGCGCGACTGGCTCGCCCATGCGCCGAAGGCGACCGGGAATCTCAAGCTCGAAGTCGACGTCGATCCGCAGAGCTTCTTGTAGGGTGGGCAAAGGCGCCCTTGCGCCGTGCCCGCCATCCCCAACCGTGGTGGGCACGCTGCGCTTTGCCCACCCTACAAGGGGACCATGCTATGGTCTGCCGATTGATTCGGGAGACCTATGGCCGTGTCGGCGGACGATCTGAGCGCCCCGCTGGGACAGAAACCTGCGCGCACCAAGCGCCGGTTCCGGCTGCCTGTGACCGGCACCCAGGCCACGGCCGGGGTTCTCGGCACGCTGCTGCTCGGTTTTGCCGGCGTCGCCATCTTCCACAAGGACCCGATGGGCGGCGAGCCGATGGCCCGGGTCGCCATCACGCCGCCCGAGACAGCCACAGCCACGAAACCTGCCGCCACGCCTCCGGTCGAGGTCAAGCACGGCACGCCGGACGCGGCGAAGATGGCAGACGCGCCCGGCCAGAAGACCATCACCATTATCGATGGCTCCAGCGGCGCCCGGCAGAATGTCGTGGTCGGCACCGGCGATCCCGATGGCGCTTCCCCCGATGCGCCCGCGATGATGGCGGGCATCGACCAGAAGCTGCTCGAACAATCCCGCTACGGCATGGTGCCGATCGCGGCTGGTGGCCTGAAGCCCGTCAATGTCTATGCCGCCGGCTCCGAGGCCGAGCGCGCCAAGGCAATGAAGACGCCCAGCATTGCCATCGTGATCGGCGGACTGGGTGTCGGCGCCGCCAAGACCACCGAAGCCATCATGAAACTGCCGCCGGCGGTGACGCTGGCTTTTACGCCCTATGGCTCTGACCCCAGCAAGCTGGTGGAGCGCGCCCGCGCGCAGCGCCACGAGGTGCTGCTGCAGCTCCCGCTCGAGCCATTCGATTATCCCGACAACGATCCCGGCCCGCAGACGCTGCTGGCCTCGGCCACGCCCGAGCAGAATATCGACCGCATGATGTGGCATATGAGCCGCTTCCAGGGTTATGTCGGCCTCGGCAATTTCATGGGCGCACGCTTCATCGCCACGGATAGCGCGATGCAGGCCGTGGCCAAGGAAGCCAACAAACGCGGCCTGGCACTGTTCGACGACGGCTCGTCTTCGCGCAGCGTGGCGCCGGCTGCGGCCGAGGCACTGGGCATGCCGTTCGCGCGCGCCGATGTCACCATCGATGCGGCGCCGAATTCGGCCGAGATCGACAAGGCGCTGGCCAAGCTGGAAGGCCTCGCAAAAGAACGCGGCTTTGCCGTCGGCACAGCCTCGGCGCTGCCGATTTCCATCGAGCGCATAGGCACTTGGGCGAAATCGCTGGAATCGCGCGGGATCATGCTGGTGCCATTGACAACCGCGATCCGGAAATCAAAATCGAGCTAGCGTCGGGAGGTTCGCGGTTCGGATTCGTCGGAGCGTGACAGCCTCAGGGGGACGTGAGAAGGCAATGGAATGACGCGTTACGAAGACCTGCCCTACCGAACCTGCGTTGGCATCATGCTGCTGAATCAGCAGGGACACGTCTTCATCGGCCGCCGCGCCGGCGGCATCGAGCATGTCGACGAGACGCATGTCTGGCAGATGCCGCAGGGTGGCGTCGATCCCGGCGAGGATACCTGGGAAGCCGCCAAGCGCGAGCTTTACGAAGAAACCAGCGTCAAATCCGTCGAAAAGCTCGGCGAAGTGCCGGAATGGCTGATCTACGACATTCCCCGCACCGTGGCCGGCCGCACCTGGAAAGGCCGCTATCGCGGTCAGCGCCAGCGCTGGTTCGCCATCCGCTTCACGGGGGACGACAAGGAAATCAACGTCCAGCATCCGCCGCAGGGCCATAAGGCCGAGTTCGTGAACTGGCGTTGGGAGCCGATGCAGAATCTCCCCGAGCTGATCGTGCCGTTCAAGCGACCGGTCTATGAGCGCGTGGTGAAGGAATTCGCGGGATTGGCGGGATGACGCTTCCGCAGGGCGGATGAGGCGAAGCCGTCATCCGCCGCGGAGTTTCAAGTTTGAATTCGGCCGGCGGATGACGCTGCGCTCATCCGCCCTACGGGCGACGGACTAGTCCATCCATGACCGACACCCGCCCCTATCGCCCCAATGTGGGCATCGCGTTGTTCAATGCCGAAGGCAAGGTGCTGATCGGCCGTCGCTTCAAGGATGACGGGCCGGAGATCGTGCTGCCTGGCCTCGAATGGCAGATGCCGCAGGGCGGCGTCGATCCCGACGAGGACCCGCGCGTCGCCATGATGCGCGAGCTCTGGGAAGAGACCGGCGTCACCCATGCCGACTATCTCGGCGAGACCGGCTGGATGACCTACGATTTCATCCCCCATGATGAACCGACTCATCGCTTTGCGGCGTTTCGGGGCCAGAGGCAGAAGTGGTTCGCGGTGAAATTCACCGGCGATGACGCCGAGGTCGATCCGCTGACGCCGCGCAACGGGCAACCGGCGGAATTCGACGCCTGGCGCTGGGAACGGCTGGATCGCGTGGCGGATCTCGTCGTGCCGTTCCGGCGCGAGGTTTATCAGGCGGTAGCGCGAGAGTTTGCAGGATTTGCTGCGGCCTGAGCTGCAGCATTGGCGCAATATGCGCTTCTGTCGTTACCCGGCTTGACCGGGTAACCCAGTAAACTCCCACATCTGAGATCAACACAGACGTCAGTGTTTACTAGATCGCCCGGTCAAGCCGGGCGACGACATCGGAGTGGGCGCACACGCCTGCTCCATCCGGTCGCAGGACATCTGGCCGCAGCTTCACGTCCTTACATCGTCGCGTTCGATCCATAGGTCGAGCCCTCGAAACCAACGAGGAATCACACGATGTTCGACCCCAAGAGCCTGCTGGACCAATTTATCGGCGGGCTGAATCAGGGCAATCCCAATCAGCCGGGTGCGGGCCAGCAAAACCGCGGCCCCTTTGGCCAGGCGAGCGGCGGCGATCTGCTGCAGCAGGCGGGCAATTTCCTCGGCGGTTTTGGCGGCGGCGCTGTCACCGGCGGCATCGCAGGCTTGCTGCTCGGCTCCAAGAAGGGCCGCAAGATTGCCGGCAGTGCGCTCACCTATGGCGGCATGGCCGTGGCCGGCGCGCTGGCTTACCGCGCCTATCAGAATTATCAGGCCGGCAAACAGGCGACACCCGCAGTGGCGACCGAAACACCGCTGCTGCCGCCGCCGAGCGACACACCGTTCAATCCGACGCAGCCGGCCGACCAGCAATCGCTCAGCCGCAATCTGCTCCGCGCCATGATCGCCGCGGCGAAGGCCGACGGCCATATCGATGCGACCGAGCAAGGCAGCATCTTCGCGCAGATGGATCGCATGGCGCTCTCGGCCGAGGACAAGGCCTTCGTCATGGACGAGTTGCGCGCACCGCTGAATGTGGATGCTGTCGCGAGCGTAGCACGTACGCCGGAAGAGGCTGCCGAGATCTATACGGTGTCGCTGCTGGCGATCGACGTCGATCATCCCGCCGAGCGGGCCTATCTGCAGCAGCTTGCGGGGAAGCTGCGGCTCGAAGACGGGCTTGTGGCGCATCTGCATGCGACGGTCGAAGGCGCGACGGTGCCGGTCGACCGGATGCCGGCGTAGCGCTCAATCCCTCATGGTGAGGGCATAATACTCCATCCCTCATGGTGAGGAGCGCGCCCTTGCGCGCGTCTCGAACCATGGCGGCGGGCTCTGGAGCGTGCGGCCATCCTTCGAGACGCGGCCGAAGAGGGCCGCTCCTCAGGATGAGGGCGGAGTTAAAAGAAAAAAGCCCCGGCATTACTGCCGGGGCTTTTCTTATCTCTCTTCGTCCAGCGCTTAATGCATCGCGGTCGAGGTGATGTTCTGCTGGATGACCTTGAACTGGTCGAGGCGCTCGATGGCGCGGTCGAGGGCGTTGCCCTCCTTCTGCGACAGCTTCTCTTCCATCTCCGCGATGTCCTTCGCAAAGGCTTCGCGATCGAGTTCGGCCAGCGAGGTGGCGACGTCGGCCAGAACCGTCACGCCCTTTTCGGAGATTTCGGCGAGGCCGCCGAGCACAATGATCTTTTCATGCTTGCCACCGGTGGTGACGGTCATGATGCCCGGACGGAGCGCGATCACGGCAGGCGCGTGGCCGGCCATCACGCCGACATCGCCTTCGGCGCCGGGAAGATCGACCTGCTCAACTTCACCCGAGAAAGCGAGCTTTTCCGGCGAGACGAGATCGAAGTGGAAGGTGGCCATGACGGTCTACTCTGCTGTTCTCTTCATTAGTCGCCACGCAGCGAGCACGATGCCCCACAACGTGTAACCGGCCCCCACTATCAAAACGAACCAGACCCAAAATATCTGGTCAATTTGATCGCAGGAGAAGCCGTACGGCTGCTCCTCGTAGAAACATCGGAACGCGGCCCATTCTGCTTTCCAGCGGCCTATTCCGTAAGCGAGGGAAACGATTGCAACATGTGCCGCAATCGATCCCCACGCCCGTGTCGTGATCAAGCGGCTTCAGCAGCCAGCTTCTTGCCCTTCTCGACGGCTTCTTCGATCGTGCCGACCATGTAGAAGGCAGCTTCCGGCAGGTGATCGTACTTGCCTTCCACCAGGCCCTTGAAGCCCTTGATGGTGTCGGCGAGGTCGACGAACTTGCCCGGCGAGCCGGTGAAGATTTCAGCGACGTGGAACGGCTGCGACATGAAGCGCTCGATCTTGCGGGCGCGGGCCACGGCCAGCTTGTCCTCTTCCGACAGTTCGTCCATGCCGAGAATGGCGATGATGTCCTGCAGCGCCTTGTAGCGCTGGAGCACCTGCTGAACCTGACGCGCGACGCCGTAATGCTCTTCGCCGACAACCAGCGGGGAGAGCATGCGGGAGGTCGAGTCGAGCGGGTCAACCGCCGGATAGATGCCCTTTTCAGCGATCGAGCGCGACAGCGTGGTGGTCGCGTCAAGATGCGCGAACGAAGCGGCCGGCGCCGGGTCGGTCAAGTCGTCGGCCGGCACGTAAATGGCCTGCACCGAGGTGATCGAACCCTTGGTGGTGGTGGTGATGCGCTCCTGCAGCGCGCCCATGTCGGTGGCGAGCGTCGGCTGATAACCCACCGCCGAAGGAATACGGCCCAAGAGCGCCGACACTTCCGAACCCGCCTGGGTGAAGCGGAAGATGTTGTCGACGAAGAACAGCACGTCCTGGCCCTTGTCGCGGAAGTCTTCTGCGATGGTCAGACCGGTGAGCGCGACGCGGGCGCGGGCGCCCGGGGGTTCGTTCATCTGGCCGAACACGAGGGCGCACTTGGAGCCTTCGCCGCCACCCTTCTTGTTCACGTTGGATTCGATGAACTCGTGATAGAGGTCGTTACCTTCGCGGGTACGCTCGCCGACGCCGGCAAACACCGAGTAACCACCGTGCGCCTTGGCGACGTTGTTGATCAGTTCCTGAATGAGAACGGTCTTGCCGACGCCGGCGCCGCCGAACAAGCCGATCTTGCCGCCCTTGGCGTAAGGCGCCAGCAGGTCAACGACCTTGATGCCGGTGACGAGAATTTCAGCTTCGGTCGACTGCTCGGTGTATTCCGGCGCATTCGCGTGGATCGGGCGACGGGCTTCCGACTTCACCGGACCGGCTTCGTCGATCGGCTCGCCGATGACGTTGATGATGCGGCCGAGGGTGCCTTCGCCGACCGGAACGGTGATCGGAGCGTTGGTGTCGGTGACTTCCTGGCCACGGACCAGACCTTCGGTGGTGTCCATCGCGATGGCGCGGACGGTCGATTCACCGAGATGCTGGGCGACTTCGAGCACCAGACGGTTGTTGCCGTTCTTGGTCTCGAGCGAGTTCAGAATGGCGGGCAGATGGCCTTCGAACTGCACGTCGACGACGGCGCCGATGACCTGGGTGATGCGTCCGGTTTGATTGGCAGCAGCCATGGAAACTATCTCCTTGAAGTGCGGATCGGCCTGCGGCAGGCCGTAAAGTGGTTGAATTGGTTAGACGGCCTCGGCGCCCGAAATGATCTCGATGAGCTCTTTCGTGATCTGGGCCTGACGGGTCCGGTTGTAAACGAGGGTCTGCTTGCGGATCATGTCGCCGGCATTGCGGGTCGCATTGTCCATCGCGCTCATCTGGGCGCCGTAGAACGATGCGTTGTTTTCCAGCAGCGCGCGGAAGATCTGCACGGCAAGGTTACGCGGCAGCAGGCCGTCGAGGATCTCGTCTTCCGCCGGCTCGTAATCGTAAACCGGGGTCGGGCCGCTCTTGGTCTCGGCCGGCGCGGTGACTTCCAGCGGGATGATCTGCTGGGCGGTCGGGATCTGCGAGATCACCGACTTGAAGCGCGAATAGAACAGCGTGGCGACATCGAATTCACCGGCCTCAAAACGGGCGATCACCTTCTTGGCGATGTCTTCCGCATTGACGAAGCCGAGCTGGCGCACCGAGCGCAGCTCGATGTTCTCGATGATGTGCTTGTCGAACTGGCGGCGCAGTTGCTCATAGCCCTTGCGACCGACGCAGAAAATCTTGACCGTCTTGCCCTGGGCCAGAAGCGCCAGAGCGCGCTCGCGGGCGAGGCGCACGATCGAGGAGTTGAACGCGCCGGACAGGCCACGCTCGCCGGTGCAGACCAGCAGCAGATGCGTCTGGTCCTTGCCGTTGCCGACGAGGAGCTGCGGGCCACCGCCACCGGTGGAGGCGCCGGCGATCGATGCGATCACCGCATCCATCTTCTCGGCATAAGGGCGTGCAGCTTCGGCGGCGCTCTGCGCACGGCGCAGCTTCGACGCCGCGACCATCTGCATGGCCTTGGTGATCTTCTGCGTCGCCTTCGTCGAGGCGATGCGGACGCGCATGTCTTTCAGTGAGGCCATTCTCAGTCCACCCCGGCGATCACACCATCGGGTGGATCGCGAACCTCTGGATCGTCATGCCCGGCCGTCTGCCGGGCAGCTACAATTTGAAACCATCAACACGTCGATGGCCGGGCGAACCCGGCCATGACAGTCAATGTTACGCGAAGGTCTTCGCAAAACCTTCGACGGCTGCCTTGAGCTTGCCGGCGGTCTCGTCGTTCAGATCGCGGCTGTCGCGGATCGAGTCGAGAATGTCAGCATTCTTGCCACGCAGCAGCGACAGCAGGCCGTCTTCGAAGGCGCGAACCTTGTTGACCGGCAGCGTGTCGAGATAGCCGTTGGTACCGGCCCAGATCACGGCAACCTGCTCTTCCATCTTCAGCGGCGAGAACTGCGGCTGCTTCAGGAGTTCGGTCAGGCGTGCACCGCGATTCAGCAGGCGCTGGGTCGAAGCATCGAGGTCCGAGCCGAACTGCGCGAAGGCCGCCATTTCGCGGTACTGCGCGAGCTCACCCTTGATCTTGCCGGCGACCTTCTTCATCGCCTTGGTCTGCGCCGACGAACCGACGCGCGACACCGACAGACCGACGTTCACCGCCGGGCGGATGCCCTGGAAGAACAGGTCGGTTTCGAGGAAGATCTGACCGTCGGTGATCGAAATCACGTTGGTCGGGATGTAGGCCGACACGTCGTTGGCCTGGGTTTCGATGACCGGGAGAGCGGTCAGCGAGCCATTGCCCTGCTCGTCGTTCAGCTTCGCAGCGCGCTCGAGGAGACGCGAGTGGAGATAGAACACGTCGCCCGGATAAGCTTCGCGGCCCGGCGGACGACGCAGCAGCAGCGACATCTGGCGGTAGGCAACAGCCTGCTTCGACAAGTCGTCATACACGATCACGGCATGCATGCCGTTGTCGCGGAAGTACTCGCCGATGGTGCAGCCGGTGAACGGTGCGATGTACTGCATCGGAGCCGGGTCCGACGCGGTGGCGGCGACGACGACGGAATATTCCATCGCGCCCTGCTCTTCGAGCACCTTCACGAACTGGGCGACGGTCGAACGCTTCTGACCGACGGCGACGTAGACGCAGTACAGCTTCTGGCTCTCGGGAGCGCCAGCGCCGTTCAGCGACTTCTGGTTCAGGATGGTGTCGAGGGCGATTGCGGTCTTGCCGGTCTGACGGTCACCGATGATCAGCTCGCGCTGGCCGCGGCCAACCGGGATCAGGGCGTCGATCGACTTCAGGCCGGTCGCCATCGGCTCATGTACCGACTTGCGCGGAATGATGCCGGGGGCCTTGACGTCGACGCGCATGCGCTTGTCGGCCTGGATCGGACCCTTGCCGTCGATCGGATTGCCGAGACCGTCGACCACGCGGCCGAGCAGACCCTTGCCAACCGGAGCGTCCACGATGGCGCGGGTACGCTTGACGGTCTGGCCTTCCTTAATTTCACGGTCGGCACCGAAAATAACGACACCGACATTGTCGGTTTCGAGGTTCAGCGCCATGCCGCGCGTGCCGTTCTCGAATTCGACCATTTCACCGGCCTGAACATTGTCGAGACCGTAGACGCGGGCGATACCGTCACCGACGGAGAGCACCTGGCCGACTTCAGAAACTTCGGCTTCCTGGCCGAAATTCTTGATCTGATCCTTGAGGATTGCGGAAATTTCTGCGGCGCGGATGTCCATCAGCCAGCCTCTTTCATCGCGTGCTTGATCGAGTTGAGTTTGGTGCGAAGCGAGCTATCGACCATGCGGCTGCCGAGTTTAACGACAAGCCCGCCAATGATGGACGGATCGACCTTCACGTTGAGCGCGACGTCCTTGCCGGTCACTGACTTCAGTGCAGCCTTCAAGGCGTCGAGATTCTTGTCCGAGAGCGTCTCGGCGACGGTGACGTCGGCCGTGGCTTCACCCTTGAACTTGGCGACCAGCGCATTGAACGCGCGGATCACGTCCGAGACGGCGAACAGACGACGGTTCGCGATCAGGACATTGATGAAATTGGCTGTGACGCCGGAAATACCGGCCTTGGCGAGCACTGCCGCCAGCGCCTTGCGCTGGTCATCGGCGGTAAACACCGGGCTGCGCACGAGGCGGGCCAGATCGGCACTCTCGTTCAGCAATGCTGCAAACTTGTCGAGATCGGCCTTCACCGCATCGACGGATTTTTCGTCACGCGCCAGCTCAAACAAGGCTGTTGCGTAACGACCGGACACTCCCGAAACCGACGGATCTTCTGCTGCCACGAATTGTGCTCTTCAGGCTGTCAAATTCGCAAGGGGAAAACCATCGCCGTTCAGGTGGCGCTTGGCCGTCCAAGTCCTTGGAATTCAAGCGGGACTTCGATTTGTCCGGCAGCGACAGAGCGCCCCCGCCCGTTCAAATCGCGGCTTTGCTAGCATGGCGCGCACGGCCATGCAACGCGACGAAAGCGTTTGATGATGCCTTGTCGCAGGCGACAGCGAAGAATCGTTTCAGAGAACCGCGAGACGAAATTTCAGTGGCCGACACCGGGACCGCCGACCAATTCCGCACAACGGAAGGGGTGACGAATTTCGAGCCGAGAGGCAATTCACATCGCGGTGTGCGGGAAGTCGCAATGCATGGGGCCGTAGGATGGGTTGAGCGAAGGCGCGAAGCGCGGGAGCGAAAACCCATCGGCGGAGCCTGCCGCGAGGAAAGGTGGTGGGTTTTCGCGAAGATGCTCAACCCACCCTACGGCAGCGGCGTTTTTAGCGCCCGATAGCAACTTCTTGACGAATACTTAATCGAATGTATTCGCCGTCATGAAGCACTTATATATACAGTATAGATACCAAACGAAACGTAATCGCGAAGGTTAAAAATCTGTTAACGCGCGTCGTTAGCCAAGTTTCGTTCCATCACAAGATATTTCAACCTGAAACGGAACGATTTGTTTGCCTAGTTTACGCCTCAATACGTCGTCAAACGCAGCTCCAGCTGAATTGGGACGGGGGTCCACTTGCCACAGTTGTGGCAATACTGTCTGAGGGACTACGATATATGCTGCGTTACGGAAAGTCGGCGCTGGGTCTGGTAGCCCAGCCGCGCATGGCGGTCGCACTGATTGCCGCGAGTGTCGCTCTTGGGGGATCGGTTTCGGAGGCTTCGGCCAAGTCGAAGCACCGCCATCACCACAAGCATCACCATCATCATGCGGCCAAGAAGGCCGTTGAGACCAATCCATTCGAAGCCAATGCGTCGATCGGTCCGTTCTTGCCGCAAGTCGCTGCTCCGACGGCTCCGGCCCGCACTGGCGGCCGCAGCTTCTCGGGCGTCGCGTCGTTCTACGGCAACGAAGCCGGCAACAAGACCGCGTCGGGTGCACGCTTCAACCAGAACGCCATGACCGCTGCGCATCGTTCGCTGCCGTTCGGCACCAAGCTGCGCGTCACCCATGGCTCCCGCAGCGTTGTCGTGACCGTCAATGACCGTGGCCCCTTCATCAAAGGCCGCGTGCTCGACCTTTCCAAGGGCGCAGCCAGCGCCATCGGGCTCACCAGCCGCGGTGTCGGCAAGGTTGTCGCCGAGGTGATGTAAGAAGAACGCGTATCGCGTTCTGAGCTACAAGTTCAGTAGCGTTGCGTTTCAGTAGAGTTGCGTAAGCGTAGAGTAAAAGAGCCTGTCGTCATCAAATGACGGCAGGCTTTTTTGTATCCTGTAGCCTCGATGGAGCGCAGCGAAATCCAGAGACGGCAGGGCCAATTGAAACGCCGGTCCCCGGATTACGCTGCGCTCCATCCGGGCGACGCGAACCACATGGCGTCTCGAGGCGACAACCACGCACCACCAACCGAGACAAAGGACCGACGATGCGCGCAAATGCCATCCGCCGAACCGTCATCGTTCTCTCATGCATCGTGGCCGGCGGATTCATTCCGTTCAGCGCCTCGGCGCAGACCTCGCAGCGCGTGACCGGCACCACAGTGACCATCACGCCACCGACCGGCTTCACGCCCGCGAAGGATTTCGCAGGTTTTGCCGATGAGAAGACGAAATCCAGCATCCTGATTGCCGAACTGCCGCCGGAGGCCTGGCCGCAGCTATCCGCGTTATTTGGCAACATCGACACCGTGCGCGCCGGGTTCAAGTCGAAGGGCATCGAGGTTGCCACGCTGGACAAAGTGCCGACCGCGTCCGGCGAAGCCTTTCTCGCCAGTGGCACGCAGACGGCGGCCGGCACCAAGCTCGGCAAATGGGTCGCGCTGGCGCAAGGCAGCCGCACGGTGATGATCACGGTGCAGGCGATGCCGGCTGCGAAGCTTGATGATGCCGCGATCAAGGCGATGCTGAAGACCGTGTCGCTCGGTGCGCCGCCGTCGGAGAGCGACAAGCTGGCGAGCCTGCCGTTCACGGTGGCGCCATCCGCGCCGTTCCGTGTGCTCGATACGATGGGCGGCACTGGCGTGGCGATGACCGTGGGAGAGAAGAATGTCGATCCGAAAGGTGAGCAACCGCTGCTGATCGTCTCGTCGCAGGTGAGCGGCGGGCCGGTGGCTGGCATCGATCCGGCCGTTGTTGCGAGGACGCTGCTGAAGCAGACGCGTGAGATGGAATCGGCCGAGATCGATACGGAGAAGAAGGTGTCGTTCGGTGGCAGCAGCGAAGGCGTGTTGCTGGAAGGCAAGGCCGGCGAGAACAAGCGGTTCGTGCAGTATTTTGCCACCGGCCCCAAGGGCACCTTCGTGCGACTAGTGTCGTTCTTCGCTGCGGACCGCAGCGGCGAATTGCGCCCGGCAATTGCGCAGGTCGCGGGCTCTGTCGAATTCAAATGATCGCAGTCGTAGGGCGGATAAGCGAAGCGTAATCCGCCGGCCGATTGAATAACTGAAACTCCGCGGCGGATTACGGCTTCGCCTCATCCGCCCTACGGCACAGTTTCAAACAAAAAGGGCGGCCCGAAAGGCCGCCCTTTTTTTATTTCTTCGAGACCGGCTTACTTCACCGCTGGCTTGTTGCCCGAGGTCTCGGCCGGCTTGTCGCCAGCCTTGTTCTCGGTAGCGGGCTTGTCAGCCGGCTTGTCGCCCTGCGCGGCCTTCACTTCCGGCTGGGTGACCACAGCATTCGAGGTCACCTTGATGCCGTGCAGCAGATCCGCAGCCGCCTTCAGCGCCTTGTCGTTCTTCGCATCCGGCGGCACGTAGCTCTGCGAACCGGTCTTCTCGTCGCCGTCGTTCTTCAGATGGCCGCGGAGCGAGGCTTCGCCCTTGGTATCGGTGCGCGACTTCAGCTCGTCCGGCACGTCCTGCACGATCTCGATATCCGGCACGATGCCCTTGGCCTGGATCGACTTGCCCGACGGCGTGTAATAGCGCGCCGTGGTCAGGCGCAGCGCGCCATTGCCCGAGCCGAGCGGGATGATGGTCTGCACCGAGCCCTTACCGAACGACCGCGTGCCGAGAATGGTCGCGCGCTTGTGGTCCTGCAGCGCGCCGGCGACGATTTCCGACGCCGAGGCCGAGCCGCCATTGATCAGCACCACCACCGGCTTGCCCTTGGTGAGGTCGCCGGTATGCGCCGTGCGGCGCTGGGTTTCCTCGGCATTGCGGCCGCGGGTCGAGACGATTTCGCCGCGATCGAGGAACGCATCCGACACGGTGACCGCTTCTTCCAGCAGGCCGCCCGGATTGTTGCGCAGGTCGATGATGTAGCCCTTCACCTTGTCGGCGCCGATCGCCGCGGTCTGCGCCGCGACCTCGCGCTTCAGGCCCTCGGTGGTCTGCTCGTTGAAGGTGGTGATGCGGATATAGGCGATGTCATCCGACTCCACGCGCGCGCGCACCGAGCGGACGCGGATATTGTCGCGCACGAGGGTGACGTCGAGCGGCGCATCGGCGCCCTTGCGGATGATCTTCAGCTTGATCTTGGTGTTGACCGGGCCACGCATCTTCTCGACGGCCTGGTTCAGGGTCAGGCCCTGCACGGCTTCGTCGTCGAGATTGGTGATGATGTCATTGGCCATGATGCCGGCCTTCGAGGCCGGGGTATCGTCGATCGGCGACACCACCTTGATCAACCCGTCTTCCATGGTGACTTCGATGCCGAGGCCGCCGAACTCACCGCGGGTCTGCACCTGCATGTCACGGAACGATTTTGCGTCCATGTAGCTGGAATGCGGATCGAGGCCGGTGAGCATGCCGGAGATGGCCGACTCGATCATCTTGCTGTCGTCGGGCTTCTCGACATAGTCGCTGCGGACGCGCTCGAACACGTCGCCGAACAGATTGAGCTGGCGATAGGTATCGGAGGTGGCGGCGCGGGCACTGGTGCCCATGAACACGGCGCGAGGCTGCGTGACGAACAGCGTCAGGGCGGCACCGGTCGCAGCACTCAGCAGAATTATGGAAGTCTTGCGCATCATCCGCGAACCTTTTCGCCTTCGTTAGCGGCCCACCAGGGGCCAGGATCAATTGGAGTGCCGTCCTTACGGAACTCAATATACAGAACAGGCTGGCTGGCACTGGTCGTTGCAGCCGAGGCTGCAAGCACGGAGGCCAACCGGGACGACGCCCCCATCACCGCGATGGGTTCCCCGGCCAGCACGAACTGACCAATGTTCACCGAAATACGCTCCATCCCGGCGATCAGGACATGATATCCGCCCCCGGCATTGAGGATCAAGAGTTGTCCATAGCTGCGGAAGGGTCCGGAATAGACCACCCAGCCATCACACGGGGTTGTGACCTGCGCACCTGCACGCGCCGCCACCGAGATGCCCTTTTCCGCGCCACCAACACCGTCCGAAGCGCCGTAGTTCCGCAGCCGGATACCGTTAACCGGCATTGCAAGAAGGCCTTTGGCCGACGCAAAAGCAATGGCCGGTGCCATGCGACCGGCATTCTTCAGCGCCTCGACATTCGGCTTGCCATTGGCGAGATCGGCCGGCGCGCCTTGCAGATTTGCGGTCTGGGTGGCCTTGGCTGCCGCCTTGGATTCCTGCTCCATCTTGGCGACGAGGCCCTGAAGGCTGTCGACCTGACGCGCCAGCGCGATCGCCCGCGCGTTCTCGGCATCGATGTCCTTCTCGACGGCCGCAAGCTGGCGCTGCCGCTCGCCGGTGAAGGAAGTCAGGCGGGTTTGCTCTTCCTTGAGCTTATCGCGATCGAGGGCGAGCTGATCGCGCTCGGTCGAGATCGCCTTGCGCAAATTAACCAGTTCGCCGAGATCGGCGACGAGTTTTTCAGCGCGGGCGCGCATATCCGGCACCACGGAGCCAAGCAGCATCGCCGTGCGCAGCGACTGCAGCGCATCTTCCGGCCGCACCAGCAGCGCCGGGGGCGCGCGGCGACCGGCACGCTGAAGGGCGGCCAGCACTTCTGCAATTTCACCACGCCGCGAATCGAGCGATGTGCGGATTTCGCGCTCGCGCGTATCGAGCGGGCGCAGCCGACCTTCAGCATCGTCGATCTTGGCTTCGACACCGCGCACGCGCGCTGCGATGTCGATCAGTTGCTGATTGAGCTTGCCGCGATCCTGGCCGATCGCCGCGATATCGGCCTTCAGCTTGGCCTGCAATTCGGCAGCCTTCTGCTGCTGCTCACGGGCCGCCTGCAATTCCTGCTCGCGTTGCCGAATGAGATCGGTCGACGGAGCGGCGGCTTCCTGCTGTTGCGATGCTGCCGGCGCCGTTTGCGCCTTCACGGCTTCGCCCCCGATGCCGGCGAGACCCGCAGACAGCAGCAGCGTCGGAAGCGACGGAGCACGTCGTCCGATGTCACGGTGAGGAGGCCGCAGCGACAGCATCAAAGTTTCGAAAGCGCCTTTACACGCGATGATAGGGGTGGCCAGCAAGGATGGTGGCAGCCCGGTAGATCTGTTCCAGAAGCATGACGCGAACCATTTGGTGCGGCCAGGTCGCCGAGCCGAAGGCAATGCTGAGTTTGGCTTTGCGCCGCAATTCGGGCGAAAGTCCGTCCGCGCCGCCGATGACAAAAACATAATGTGACACCGATTCGTCCCGTGCCCGGCCAAGATGGCGCGCGAAGCTTGCGCTATCAATGCTAGAGCCGCGCTCGTCCATGGTGACGAGGATCGCCTTGTCGGGAATCAGGGCGGCGATGGCCGTGCCCTCTTCGGCCATCCGGGTCGCCGTATCGCGCGCCCGGCTTTCCGGAATTTCATGAACGGTCAGGCTGCGAAAGCCGAGCTTGCGGCCGATATCATCGAAGCGTTCACGGTAACGTTCGGCCAGCTCGCGCTCCGGACCCTGTTTGAGCTTGCCGATGGAAATGACGAGGAGATGCATCGGCGGAGACTAGCACAGGCACCTTACTCAGTCCCTCATCCTGAGGAGCACGCCGCTTGGCGTGCGTCTCGAAGGATGGCGACAGAACTCAGGAGCCCGGCCAGCTCATGGTTCGAGACGCGCGCCAAGTGGCGCGCTCCTCACCATGAGGGACCGAGAAAGCGGCCTCAGACAGCCTTAAGGCTGACCCGCGCGTCATCCTGGCTGTTCTGCACCCACAAACGTTCGATATTGTAGAACTCGCGGACTTCAGGCCGGAAGACGTGCAGGATGACTTCGCCGGTGTCGATCAGCACCCAGTCGGCATTGGTCATGCCTTCCACATGCAGCTTCTTCTGCCCGGCTTCCTTCAGCCCCTTGGAGACGTTCTCGGCGATCGAGGAGACATGGCGGTTCGAGCGCCCCGTCGTCACGACGAGATAATCCGAAAATGCCGACTTGCCGCGCAGGTCGATGGTGACGGTCTCTTCCGCTTTCATGTCCTCGAGACGACCCAGCACCAGCTTCAAGGTCTTCGCAGCGCTGTCCTGCACGGCCTCGGCAGCCGGCGCCTTCTTTGGCGCGGCCTTCTTGGCGATCACGGCCTTGGTCGCGGTCGATTTGGCAGCTTTCGGAGCCGAAGCCTTTTTCGGTGCAGCCGATTTAGCCGGGGCCTTCTTCGCCGGCGCCTTCTTCGGAGCCTTGTCGGCCGCAGCCTTGGCAGCCGGAGCCTTCTTGGCGGAAGCGGCAGCAGGCTTCACCGAAACCTTCTTCTCGGCTGAAGCGGCGGCTTTGGACGACGCCTTCTTGGAAGCGCCCGTTTTAGACGTTGAAGTCTTGGACGTTGAAGTGGCCAGCTGACCATTCCTTTCGTGTGAGGGATCGCCAAATCAGGCGCCCGAGTGATCAATAACGCATGTGGGTTTGCCGGACTCGATATTCCAGCACGCGACCATCCTAGCACGTCTCGTGGTTGCAGGGGGACTCAGCTTTTCCAGCTGCCGTCCGGGTTCCGCAGGCGGGTGGATGACATGGTCAGCTTCAGGCCAGTCAGGAACGTCCAGGCCGGCGGCTTCTGGTCGGCCAGCGACCGGGAATCGCGCTCCGGGAGGCGAAAACGCGCCAAAGCGTGCGGCGCCCGTGCGGCCAAAGCACGGCATCCTTGCGACGCCTGGTTTTGCGAGGCGCGGTCGATGGCAGCGATGGGAATGAGCCCGGCAATCTGCTGCCAACGCCCCCAGCGGTGAAACTGGGCGAGGTTGTCGGCTCCCATGATCCAGACGAATCGTGCTTGCGAGCATCGCCGGTGCAGAAAAGTGACGGTGTCGACGGTATAGCGCGTGCCAATGACGCTTTCGAGACAGCTGACCACGATCCGCGGGTGATCGGCGACCCTTGCGGCTGCTTCAGCGCGCTCGGTGAGGTCATGCAGGTTGCTGCGATCCTTGAGCGGATTGCCCGGCGAGACCAACCACCAGACGACATCCAGCTCCAGCCGCTTCATGGCAAACAGCGTCGCCGCACGATGGGCGGCATGAGGCGGATTGAACGACCCACCGAGCAGCCCGATCCGCAGACCGGGCGTGACCGGCGGAAGGCCGTGCATGAAGACCGGAGATCGCGGCGCCCGCAGGCGATCACTCACGGCCGGGTCTGCCCGGTGCCGTGGACGCGATATTTGAAACTCGTCAATTGCTCGGCGCCGACGGGACCGCGGGCGTGGAATTTGCCGGTGGCGATTCCGATTTCGGCACCAAAACCGAACTCACCGCCATCGGCGAATTGCGTCGAGGCGTTATGCAGCACGATGGCGGAATCGACTTCGTTGAGGAAGCGCGTCGCCACCGCATCGTCCTCGGTCACCACGGCATCGGTGTGATGCGAGGAATGCGCGTGGATATGCGTGAGCGCATCATCGAGGCCATCGACCACGCGCGCGGAAATGATCGCGTCCTCGTATTCGGTGTCCCAATCCTCGGCGGTCGCAGGCTTTACGCGCGCATCCGTCTTCTGCACGGTGTCGTCGCCGCGCACTTCGCAGCCGGCCTCGATGAGCATATCGACCAGCGGCTTCAGATGCGTGCCCGCCACTGCCTTGTCGACCAGCAGCGTTTCCGTCGCGCCGCAGACGCCGGGACGGCGCATCTTCGCATTCAGCACGATCGACTTCGCCATATCGAGCTTCGCCGCCCGATCCACATAGACATGATTGACGCCTTCGAGATGCGCGAACACCGGCACCCGCGCTTCCGCCTCGACGCGCGCGACCAGGCTCTTGCCGCCGCGCGGCACGATCACATCGACGCCGCCATTGAGACCCGTGAGCATCAATCCCACCGCCGCGCGATCGCGCGTCGGCACCAGCGAGATCGCCGCCTCCGGCCGGCCGGCCTCGCGCAGCCCCTGCACCAGGCATTCGTGAATGGCCCGGCACGAGCGGAAGCTGTCCGATCCACCGCGCAGAATCACCGCATTGCCGGACTTCAGGCACAGCACGCCGGCATCGGCGGCCACATTCGGCCGGCTCTCAAAAATCACGCCGACCACGCCGAGCGGCACCCGCACGCGCTCGATGGTCATGCCATTCGGCCGCTGCCAGTGTTCGGAGACATGGCCGACGGGGTCGGTGATGTCATGGATGACGCGAATGCCATCGGCCATCGCCTGCACGCGCGCATCGGTCAGCGTCAGCCGGTCGATAAAGGCCGATGTCGCGCCATTGGCGCGGACTTCGGCCACATCCTCGGCATTGGCCGCCAGGATCGCCGCCGAACCGGCGCGGATCGCCGCCTCCATGGCCGCCAGCGCCCGATTTTTCTGCTCCGTTGGCGCCACCGCAAGCACCCGTGCCGCCGCGCGGGCGCGGGCGGCGAGGTCGTTCATCAGAACCGGCAGATCGGCCGATCCGTCGATGGCATGCAGCGAGGCGGTCATGGGAGGCTCGAGGCTAAGATCAGGAAGTCGTGTCCTAAAAATAGGACGTCGAAGCCAGAAGGTCAAAGCGGGTAAGCAGATCGCCCAATCATAACGACTGAACATGCGACCGCAGAATATCGACGGTCTCGACCAGGCCTTCTGCTTCCATGTCCAGAAGCAGAAGATCGGGCGTTTTCTCCGGTCTTTTCAGACGCAGGCGCATGGTCCGAATGGCGGCAATGGCTCGGCCGGGATCGAGTGCGATCGTATCAGCGATAAACGCATCCGCGGATCGGGCTTCGATGTTCAGGGCGCGCAAGACCTCGTCCGGAAAATCTTTGAGATTTTCCGTCACGATCATCGCCGCCTGGGTCTTCAAGGCAGCCGCGACGACATGGGCATCATTCTGATCCGGAAGGTTTGCGCAAACGGCCAGCAATTGTTCGTAATCGTCGACGCATGCCTCTACGAAAGCCGTTTCCATAAATGCGCGCGCCCGTTTGGCGCGTGTATCGGCATCGGCGACGCCTTTTCGGGTCAGGATTGTCGCGATCGCAACTTCGGTTTCATCCAGTACTTTGGCCGACCAACGAAGGCGAAAGAATTCCGCCTCCGCGAGCGTGAGCAAGAGATTGCGCTTCAATGTTCCAGCGAGGGAACACGCATCAATAAACGCGGTGAAGCGGTTCGCGAACAACTTCAGAGATGCTCCGCATCCATTTCAGCAAGGTCCGCAAGCGCCTCGCTGCGCTTGCTGTCGCGCGCCCGTTTATAGGCAAACAAATCTTCCGCCCGAACGCGGCGATGGCGCCCGACCAGCGAATGCGTGATCTCGCCTTTCTCCAATAAGGCAATGAAGAAAGGACGCGACACATTCAGGATGTCGGCGGCCTGCTGGGTGGACAGCATCTGGTGCACGGGCACCAATGTCACGGCATCGCCGCGGCCAATATGGCGAAGCAATTCCATGAGAATGCTGGATAGCGCCGGCCCGAGCGTCACCTCCGACGGCTGCTGAGTCGCTTCATCAAGGACGCGCAGGGTCGTGTCGCCATCAGTATGAGCGGCAAGGATTTGACGCAGCTGGTTGGCGGCTGCCTTTTCACTGGCGGAAGGCAATCGACCGCCGAAGGCCTCGGCCAAGGCTGGAATAGTCACTGTTTTGCTCCCGTTGAACATTTTCTCTATCCGATATTCGAAATAAACGCAACAGACAGACATGTCGCAACGGCCCGGGATCCGCCTCATGACACCCCTATGAACGGCACCCTGATACGGAACCCAAAGAACTCGATCGGCATTGAGGGGATCGGACAATCATCGTCCCGCGTGATGCGAGAGGAGCAGCCATCGTGCCAACCACTCCGACGATCGCCCGTATCTGGCGGGGCCGCACCCGGCCTGAGGTTGCCGATGACTACGAACGCTACATCCGCACCGAAGGCATCCCGCCGCTGGAGAAGACGGCGCTCGGCGTGCAGCTGTTTCGCGAAGACCGCGATGGCGAGAGCTGGTTCACGACGATTTCCTACTGGACCGATCTGCCGTCGATGACCGCCTTCACCAAAGGCGAGCCGACCAAGGTGCATCACCTCGACCGCGACGCCGAATTCCTGATCGAATTGCCCGAACGCATCCAGATCCACCAAATCCTCGTGGACCGGCAGAGGCTGCGGTAATCGTCAAATCTTGTGAGGAAAAACTGGTGCCGCAAACAGGACTCGAACCTGTGACCCCGTCATTACGAATGACGTGCTCTACCAACTGAGCTATTGCGGCGAACCAAACCGCGATTCGGCGGCGAAGCCGGTCGCGCTGGCGCTTCTGATATCGCCGGTATGCCGGTTTTGCAAGGTGAGACTGGTGCCGGACTGGCCTCGTTTCTACTCGCTCTCCCGCTTGCGGGGGAAGGTTGGGGCTGTGCCGCGGCGAAGCTTGCAGAGCGAAGCCGGGTGGGGGCCCACAGGTGACAGAGCTCGTGGAGGCACCCCCACCCGGCGCTACGCGCCACCCTCCCCCGCAAGCGGGAGAGGGTAAGATCATTCAGCCGCCCCAGCGGCGCATGAAACCGCGCCAGCCACCTTGCTGCTGGCCGCTGTTCAATTCGGCGAATTCATCGCGATAGGGATCTTCCTCATCGACGCCCGGATCATCCGGGGCGCGGGTGATGGGGATGACGGCCGGAATCGGCACCGCGGGCTTGGCGCCCTTGGCGAGATCGGCGCGCTCGCGGAACAGCGGGACAGGAGCCGGCTCGGGCTTGGGCGGCGAAGGAACGTCAGCGGGTGGAGCCTCGATCACCGGTTCCGGATCGGGCTCGGCCGGCACCGAGGGCGTCAAAATGGGTTCTGGCGGCTTTTCGGTGATGGGCGTGGCCGGGACAGGCTCGGCCAATGGCCGAACCACTGGATGCGGCATCGGTGGCGCCAGCACCGTTTCGCGCAGGATTTCAGCTTCGAGGGAGGCCAAGGGATCGGCATCGCTCGATGGCAGCGCCGCCAGCGGTTCCTGCCACTGGAAGGCATCGATGCGGCCGGTCACCGGGGACACCGGACGCCAGCGCTCCGAGACATAGCCATCCGCGGTCCACACCGGATCATGCCGGGCGCGGACGGCGCGCAGCGTCCAGGCACGGGCACGGCCGCTGTCGCCGTTCTCGGTGCGCTCCAGTTCGGCCATCAGCATGGCGACGCGCTGGGTCGGCTCCGCGATGAAGGGCGCGAGGGCGGCGCGGGCCTTGGCGAATTCGGCGGCATCGATGGCGGCGCGGGCGATGGCGAGGGCGCCCTCTACATGGCCGGACACTTTTGCGGCCAGTGTCTCGACGCGGACCAGACGCTGGCGGGCGGAATCGCCAAGTTTCACATGGGCATAGGCGTCGGCGAGATCGGGATGCGGCTGCGCCAGCCACGCGGCCTCGATGATCTTCATGGCGCGGCGGATCTGATGCGCCTCGCTCTGGAAACGCGCGGCCAGCACGGCGGCCGGGATCAGCGTCGGCGCCAGGCGGATCGCTTCCATGGCGCTGTCGCGGGAGAGATCGCGATCCTTGGTCTCGGCATCGAGCGCACGCGCCGTGAGCAACACGCCGCGCTGGCGGCGATAGGCGGCGCGGTCGATCAGGCCGGACGACAGATTGGCATCGAGGATTTTCAGCGCGCCGGTCCAGTCCGACTGGGCGCAACGGAAGCCGAGCACGGCCTGCGCGGCCCAGGTGGAATTCGGCGCGAGCTTGAGGGCTTCCTCGGCCAGCGCCACGGCGCTGTGCGGATCGTCGCTGCGCTGGGCCTCGATGAACAACCCGCGCAGGCCGAGCAGACGGGTGTCCTGCCGCTCCGCCATCGCCTGGAACGCGCGATGGGCGCCGGCGCGGTCGCCGTCGAGCTGGGCAGATTGCGCATGCAACAGCAGCGCGAGCGGATCATCCGACGACAGGCGCTTCGCCACGCCGGCATGGCGTTTGGCGACGGCACCATCGCCCTGGCCGATGGCGAGCAGGCCTTGCGTGATGGCATGGCGGCCACGGGCCTGGCGCTTGTTGCGGCGGTGGCGGCGATAGCGCGCCGGCGCGCGCCAGACGCTGACAATCAGCCACACCAGCAGCATGCCGGCGACGATGACGAGGCCGAGCACCAGGACGAACACCGGCAGCGAAGTCGAGAGCGTCCAGCCGCCCCAGGAGAGGACGACATCGCCGGTTTGGTCGGCGACCCATGCGGCGCCGAAGGCGAGAAGCGCGATGAGGATGAGGAAGGCAACGATGCGGATCATTGAACACTCACGGCGCTGGTTTGGAGAGCGCCGCCATGGCGTCGGCTGCGAATTGACGGGAGGCGGCCAGCGCCGCATCGCGCGCGGCGAGTTTGTCCAGCCAGGGCTGCACGGCTGTGCGATCCGCGGGCGTCAGCGTCAGCAATTCGCGCTTGGCGGCGACGACATCGTTGCTGCGCGCGGCGGCGGTAGCACGGGCGATGATGCTGTGACTGCCGCTGCCGGCGGCATCCGTGCGCTCGATGCGCACGAGCTTTGCGGCACCGGCCTGCAGGCGATCGAGGAAACCGGTGCTTGCTGACGGCGCGTCGCCTTGCGCGGGCGTGAGTTTCGGCAGCAGCGCGAGCAGTTCACGGCTCAGCGCGGCATCGCTCGGCACGCCGGAGGTCGCAAAGGCATCGAGCGGCTTGAGCTGAGCGGGATCGGCGGCGAGCGGCTTCACCGCGGCGAGGGCGGCGGCATAGGGCTCGCTCTGGCGCACGGATGTATCCAGCAGCGAGGCCGCGACGGTGCGGCGCAAGGCGGGATCATCGACCGGCTTTGCGCTTTGCTCGGCGGCAGAGGATTTCAGATCGCCGGCCGCACGCTCGATCGCATTCAGGCGTTCGGTGATCGGCGCGAGATCGACCACGGCCGCAGGCGCGCGCAGGGCCGATTTCAGCGCGTTGATCTCGCGATCCGATTGCGTCCTGGCGGCGGCGAGATCGCCGCGCAGGGCGGCGATGGATTTTTCCAGCCCGTCGATGCGGGGGGCGAGGCTGCTGTCCGGCTTCGGCAGCGGACGGGCTTCGAGCTGGGCCACGCGCGCTGCCAGCGCGTCATTCGCGGACGTGTCCGCCGCCGTCATGCTGGAGAGCGCGACCCATGCAGCGCCGGCAACGACGGCGCCGGCCACGGCGCCTGCGGCGATCGGCAGCAGCAGCGCGGATTTTTCACGCGAGGGCGCAGCGGGTTCCTCGGCAGCCGGCTCCTCGGTTGCCGCAGGCGGCATATCGGAGGGCGATGTGTCGTGGTCGGACATTTCGGGCGGCGGCGCTTCCGGCGATGGCGCATCCGGCGCGGGAGCCGCGGGCTGTTCGCCCGCTTTCGGCCGTTCCGTCACATTGGTGGCGGCGAGTTCGAGGGTCGGCGGCTGGCGCTTGGGCCGGCCGGCATTGGGAACCGATCCTGTCTCGTTGTCATCGGCCATGATGCAGTCCCTCGTGAGTCACCCAGCCCCCTTAACAGGGATTCGGTGGCCTCTCTGTTAACGCAGGTTTTTAGCGTGCATTTGGCGGGATGGCACGGGCCAGCGCCGCGAATAAGGCATCTTCATCCGGCGTGGCCGCGGCCATGACTTTTGTCGCGCCGGCGTCATGGGCGATCCTGGCCACCGCATCGGACAGGCCAAAATGTGGGATCGCCAGCGCAGAGATCTCGACACCGGCAAGGCCGGCGGCCCTGAAGAAGGCCCGGGCACTGCGGCGGGAATAATGCAGCACGGCGTCGATCTGACCGGAGGCGAAGGCCGCGATCACGTCATCGGGCAGGTCCGTCACCGGCGCCATGCGATAAGTGGTGTGGGTGACCACTTCAAAACCGCGTGTCCCCAATTCGCCGGCGAGGTCGCGGGAGAGATCGGCGCCGGCGAGATAGAGCAGCGGTTTGACGGCCTGGGCGCGGGCCGTCAGCAGCGCGCGCAGGTCATGGGCGTCACCACCGGCGGAGACGACGTCGCGAAACCCCGCATCCTGCGCCGCCTGCGCGGTGCGGTCGCCCACGGCGAAGACGGGGAGACGGAACAGTTTTGCCGCGGCAGGCTGGTCGGCAAGCCCGCGCAGGGCATTGGCCGACGTGACGATCACGGCCCCGAAATCAGCCTCCGCATCCAGCGAAAACAATACTTTTTCGAAACGCAGCATCGGCGCCGGGAGGACGGTATAGCCCCGATCGCGCAAGGCGGCGGTGGTGCGGGCATTGTCCGGCTGCGGGCGGGTGACGAGAATGGCCATGGAAAGAGCTCATGGTTCGGAATGATTGCGCCTGCCGACCCCGCAATGCTAGGCCGGAGCCAGCAAAAACCGATATTTCCGAGACAATGCAAGGACCAAGCGTGACCGCCGCAAGCCAGACCGACAACGGCCCGATGCTGGTGCTGGGGATCGAGACGACCTGCGACGAGACCGCAGCCGCCGTGATCGAACGGCGGCCAGACGGCAGCGGTCGCATTCTCTCCAATATCGTGCATTCGCAGATCGGCGATCACGCCCCCTATGGCGGCGTGGTGCCGGAAATCGCCGCGCGCGCCCATGTGGACCTGCTGGACGGGCTGATCGACCGCGCCATGCGCGATGCCGGTGTCGGCTATGCCGAACTCTCCGGCGTGGCGGCTGCAGCAGGGCCGGGGTTGATCGGCGGGGTGATCGTGGGCCTCACCACGGCGAAAGCCATCGCCATGGTGCATGGCACGCCGCTGATTGCGGTGAACCATCTCGAAGCCCATGCGCTGACGCCGCGGCTGACCGAGCCGCTGGCATTTCCCTATTGCCTGTTCCTGGTCTCCGGCGGGCATACGCAGATCGTCGCCGTGCTCGGCGTCGGCGAGTATGTGCGGCTTGGCACCACGGTGGACGACGCCATGGGCGAGGCCTTTGACAAGGTCGCAAAAATGCTGGGCCTGCCCTATCCGGGCGGACCGCAGGTGGAGCGCGCGGCGGCGCAGGGCGATCCGGCGCGGTTCGATTTTCCGCGGCCGATGGTCGGGCGGCCGGAGCCGAATTTTTCGCTCTCCGGGCTGAAGACCGCCGTACGCAACGAAGCGAGCCGATTGTTACCGCTGGAGGCGCAGGACATCGCGGACCTGTGCGCGAGTTTTCAGGCCGCGGTGCTGGCCTCGACGGCGGACCGGCTGAAAGTGGGATTGCGGATTTTCGAGGAACGCTTTGGCCGGCCGCAGGCGCTGGTGGCCGCGGGTGGTGTCGCCTCGAACCAGGCCATTCGGGGCGGGCTCGAAGCCGTAGCGAAGAAGGCCGGCACCGTGCTGCTGCTGCCGCCGCCGGCGCTGTGCACCGACAATGGCGCGATGATCGCCTGGGCCGGCGCGGAGCGGCTGGCGCTCGGCATCAGCGACGGCATGGACGCGGCGCCGCGGGCGCGCTGGCTGCTCGATGCCGATGCCAAGGCGCCGGCAGGGCACAAGAACAGCCGGGCGGGATATTGAGATGATTTTCGGTGCTCACGATGGCGCTCCGCTAACCTCTCCCCGCTTGCGGGGAGAGGTCGCCGCGTCTTCGCGGCGGGTGAGGGGGACTCTCCTCACGCTCCCAGCCTGCGGAGGCTCCCCCTCATCCGTCGCCGCTTCGCGTCGCCACCTTCTCCCCGCAGGCGGGGAGAAGGCAGGAGCGCTGCGATGATCGCCTACAACTCCATCGCCGTGATCGGTG
>JAEXYA010000016.1 GCA_023451825.1 Pseudomonadota bacterium
GCTTGAGGGAGGGAAAACGCAACCTCACTCCTACTTCAGCTTCACGATCATCATCATCGTGCCGCTGACCGTATAGCCCTCACGTTGGGAGGTCTGGTAGCGCTGGCCCGCATTGAGATTGCTGTTCACCGACTCCAGGATGCATTCCTGCGCCATCGTCTCGCGCAGCAGGTCGCATTCCCGTGCAGCGGTGGCGTAGATCATGCGACGCGCGCGATCGCGTAGCTTCTCCGCCTCGTCTCCCTCGCCGATCGGCCCGGCGATGAAGATATTGAGCGTTGCGGTGACACGGGTATGCCCCTCGCGCAACGCCGGTGCGCCGATCGGAGGATAGGGCCGCGCGGGCGCGACTGCAGGTGACGGCACCGGCGCCTGCGCGGCGGCCGGCGCCGCCAATGCCAGCAGAAGCGTCGCAAGCGACAGCGCATATTTCCGAGATGTCATGATGGTCCTCCATTTCAGAGGCACACCATACCGATTCTCGACGGCGGTCCTATCAACACACGCGCAAGGAACCGCGCCAATGCGTCACGTGTGATCGTCTACCGCCATCCCATTCCCGGTGCCACATGCTTCAGGATCGCCTCGATCACATGCGCATTGTAATCGACGCCGAGCTGGTTCGGCACCGTCAGCAGCAGCGTGTCCGCCTCGGCGATGGCCTCGTCGCCCTTCAACTGCTCGATCAGCTTGTCCGGCTCCGCGGCAAAGCTCCGGCCGAAAATCGCGCGCTCGGTGGCGCTCAGCATGCCGACCTTGTCGGCATCGTCGCCGCGGCCGAAATACATGCGGTCCTGATCGTTCACCAGCGCGAACATGCTGCGGCTCACCGAGACACGCGGGGTCCCCGCATGCCCGGCCGCTTTCCACGCATCGCGATAGAGCCGGATCTGCTCCGCCTGCTGCACATGAAACGGCTTGCCGCTTTCGTCGATCTTCAAGGTCGATGATTGCAGGTTCATGCCCATCTTGGCCGCCCATTCCGCCGTGGCATTGGTGGACGCGCCCCACCAGATGCGCTCGCGCAATCCTTCCGCATGCGGCTCGAGCCGCAGCAGGCCCGGCGGGTTCGGAAACATCGGCGCGGGATTCGGCTGTGCAAAACCCTTGCCCTTCAGCACATCGAGAAACACCTCGGTGTGCTTGCGCGCCATGTCGGCGTCGGTCTGCCCGTCCGCGGGCGCATAGCCGAAATAGCGATAGCCATCGATCACCTGCTCCGGCGAGCCGCGCGAAATGCCGAGCTGCAGCCGCCCGCCGCTGATCAGATCGGCGCTGCCTGCATCCTCCGCCATATAGAGCGGGTTCTCATAGCGCATATCGATCACGGCGGTGCCGATCTCGATCTTTTTCGTACGCGCGCCGATGGCGGCCAGCAGCGGAAACGGCGCCGCAAGCTGGCGCGCAAAGTGATGCACGCGGACATAGGCGCCATCGGCGCCAAGCTCTTCGGCAGCGACGGCGAGATCGATGGACTGCAAAAGCGCATCACCGGCAGAGCGCGTCTGCGACGAGGCCTGCGGCGTCCAGTGGCCGAAGGAGAGAAAACCGATTTTCTTCATGGAATGGGTCTCGGGATGGATCTGTTGAGACCTATCTAGGCGCTTTCGGCGAGAGGAACAGCGCAAGCATGGAAACGATGCGTTTCCGCCGCGCGCCCTTTACACTTCCACCGGCAGATAGAAGTCGATCACCGCGCCCTTCACGGTTGGCGCGAATTCGCTGTCATAGCGCTCGAAATCCGGTCCTTCCGCAACCTTTAACCCGGCGGCGGGAACGAGCTCGCCCCAGATTTTCGCCATCGCGCCCTTGAGCTGCAGATGCACCGGGCCGCCACTCAGCGTGATGCGAAACACGGCGTAATGCCCGCCTGGAATGCGCAGCGCGGAAAAGCCCGCAGGCAGCGCCGCGCCCTCGTTCACACCGACACCGGCCAGATAATCGAAATGCCCCTCGGCGCGATCGACATTCCAGACCACGCCATAGGTCGTCCATTCCGGCGCCTGACCGGGAAACGGCAGCGCGCCCAGCATCTGCGACCACAGCTGCGGAATCTCGGCCTTGGTGGCTTCCTCGAACCGCCGCCGCGACCCGGCGACGGTGAAGGCGTCCAGCACTGCAGGTTCGGGCAGTTGCGTCACGGTGACGTCGGTCTCGGGCATGGTCATCGGATATTGTCCTTCAATGGGCGTGAAATTGAAGCCGCGGCGAAACCGTCCGGGCGCGACACCGAAGGTGCGGGAGAACGCGCGCGTAAACGCCTCCTGCGAGTCGAAGCCGCAGTCGGCTGCCAGATCGATCAGGCGCAACTCAGGATCGACAGCAAGCCGCTGCGCCGCGCGCACCAGCCGCCGCCCCCGCACATGTGCCATCACGCCCCGCCCCATGCGGGCGGAAAATAGACGTGAGAAATGATAGGACGACAGGCCGGCGATCTCGGCGATGACATCGACGCTGAGCGCATCATCGAGATGGCGTTCGATCCATTGGACGGTGGCGACGAGATCGAGTGGCTTTGGGTGTGGCAGGGTCATGCTGGGTATATGGCATGACCGGATGGCAGCGTCTTGATCGGTCTTGCTGTCGCAAACATTGGCCAGCTCCGTTTTTTCATAACCGCAAGCAAAACAGCGTTAGTCTCCAGCGTAACGCCTGCGCCACTCTGATGTTTTGAAAGCCAACCACTTCTCAAAAGGGATCAATTCGTTCGCGATGAGACCGCGCACGTCCGCCAAATCTAGAATAGCGGTCTTGCAGCGACCGGATCCTAGATAGGTACCGCCCACCCGCATAGCATCCTTCTCATCTTTTGATATGAGCACGATTGCATCTTGACCGACTATCCGTCGCGCCGCCCAATGCCCGAGCAAATTCCTCAACTCGCGCCGCCGCTCCACAATCTCCAGAATACGGAGAGCTTCTGAAATATCCTCAGAAGAGCTATCCATCGCCTTTACCGCGTCTTGCACGGCACTTGCGACAGCAGAGCTATGAATTCTCGGATACTTTTTTGCTGCTTCACCTTGAAGAAGATTAGCACGTGCGAACGTTTCGATTGACCTACGAAGATTTAGGTCAACGTAGTTGAACAATTGAATAAACGAGCCAATTAATTGATGATCCAGCGGCTGCAATACTGGAAAATCAAATAGCTTCTCCGCAGGAGTAGCATCCAGGATCGCCTGCAGATCCTGCATCCGCCGAGTTCTATGTTCTGGAGGCAACGCCATCAGAAGCTCCAACATGTCAAATGGATCATAAAGTATATTGTTCTCCAACAAACACCATCAACGCCCCCATATCCCCACGATCCGCCGCCTTCAGCGCCGCGATATACGCCGTGCGCCGCTCGTTCATCTGCTGCAGATCATATCCGCCCGCCCAATCAATCGGCGCGACTTTGTAGACGCGCGTCAGCACCGTATCCGCCATGATGCGCGCGTGACGGCCGTTGCCATTGGCAAAAGGATGGATCAGCACCATGCGATGATGCAGGCGGATGGCTGCTTCCACCGGCGGATAGGTTTTGTGGTCAACCCAGTATCGCGCATCGTCCATCAGCATGCGTAGTTCGACGCCGATGCGAATAGGATCGACGCCGATATTCTTTCCCGTCGTGCGAAAGCTGCCTGCCCAATCCCAGACCTCGCCGAACAGGCGCTTGTGCAAGGTGACCGCAAACGCGTCCCTCAGAACATCGCCACGCTGGCGCGCTGCCCATGCCATTCCCGACTGGATGTTGACTTGCTCGAGTTCGTCGAGCTGCACGCGTGTGGTGACATGCCTGTGCTTGAGCCCTCCGAGTTCATCCGGATGCAGCGGTGTTGCACCTTCCGGATCGTCGGCGGAATTCATATGTCGTTCCAGAAATCGGCGGGCATGTCGCGCGCGAGCTGGTGCGTGAGCCGCTCGATCTCCTGCACGATCCGATCATCCGGCAGTGCCTGGCTCTCCAATGCCATATGCGTGCTGGCAGCATTGACCAGCGCCGTTGCCTTCTTGCGGGCCTGCGCCTGGATCATGTCTTCGACCCTGCCTTCGGGCAGCACCGCATAGACGAAGCGACAGCCCATGGCCTCGGCCGTGGCCTGCATGGATTTCAGCGTGATGCCGCCCTCGCTTTCCGATGCCTCGGCTTGCGCAACCCGCGCACGGGTGACCCCCATTCGCCGTGCCAGCTGGGCGCCTGACATGCCGAGCGATTTCCGCGCGGTTCGCAACCACCCCTCGGGCGGAAGCTCGGCCACCTCATGCGTAGCGCCGCTATCGAGGAGCCGCTGATATTGCTTCTGAACGAGCTGCCGGACGCTCATTTGTCAACCTACATGCATACAAACCGAAAGCTGCGTAAATGTATATATAGACGTACATTTTTATACGTCAATATATACATTTACGTGACTTTTGCGATCGTAAACAAATATGCATACAGTCAGGAGCGGAGCAGCCAGCGGGAGAAAACTCGGGCCGTAGGGCGGATAAGCCGAAGGCGTAATCCGCCGGCCGAACGCAAGGCCGAAACGCGGCGGATGACGCTACGCTCATCCGCCCTACGGCACAGCCTCACCCCTCCTTGAAGCCATATTCCGGCACGTTGCCGCTGGCGCCGTAATATTTGTATGGCAGGAACTTGCCTGACATCGTGATCTTCACGCGGTCGCCCTTCGGGTTCGCCACGCGCTCGAAATCGAAATCGAAATCGATGGCCGACATGATGCCGTCGCCGAATTCTTCCTCGATCAGCATCTTCCAGGCCGGGCCGTTCACCATCACCATTTCATAGAAGCGATAGATCAGGGGATCCTGCGGCGGCATCTGCATGGTCTCGGCGCGCATCGGGATCTCGTTGAGCATCGCCGTCTCCGCTTTGGAGAGGCCGAACAACTCACCGGCATTCGCCGCCTGCGGCTTGGTCAGTTTCATGTTGCCGAGGATCGCGCCGACGATCAGCACGTCGGAATAGCCGCCGATCTTCCCGCAGATATATTTCCAGGTCCATTCCTTCTCGCGCTTGATGTCGAGCAGCTTTTCGGTGAGGTCGGATCGCAGCATGGTGGTTCTCCTTCGGGCAGATTGTTAGCGCGTGGCGCTATGGAGAGACGGCATCATTGGCGTCTCGGTGAATTCGGGACGCACCACGGGCACGTTGCGCGGATCGTGATCCGGCGTGGCGGCGACAAAGCTCTTGCTGCGCGTCACCAGGAAATCGATGATGTGGTTACGCAGCGCGTAGTAATGCGGGTGCTTGTGCAGATCGATGCGGGCGCGGTCCTTCGGCAGCGGGTTCTCGACGATCTCCGCCAGCACGGCGCCGGGGCCGTTGGTCATCAGAAAAATCTTGTCGGCGAGATACATGGCCTCGTCGACGTCATGGGTGATCATGAAGGTCGTCTGCCCGCTTTCCAGCGTGACGCGGCGCACTTCATCCTGCAGCGTGCCACGCGTCAGTGCGTCGAGTGCCGAGAACGGCTCGTCCATCAGCATGATCTTTGGCGTGATCGACAGCGCGCGCGCGATGCCGACGCGCTGCTTCATGCCGCCGGAGAGTTCGGACGGCCGCTTGTGCTCGGAGCCTGTGAGGCCGACCTTGTCGATAAAAGTCTGCGCATGGGCACGTATTTTCGCCTTGTCCCATTTGCGCCATTTCGACGAGACGGCATAAGCGATGTTGCCCATCACCGTCATCCACGGCAGCAACGCGTGCGACTGGAAGATCACCGCGCGATCGAGGCTGGTGCCGGAGATGGCCTGGCCATCGACGATGACGGTGCCCTCACTGGGCTCATCGAGCCCGGCAAGAATGTTGAGCACCGTGGTCTTGCCGCAGCCGGAATGGCCGATGATGCAGCCGAATTCGCCGGGCGCCAGCGACAGCCAGAGATCCTCGAAGATCGTCGTGGTGCCGCCATGCGCCGCCGGATAGCGTTTGGCAATGCCTTCGATGGAAATGAACTTTGTAGCCATCGCATTCACTCCGGAAAGGTCACAAGGCGCGTGAAGCGCGCGAGAATCTGATCCAGCAGCATGCCGACGAGACCGATCATCAGGATCGCGATGATCACATTGGTGATCGACAGGTTATTCCATTCGTTCCAGACGAAGTAACCGATGCCGGTGCCGCCCACGAGCATCTCCGCGGCGACGATGACCAGCCAGGCGATGCCGATGGAGATGCGCATGCCGGTGAGAATGGTGGGCGCCGCCGCCGGCAGGATTACCGTGAAGGCGCGGCGGAAGGTGCCGACCTCGAGCGTGCGCGCGACATTGACCCACTCCTTGCGCACCGAGGCGACGCCGAACGCGGTGTTGAGCAGCATCGGCCACACCGAGCAGATGAAGATCACGAAGATCGCGGAGAGCGAGGAATCCTTGATCGTGTAGAGCGCGAGCGGCATCCATGCGAGCGGCGAGATCGGCTTCAGCACCTGGATGAAGGGATCGAGCGCCTTGTTCATCAGCGGCGACATGCCGATGAGAAAGCCGAGCGGGATCGCGACGAGCACGGCGATGAGATAGCCGAGCCCGACGCGGCCGATAGAATAAGCGAGCTGGATGCCGAGGCCCTTGTCATTTGGCCCGTTGTCGTAGAATGGCCGCTTCAGATGCTCGAACAGTTTTGCGCCGACATCGAGCGGCCCCGGCATGGCGGATTTGCCTTGGGTGACGGTGATGCCCATGAGCTTGGCGTATTCCGGCGACATGGTGGTGGTCGCAGCGGTCTGCCGCGTGGCGAGATGCCAGGCGGTGAGGAAAGCAAGGAACAGTCCGATGGACACCACGGCGGCGCGAAAACGAAGGGATTTTGTCATTTAGTTTGTTCTCTCAAGACCACCTCACACTCCCCTGTCATCCCGGCGAACGCCGGGATCCATAGACACCGAACTCTCAGATGAAACACCGGCCTCACTGACATGCCGCCACACCAACTCGGAGGTTATGGGTCCCGGCTTTCGCCGGGACGACAGCGGAGTTCATCAGCTCGCCTTCTTGATCTTGAAGCTCGCCACATAGTCATCCGGCTTGGTCGGATCGAACGCCTTCCCCATCACGCTGAACGATTTGTAGCTCGTCGCCGGCGGCGTCAGGCCCATCTCCTTCATCACCTTGCCGGTGTCCGTCGCGAGATAGACCTGCTCGGCCACGGCCTTGTAATCGACATCGCCCTTGATCTGCCCCCAGCGCTTCATCTGGGTCATCATCCACACCGCAAAACTCTGCCAGGGGAACGGATCGAAATCGACGCGCTTCGGATCCTGCTTGATGCCGCCGAGCCCATCTGCATAAGTGCCGGTGAGCACCTGCTCCAGCACCACCGGCGGTGCATTGAGATAGGCAGCCGGCGCAATCGCCTCCGCGATCGACTTGCGGTTCTCCGCCTTCGACGCATAGGCCGTCGCATCGACGATCGCGCGCGTCAGCGCGGCAAAGGAATTCGGCGCAGTGGTGATGAACTCGCGCGACGCTGCAAACGAGCAGCAGGGATGCCCGTCCCAGATTTCCTTCGACAGGATGTGCATGAAGCCGACGCCGTCATATATCGCGCGCTGGCAGATATTATCGGGCGCGAGGAAGCCATCGATATTGTCGGCGCGCAGATTGGCGACCATTTCCGGCGGCGGCACCGAGCGGATCTGGATATCCGCATCGGGATCGATGCCGTGTTCGGCGAGATAGTAGCGCAGCAGATAATTGTGCATCGAATAGTCGAACGGAACGGCGATCTTGAATCCCTTCCAGTCCTTGGGATCGCGCTTGTCCTTGTGCTTCATGGCAAGGGTAATGCCCTGCCCGTTGATGTTCTCGATCGCCGGCACGGTGAACGGAATCGGCTGCGAGCCGAGCCCGAGTGAAATCGCGATCGGCATCGGCGCCAGCATATGGGCTGCGTCATATTCCTTGTTGATAGTCTTGTCGCGAATGACGGCCCAGCCGGCGGTCTTCACCACCTCCACCTTCAGCCCCTGCTTTTGATAGAAGCCGAGCGGATCCGCCATGATGATCGGCGTGGCGCAGGTGATGGGAATGAAGCCGACCTTGAGTTCGGTCTTTTCCAGTTTGCCGGCGCCTTGCGCGAACACTTCGGTGGCTAGCTTGATGGGAAAGAATTGCGACAAAGCCGCCAGCGCGCCCGAGGCACCGACCGACTGCAGGAATGCACGCCGCGTGGCCTGTTGCGGGAAGACCTGACGCATCACCGCCGAGGCGACGACGCCCTCGTAGCGCTTGTCGGCTGCCTCCGGGATGTCGCACTGAAGCCGCAAGGAAGCCGCATGAATTGCTTCGCTTTCGTGCTGCCCGCAGCTGCAGGCGCCAAGGCGGCGGTTGGGGTCGAACGGATTGTCGAATGTGGACATTGTGACTCCTCCGGTGATGCTCCCGAGGGTATTCAAGGAGTGTGCCAGCCGAGGCAGGCCCGAGAAGTCCAAGTGCCGCAGGCATTTCTCCGTTTCGTTGGAAATCACGAGATTTCGTGCTACACGAGATTTCGTAGTCCGATTACGAAATCTCGGAGTCCGCCATGGAAACCGCGGCGCGCGAGCCCGATCTGCGCCTGATCGCCTTCGATTACGCCATCGAGCCGACTCTGCTGCTCGATCCGCACACGGATGCGATCATCGACGGCAATCTCAAAGCCTGCGCGCTGCTCGGCTATGACCGCATGACCCTGCGCGAGATCAAGATCAGCGCGCTGCATGCGGGGCAGCTCCCGGCTCTCATCGTGTTCACCCAGGCCGTGCTCGCCAAGGGCAGCTACTTCACCCGCACGCTGACGCCGCGCCATGCGACGGGCCAGGCGCTGCAGCTCGAATATGCCGGCGCGGTGCTGGAGGTCGGCGAGCGCCAGCTGGTCACGCTCACCATGAGCGATCTCGAAGAGCGTCGGCGTCGTCACGTCGATGCCGACGCCGAAGACTACATGCATGGCGGCATCGCTGCATGGAGCCGCGTCGAGCGCGTGTTTCAGGATATCGAGCGCGAGAACAAACTCATCCTCAACGCTGCCGGCGAAGGCATCTATGGCGTCAATGCCGAGGGCAAGGCGACCTTCGTCAATCCCGCCGCCGAGCGCATGCTGGGCTGGACCGCGGATGAACTCGTCGGCCGCGAGATCCACGCCATCATGCATCACAGCCACGCCGATGGCAGCCACTATCCCGATCACGACTGCCCGATCTATGCGGCGTTTCGCGACGGCGCCGTGCACAAGATCGACAATGAAGTGTTCTGGCGCAAGGACGGCTCGCCGGTCTGGGTGGAATACACATCGACGCCGATCCGCGACCGCCACATGGTGGTCGGCGCCGTGATTGTGTTTCGCGATGTCAGCCAGCGCCGCGAGGCGGATGAGAAACTGCATGCGGCGCTCACCGAGGTCGATCGCCTGCGTGAACGTCTCGAACTCGAAAACGCCTATCTGCAAGAGGAAATCCGCATCGAGACGAATCCGCGCGGCATCATCGGGCAGTCCGCCGCGATCCAGCAGACGCTGCGGCAGGTGAAGCTCGTCGCGCCGACCGCCGCGGCCGTGCTGATCACCGGTGAGAGCGGCACCGGCAAGGAGTTGATCGCCCGCGCCATCCACGAAGCCTCCAGCCGTCGCGACCGTCCGCTGATCCGCGTCAATTGCGCCGCCATCCCGCGCGAACTGTTTGAGAGCGAATTCTTCGGCCATGTGCGCGGCGCCTTCACAGGCGCAGTGCGCGACCGCATCGGCAGGTTCGAGCTTGCCGACGGCGGCACGCTGTTTCTCGACGAGGTCGGCGAAATCCCGCTGGAGCTGCAGGGCAAACTGCTGCGCGTGCTGCAGGAAGGCAACTTTGAGCGCGTCGGCGAGGAACGCACGCGGGATGTCGATGTCCGCGTCATCGCCGCGACCAATCGCAACCTCAAGGCGGAGGTGCAGCGCGGACGTTTTCGCGAGGACCTGTATTTCCGGCTCAACGTGTTTCCCGTGGAATCCGTGCCGCTGCGCGATCGCCGCGAGGACATTCCGCTACTCGCCCAACACTTTTTGCTCAGCGAGAAACTGAATTCGGACCTGCGCCTCTCCGAAGGCGATGCGCGAAAACTGTCGCGCTATGACTGGCCGGGCAATGTGCGCGAATTGCAGAACGTGATCGAGCGCGCGGTGATCCTCGCGCAGAACGGCCGCCTGCGCATCGACCTGCCCGACAGCACCGGCCCGCAAGCGGCCACCGGCCCGCGCGCGAAAACCGAAACGCGGCCGGCGGTGATGACGACCAGTGAGCTGCGCGATCACGAGCGCAGCAACATCCTCGCGGCGCTGAGCGCGACATCCGGAAAAATCTTCGGCCCCGGCGGCGCAGCGGAGCTGCTGGACATGCGGCCGACGACGCTGTCGTCGCGGATGAAGGCGCTGGGGATCGACGTACCACGGGGACGGAATTAGTCGTCATTGCGAGGAGCCCTTGTGACGAAGCAATCCAGAGCCCCACGAAGACAGACTGGATTGCTTCGTCGCTTCGCTCAGGGAAAAGCCTTTGGCTTTTCCCGACCTCGCAATGACGGAGTGCTACTTCAGCGCCGCCTCCACCTTCGCGATCCCCGCCACGGCACACACCTCATCCTTCTCGCCGCCCGGCGCGCCCGACACGCCAATCGCGCCGATCACTTCATTGCCCGCCTTGATCGGCACGCCGCCGCCCACCGCCACGGTGTTCGGGATCTGGCGCAGATAGGCATTGGCCGGATCGGCCACGAGCTTCATGAAGTCCAGCGAGGTCTGGCCGCGGGTGCGCGAGGTGTAGGCCTTGAGGCGACTGAACTCCATCGTATGCGGATTGGTGCCGTCGCCGCGCAGCTGCGCCGCGACATTGCCGGCCTTGTCGACGATGGTGATGGAGACCTTGTAGCCATCCTTGGTGCATTGCTCGAGCGTGCCCTGGATGATCGCCATGGCGAGGCCCATGGAGATGTTCTTCTCGGTCTGCGGCGCCTGCGCCGCGGCCGGCAACGCAAAGCCGATGCCGGTGGCCATGACGGCCGCGATTGTCAGTGAACGCATGTGTTTCCCCCTGTTGTTGTTGGTCTGATGGAAACACTGCGTGCTGCGGTTTCATCCGCAGGCGTCGCGTAAATTCGTTGCTGCAGTGCGGCCAATCAGCCTCTTGCAACCTCCGCGATTAGGCATATAGTCCCTTTTATGGTACAGCGCTTCACCTCCCAGTTCACCAACGACGTTGATGCATCCGCGGAGTCTGCGCTGCGTCTGACGGATCATGCGGACAGCACGCTCTCCCCCAATGCCGGCGATCCAGCGCGTTACGGGCGGCGGCACACCCATGCCACGGTACTGGAGGCGCGCCGCCTGATCGAGCAGACCACGTTGAGCTGCAGGCAGATCGCGACGCAGATTGATGTCGGCCGGCACACTCTCGCGCGCTGGGCGCTGAAGTACGGTTGGCAGCGTCACCCTTATGCGCCACCGGCCAACGACACGGTGCCTGCCGCCCGCGCTGGTCGCCGGCGGCAGCTCCGCATGCTGGCCATAAAGCTGCACGCGCTGGCCGAACGCTGCGTCGTCGAACTGTGGAACGATCCCGCCATCGATTGCGAACGGCTGATCCAGGCTTTGCGGACGGTGAAAACAATTCGACCGGACGCTTTGGGCAATCGCTGCCCGCGCAGCCGGCCGGACACGCGGCCGCGCACCGGCGAGGAATGGGCCGACCGCGAGCGCAGGATCCGTCAGGCGCTGGCCAAACTCCGACGCGGCAGCGCAGAGATCGACCACATTCCCGAGCAAGCCATGGCCATGGTGGCGGAGGGGCACAAGCTTCCGAAGCGCGTGCCTCGGGCAAGGTCGATATGAGCATGGCGTCGCGCTCGCGGGCACACATATCCGCAGTTGGATCGCGTCAAGCCATCAGCAGACATGCGCTTGCATGAAACGGAGACAAGCAGATGCCTTATCCGTATCGCCCGTTCAATTTCCGTCTAATCGACGCCTTTAAGGAGGCGGCCTTGGCAGGCGATCCAGCGATGGACGGACCACCGCATATTCCGGGCAAGCGTCCGCCCCGCTGCAAGCGGCTGCATACCAATGCCACGGTCGCCGCGGTGCGGCGCCTGATCGAGGAGACGACGTTGTCCCATCATCAGATCGCGGCCAAGACCGGTGTGAACAGCGGCACCATCTCGGTGTGGGCACGTGACGGCGGTTGGCAACGTTCGCCATTCGCCCCGCGTAGCCCGGACACGCGACGAACCGCCCCCGCCCGCCACAGGCTGAAGCTGCGAAGGCTCGGCCACAGCCTTCATGCGCTGGCCGAGCGATATACTGATGAATTATCAGGCAGCGCCACGGTCGATCTCGACCGGCTGATCGCGACCATCCAGGTGATGAGAATGGCGCGGCTGGAATATATGCCCCGCCCGCGCGGGCGGCGCCATCCGGGTTCACCGGCGGGGTCCGGCCATGAATGGGTCGATCGCGATACGGCAATCGCTAAAGCGCTGAAGGAGATGCGCCGCGGCGGCGTGGATATCGACCGCATCCCCGAGGAAGCGATGGCCCTGCTGGAGGATGCGCACACACCGCCGGAGCGAGACGATCCGGCGCTAAAGCCGAGGGGACGGAGACGAAGGAAGTAGCGGCGGGCGATGGCTCACAGCAGTCGTCAAGCATTCCTTGACAACTGCCCCGACAAATCTCGCCACCTGCAGGTTCAGGGACTTGATGCAAAGGACAAGACGATGACCGAAGCGCGCTTCGCGTGCGTCTGGGACGCCCTCGAACATTCGCCGGCAGAAGCCGCCAATATGAAGGCGCGCTCCGATCTGATGATTGCCATCCGCGACGCCGTGGAGGGCTGGCAATTGACACAAACCGCAGCCGCAAAACGCCTTGGCGTGACACAGCCGCGCATGACCGATCTTCTGCGCGGGCGAATCGACGAGTTCAGCCTCGATGCGCTGACGGTGCTTGCGATGGACGCGGGCCTCGTCGTCGAATGGCGGATTCGCAAACCGCAGCGTGATCCGGACGCAGCGGCCAGGACTGGCTCGACCGCGACGCCGCGATCGTGAAGGCGCTGAAGGACCTGCGCTGGGGCGGCGTCAATATCGAGCACATCCCCGAGGAAGCGATGGCGCTGCTGGAAGACGCGCACACGCCGCCGGAGGATCATCCGGCGTTGAAGCCGAGAGGGAGGAGAAGGAGGCGGTAGGGCAAACATGATGCTGACTTACATGCAGCGCTCCATCGAACCGCCTTTAGCCTTCACAACTATTTTTCACTTCATCGACGTTTGACGGCTGGCAACACAAGAAAAATCAAGCATTACCCAGCGCTTTCGAGCGCAACTCCAAATTTCAGCGCACGCGTTGCATTCAGTGGGCTCTCTAGACTAAGGAGCCGAATGGCTTCTTTAGTGGCCGCTACAATCTGCTTCATATCGTCCGACGCATTTCCGATCTTCTGATACTCAAGCCCGGCATAGATTACCAATCTCATGTCGGCATCCGCTCGTGCGCTGATGAGCGCTTTGACGTCTGCGGCAGTTATTCGACTAGCAATCTTAGAGATTAACTCACTATTGTAGCTCTTAGCGGCAGCACGCATATCGCGCTCGAGATCGAAGTCGTCGATTTTCTCTCGCTTGCACTTCGCAATTGCAGATCTGACATCTTCGTCCTCGATGGGGCGACCAAATGGATCGTGCTCCGGCTCCCAGAATTCCGGATCATCTTGGTTATCTTCGTAGAACTTCAGGAGTGCCAGCGCATCATCACTCCGGCCGATCGATTTCAGCATCTGTACCGCCGCATGTAGCGTCGGGAGGTTCACATACTTGAAATTTTTCTCCAGTGCACTGCGAATGCTCTTCGTAACCTCATCGGCGTTGTTGGCGAACGATCCGTGGAACGGTGCGAAACCTTTCTCCACTTCTCGATTCGCTTCCTGCTTCGCGAACTCCGCATCCTGCAAGCTAGCCGCTTCGCGAATGGCTACCGGATCAAGCATGCCAACTTTCACAAACTGCAGTAGTTTGTTGTCATAGTCATCCATATGACCGAAATCGTATCCGTCGGTAACGGCGGTCCAAGCAACCTCTTGGTCCGTCATCGGCTCATCCTTCGCGTTCATAATTCGCACAATCGAAGGCTCGGATAGAAATTCAAACGACGGAGCGAGATCTGGCTGGAATTTGGCCCAACCGAGGATCACTAGTGTATGGATGGTTTGCCGCCTTACTGCCTCGGATCGATCTGCCACGTGGGGCTGCACCGTGCGAACGAGGCGTTCAATCTTCCGGACAACCCGAATATTCGAGATGCCCAATCGGATAGAATTTTTTGCAATCTCGTTCCCAATATCATCATTGCTTGAGATGCCATGCTCGACCGCATCTTGCGCCGAAGGCGCGAATACCAGCCGGCTATCAATCGCTTTCTCGAAATGACGATCGAAGATTTCCTTATCAGCCAGCTTCTCCTCGTTTAATAGAAGCAGCACGTTGCAGTTGCGCTCATCTCGGAGTGAGGTAACCAATCCGAGAATGTCGTCGACGCGGATACCCGCCCCACGACGATCTAGATCATCTATACAAACTATCTGATTGTTGACGATCGATGCAAAGAGCAGGCTGGCAGACTCGGACAGTCCTTTGCCAACGTACGGAATTACTGATACAAAACCTTTTAGATGCTTGATGGAGCTGATCACAATATTTGCGAACTCAGCAACCGGCTGCAGCTTCTCAGAGCTCATTATTTGAGTATTTTCAGCGATCGCCGACTTCACCTCGGCCAAGGAATTCAGTCCGAATAGCGATACGTACGAATATTTAGTTCGGCCGATCTCGCCAAGATCAGCGGCCTCCTTGAGAAGCCTGTTCCAGGTGAAGGTCTTTCCGACACCCCAATCACCGGTAACACACAGAACCTCAGCTGCTTTGCTTCGCAGAAATTTCTCGATCTCGCCGGTGACAAAGCCGATATTACTCAAAGTGGATCTCCCTTAGCCTTAGATGAACGATATCTTTGAGCCTGCTCCATGTATAGTTAGCACAGAGACATGGCGAGCCAGTGGGACGCCTCGACCACCAATGAGGGGAGTTCATGACGCTAAAGCGCGGCGACGTCACTTTTAGCAAGGGTCAGGATCGACTTTTTGGACACATCGATCAGTACGTGTTGCTAAGCGTCGCGCTAGCTTTTGCAGCTTTCGCGTTCGCGCGTCCCCGTCATCCTGGAAATGGCGACATCGAAATCAGCGTCGACTCTGAGGCCTTTCCGCTTTGCCTGGACATACCGGCTGACGGAGTAATGGCGGCAGCATTTCGCGAGGAAGGTGCCGAAGCACGCACACTTCACATTTTGGACAGGCGACGGTCTGGGGATATGTCTCAGGAGACCGCCTTCACGCGCGGTTTCAACAATGTCCTGTGGCTACCGATCTCGCCAATTTTCGTGGATTTTTACGAGCGATACAGGCCTTGGGTAGAAAGCGCTTATGGAAAGCAATCGAACTGGCCGGATGTATTCTATTTTGCCCGTCTAGTTCGAAACGCAATCTCCCACGGCGGAGCGCTTCATTTCACCCACGATCCAAAACGGACAGCCTTGTGGCACCATCTGAGCTATGATTTCGGTCACCACGGCACCCAGATCATTGGGCCGAGAGGTGCTTTTTCGCCTGCCGACTTAGTATTTCTGATGATGGATGCAAGTGATGAGCTTGACCGGATTGGCTGCCCGATGGCACCGCAGTAGTGCGGGGTGAGCCTATGAAGTTCCCTAACAGCTAAAACGACAGAAGCGCCAAGAGGTCGGGCCCACCCCTCATTCTCGGCGATCTCCTGCACGGCTTGCATAAAACCGGCCCAGGCCATGCGGGCCAGTGAGCCGCTGATACCGCAGCGCGGAGCTGCACGGCCAGTTCGTCTGAAACGCATGCGAGACATACACCGCACGCCAAAAGCTATCACCCTGCATAACCATAGAGTTCGCGGTGATAGCCTAAATAGGCCTGATGATCGTTTGACAACCCAACGATCCGCGCTTCAGCGTCAAGGCCAAAACATTTCAGATCGGAGGCGGACAACTCTTTGGACACGAGAACCTTCCCATCTCTATCAAACGAAATAAAACCTTGGTCGAACAACCCGTCGATATGAACAACAAGTAACAAACCGTTGTACGGGTCCAACCGTTCCTTGGGCGTGCTGACCGACCATGACTTGATGTGCGAAGCTCGAAGAAGCTCGTTGATGGCTATCCCCGTGAACGCACAGCGCCCATTCCACCTTTCCAAAAGATTTGCTCTGAAACGTTGTTGCCCGAGTCGATACGCGCGCATCCCCTCGCTCTCAGTCAAAGGGTCAACGTTCATAGTATCAAGCACCCGATCATCGCCGCCCGGAACGATCGGAAGGGCCTCAAGCTCCGCGAGAAACTTCTTCAAAGCCCTCACGGATCTAAAATCAAAATCAAAACCATAGGGGATTGGAGCTCTACCCGTGTTCAAGCGCTGCGGAAACGAACGCATCGTTGAATTATGATAGAAGAAGGCTCGATTGCGTCGCTCCACTCCGTCAAGTGTCTTCAACCTTGTAAGAGTGCCCTCAAAGTTAGGACCGATGACAAGAACGCATCTCCCACTGTCGCGCTTCACGTAGAGCACAAGCTCTCCACGGGACGCACGCCACACCTTCACTCCGCGCCGTTCTATTGCAAACCCCGCTTGCTCGAGCTGCTCGCTCACTGCGTCACTAGTTAGGTACCCGTTGGGTTTTATGATCTTCCCTGGCGCAACGGCATCAAACGACCAGCGAAAAACTACCGGAGTTGTAGGCCTAACATCTACCGCTTTCGCAAGACCGGCGTACTCGAAAGGCGCTCGATCCGCCTCACGGAAGAATACATGCACTCGCGCATCACTTGACGCCATCAGCTTCATAAGAGGCTGCTCAACCTGAGAGCGCGTCTTAGCGGACCAGACTAGCTCTTCGCCAACCCAATGATTGGGATAGTCATGCCCGGTCCGCCCAGCACTACCTACGTTGCAGAAGACAAATACCTCGTCGTTAAATTTGGTGTACCCCGTCAGCCAATCGCCACCCCGCTTATCTTGCGGAACACCTAACTGGTCCTGAATGCTCTTTCGAGTGTACGAGCCACCAACTTCGAATTCCATTGCTCTCTCCCCAACCAATTTGCCGGCTCTCTCCCTACACTGAGGATACACTCCGTTGCGATAGGCAATGTCGCATTGCTCCCTACAGCTCGTACTTGCGACGTTACGGCAGCATTGAACTTGTTAGTGAGCTCTTTGGTCACTCAGCTCCCAAACAACTTATTCAACTCCCCGCCCTTCGCCCCGTTCGCAAAGCTCGTAAACGTCCCCTGCCCGGCGATCTCCTGCGCGGCCTGCATGAAGCCGGCCCAGGCCATGCGGGCCAGTGCGCCGCCGACGCTGATGCGGCGGACGCCCAGGGATTCCAGATGCTGCACCGTCATGGTCGGCTTGATGGTGAGCACATTGAGCGGCTTGCCGCCCAGCGCTTTCACCAGCGTGGTGATCTCCTCGTCGGAGGCTACGCCGGGCGCATAGAGGCAATCGGCGCCGGCCTCGGCAAAGGCGATGAGCCGCGCGGTGGTCTTCTTCAGGTCGCGCTCGCCATGCAAAAATCCTTCGCAGCGCGCCACCAGCACGATGGCGGGATCGACCCCATCGATGGCGGCGCGGGCGGCCTTGATGCGCTCCACCGCCAGCACGTCGTCATAGAGCGGCTGGTCGGCGCGGCCGGTGGAGTTCTCGATGGACAGGCCCGAGATGCCGCTCCGCGCCGCGCGCGCCACGTTGGCGGCGACGCCTGCGGGGTCATCGGCAAAGCCGTTCTCGAAATCGGCATTCACCGGCAGGTCGGTGGCGGCGGAGAGTGTTGCGAGATGGTCGATGACGTCGTCGGCCGTGACCTTGTTGTCGGGCCGGCCGGTGGACCAGGCATAGCCGGCCGAGGTGGAGGCCAGCGCCTTGAAGCCGAGATAAGCGAGATAGCGGGCCGAGCCGACATCCCACGGATTGGGGAGGACGAAACAGCCGGCGGCGTGGAGCTTTCGGAAGTTTGCGTGCTTCTCGGCGGCGGAGATGGGCATGGGGCGGCTCCCTATACTTTCGTCATTGCGAGAAGCGTAGCGACGAAGCAATCCAGAGTCACACGAAGAAAGAACTGGATTGCTTCGTCGCCAAGAGGCTCCTCGCAATGACGGCTAGCTAGGCCGGAGGCCGGACCGCCACCCGGTTCCCGATCAGCCCTGCCCCGGCATCCCGCTGTCCAGCAGCGCCGCCAGCCGGTCCAGCTCCGGCGCGATGTCTGATGTCACGTCATCCGCACGGATCGCCAGCACGCGATAGCCGCGTTCTTCCAGCCAGGTCTGGCGGGACGCGCGGTCGGCGACGATCACCTCGGTCTCCTCCGGATTCACCAGCTCGACCGCGATGCGCTCCGGGAAACTGACAAAATCCGGGATGTGGCGGCCCACCGGGGTCTGGCGCTTGAAGGTGCCGGCAAAGCGGCGGTCGGCGCGCAGGTGCTCCCACAAAATCCGCTCGGCATCGGTGGGGTTGCGGCGGAGCATGCGCGCGAGGCCGCGGACAGTGCCGCTCTCGTGCTCCTTGGCGCCGCGGCCGTGTTCGGCCAAGAGCGCGCGCAGTCGCGTGGCCTGTTCGCCATCGAGCACGCCGCCCTTGGCCGGGCCCTTGCGGCCCTCGGCAATGGCCATCACCACGCCGTGCAGCGTGTGCATGTCCTGCTTGGACGGCTCCATGCGGGTAAAGATGTTGCGCAGGTTCACCAGCATGGTGTCGCGCTTTTCCGGCGGGCGGAGGAATTCCACCTTGTCGAGTTCGGCGACCAGATTGTCGAAGAAGGTGCCCATCTGGTGCTGCGAGGCGCGCTCGGAGCGCTCGGGCATGGCGTAAGGCAGCGCGTTGGATGTCGCCTGCTTGAACCATTCATAGCCGCAGAGCAGCACCGCCTGGGCGAGGTTCAGCGAGGAGAAGCCGGGATTGACCGGGAAGGTCATGATCCGGTTGGCCAGCGCCACCTCCTCGTTCTGCAGGCCATAGCGCTCGCGGCCGAACAGGATGCCGGCGGTGGCGCCGGTCTTGATATGGGCGATGGTCTCGGCGGCGGCGGCGTCTGGGGCCATCACCGGCTTGGCCTGGTCATGGGCGCGGGCGGTGGTGGCGTAGAGGAGCGTGCAGTCGGCGACGGCCTCTTCCACGGTGTCGAAGATTTCGACGGCATTGAGGACATGGTCGGCGCCGGAGGCGGCGCGCTGGGCATGGACATTGGGCCAGCCGTCGCGCGGCTTGACCAGGCGCAGGCGGGTCAGGCCGAAGTTTCCCATGGCGCGGGCGGCGGTGCCGATATTCTCGCCGAGCTGCGGCTCGACCAGAATGACGACGGGACCGATGAGATCGCTCATGGTCTTGCTGCGATCGGTGCCGGAGCCGGACATAAGGGGGACTTCTTTTCTCGAATGAAATGAGGAACTTGGGCGGAACTTTGAGGGCTTTTTCGATGGCCTGCGCAAAACCGCCGCAGCGGGGATTATGACGGGATCGCGGGAAGCGCAAGACATTGCATTCCGGCATGAATTTTGGACGGAAACTGCATAGCGCCTGCGCTTTCACCCGGCCATGGCGGGTGCTATAGCCGCGTCACGAACCCTTCCCGCAACGCGCTAAAGGCCCGAACCACATGGCAAAGATCAAGGTCGCCAATCCAGTCGTCGAACTCGACGGCGACGAGATGACACGCATCATTTGGCAGTACATCAAGGACAAGCTGATCAACCCGTTCCTTGACGTCAACCTGATGTATTACGATCTCGGGATGGAATACCGCGACAAGACCGACGACCAGGTCACCGTGGATGCCGCCAACGCGATCAAGAAATACGGCGTCGGCGTCAAGTGCGCCACTATCACCCCCGACGAAGCCCGCGTGAAGGAATTCAACCTCAAGCAGATGTGGAAGTCGCCGAACGGCACCATCCGCAACATTCTCGGCGGCGTGATCTTCCGCGAGCCGATCATCTGCTCGAACGTGCCGCGCCTGGTCCCCGGCTGGACCAAGCCGATCATCATCGGCCGCCACGCTTTCGGCGACCAGTACCGCGCCACCGACATCAAGTTCCCGGGCAAGGGCACGCTGACGATGAAGTTCGTCGGTGAGGACGGCACCACCATCGAGCGCGAAGTGTTCCAGGCTCCGGGCGCCGGCGTGGCGCTCAGCATGTACAATCTCGACGACTCGATCCGCGACTTCGCCCGCGCCTCGATGAATTACGGCCTCACCCGCAAGGTCCCGGTCTACCTGTCGACCAAGAACACGATCCTCAAGGTCTATGACGGTCGCTTCAAGGACATCTTCCAGGAGATCTACGACAACGAGTTCAAGACCAAGTTCGAAGCGGCCGGCCTCACCTATGAGCACCGCCTGATCGACGACATGGTGGCGGCTGCGATGAAGTGGTCGGGCGGCTATGTCTGGGCCTGTAAGAACTATGACGGCGACGTGCAGTCCGACACGGTTGCCCAGGGCTACGGCTCGCTCGGCTTGATGACCTCGGTGCTGCTGACGCCCGATGGCCAGGTGGTGGAAGCCGAAGCCGCCCACGGCACGGTGACCCGTCACTATCGCGAGCACCAGAAGGGCAAGGAAACCTCGACCAACTCCATCGCGTCGATCTTCGCCTGGACCCAGGGCCTCGCCCACCGCGCCAAGCTCGACAACAATGACGAACTCGCCAAGTTCGCCAAGACCCTCGAAAAGGTCTGCGTCGACACCGTCGAAGCCGGCTTCATGACCAAGGATCTCGCGCTCCTGGTCGGCGCCGACCAGCGCTGGCTCTCGACCACCGGCTTCCTGGACAAGGTCGCCGAGAACCTGACCAAGGAACTGGCGGCCTGATTTTAGCCGCCAGCTGATGGCACGATCGGAGAGTCCGGGTTGCCCATGGCACCCGGGCTTTCTTTTTTGAGACACGCATTCTCCGCCGTCATTGCGAGGAGCCCATTCGACGAAGCAAACCAGTCCATTTCCAATGATAAGAACTGGATTGCCGCGTCGCTTCGCTCCTCGCAATGACGGCTGAGAGACCTGCGCATCAATAAAACGGATGGACTGATGACTTCGCAAAACCCGACCGACGGCCATAACGATCCCTATCTCTGGCTCGAGGAGATCGAGGGCGAACAGGCGGTGGGCTGGGTCGATGCGCAGAATGCGCGCACCGATGGCTTTCTGGTCGATGACGGCTACAAGCGCGATTACGACGCGGTGCTGACAATTCTCGATGCCGACGATCGCATCCCCTTCGTCGGCAAGTCCGGCGACCACCTCTACAATTTCTGGAAGGACGCCGAGCATCCGCGCGGCCTGTGGCGGCGGACGACGCTGGCCAGCTATCGCACCGACACACCCGACTGGGACGTGCTGCTCGACATCGACGCGCTGAATGCCGCCGAAGGCGTGTCATGGGCCTTTGCCGGCGCAGCACGCTCGCCCGACAAGACGCGGGCGCTGGTCAGCCTGTCGTTCAACGGCACCGATGCGATCGAGGTGCGCGAATTCGATATCGCGACGAAGAGTTTCGTTGCTGGCGGCTTCGTAATTCCGCAGGCGAAGACGCAGGTCTCCTGGCTCGATCAGAACACGCTGCTGGTCGGCAGCGCCTCCGGGCCGGAGCACACGACAGAGGCCGGCTATACGCGCACGGTGCGGAGATGGACGCGCGGCACGCCGCTCGATGCGGCGGAGATCGTGTTCGAGGTCGAGAAACAGGATGTCGCGGTCTGGTTCGGCGTCAATCGGCGCCCCGGCCATGAAGGCGTGATGTATTGGCGCGCGCTGGATTTCACCCGGTCGCACATTTTCGTCGAGCGCCAGCACGGGCCGCATGCAGGCCAGCGACTGCGGCTCGACCTGCCGGAGGAAATCGACCTCTCTGCCGAGGCGGAAGACCTGCTGGTGTCGCCGAAGCAGGACTGGATCGTGGGCGACCTCACCATTCCGGCCGGCGCCGTTGCCGTGATCGGCTTCGACAGTTTCCTGTCGGGCGCGCGCGACTTCAAGATCGTGTTCACGCCGACGCCGACCCGTGCGCTGCAATCCTGGACCGAGACCCGGCACGGCATCGTGCTCGAAATCCTCGACAGCGTCCGCGGCCGCCTGTCGCTGCTGCGGCGAAGCGAGGCCGGCTGGCGCGAGACACCCCTGCCCGGCCTACCCGACAATGCCTCGATCTCCGCGCAGGCCTTTGGCGGCGAGGACGATCCGAAGCTCGGCGAGGACGTGCTGTTCACCATAACCGGCTTCACCCGGCCGACGACGACGTCGCTATGGAATGGGCGCAGCGCGCCGGAGAAACTCAAGAGCGCGCCAGCCAATTTCGATCCCGCAGGCATCGAGGTGCAGCAGCGCCATGCGGTGGCCGAGGACGGCACAAAAATTCCGTACTTCCTGATCGGCAAGAACCTCTCCGCAGAGAGCGCGCCGCGCCCGACCATCCTCTACGGCTATGGCGGCTTCGAAGTCTCGCTGACGCCTTCGTATATGGCGATCGCCGGCAAGCTCTGGCTCGAACACGGCTACGCCTATGCCATCGCCAATATCCGCGGCGGCGGCGAATTCGGCCCGAGCTGGCATTTGGCTTCGCGCAAGGCAACCAAGCATGTGGCGCATGATGACTTCGCCGCAGTGGCGCGCGATCTTGCATCCTCCGGCGTGACAACAGCAGCCAAGCTCGCCTGCCACGGCGGCAGCAATGGCGGTCTTCTCGTCGGCAACATGCTGACGCGCTATCCAAACCTGTTCGGCGCAATCTGGTGCAGCGTGCCGCTGCTCGACATGGCCCGCTACACGAAGCTGCTCGCGGGGCAAAGCTGGATCGCTGAATACGGCGACCCCGAAATTGCCGATGAGTGGGCTTATCTGCAAAAATTCTCGCCCTATCATCTCGCCGCAGCCGGCCAGAACTATCCACCGATCCTGATCACCACTAACCGCACCGATGACCGCGTGCATCCCGGCCACGCGCGCAAAATGGTGGCGCGCCTGCAGGAGCTGGGCTGCCCGGCCTGGTTCAACGAGACAGTGGCCGGCGGACATTCCGGTGCGGTGGACAACAGCAAGCAGGCGCAGAGCCAGGCGCTGGGATATGCTTTTCTCCGACGGACGATTGCGAAAGACTCGTGAGCTGTAGGGCGGATTAGACGAAGTCGTAATCCGCCGCGGAGTTTCAGCTATGAATTCGGCCGGCGGATTACGCTTCGCTCATCCGCCCTACGGCTGAGCGGTCATCAAATCAGGGAGCCTCACTGTGTCATCACCCAAAGTCGCCATCATCACCGCGGGCGGAAGCGGCATGGGCGCTGCTGCCGCGCGTCGCCTTGCCGCCGACGGCTTTCACGTCGCCATCCTGTCGTCGTCAGGCAAGGGCGAAGCGCTGGCGCAGGAGCTGGGCGGCATCGGCGTCACCGGCTCGAACCAGTCGAATGACGATCTCAAGCACCTGGTCGATGCCACGATGACAAAATGGGGCCGCGTCGATGCACTGGTGAACAGCGCCGGCCACGGCCCGCGCGCGCCGGTGACCGAGCTCACCGACGAGCAATGGCACACCGGCATGGACGTCTATCTGATGAACGTGATCCGGCCGACACGACTGGTCGCGCCGATCATGCAGGCGCAGAAATCCGGCAGCATCATCAATATCTCGACCGCATGGGCTTTTGAGCCCTCGGCGATGTTTCCGACCTCTGCGGTGTTTCGCGCGGGGCTGGCGTCCTACACAAAACTGTTCGCCGACGCCTTTGCTGCCTCGAATGTTCGGATGAACAATGTGCTGCCCGGCTGGATCGACAGCCTGCCGCCCACCGAAGAACGCCGCGCGAGCGTGCCAATGCAGCGCTATGGCAAGAGCGAAGAGATTGCGGCCACTGTTTCTTTCCTCGCCTCTGAGGGGGCGGGCTACATTACGGGCCAGAACATTCGCGTCGATGGCGGGATGACGCGGTCGGTATAGTTCACCACCACTTGTCGTCGCCCGGTTTGACCGGGCGATCCATTAAACTCGCTGACAGCCGTGTGTACTGGGTCACCCGGTCAAGCCGGGTGACGACAAAAGTGAGTGCCCTCACACCGCCATCGTCGCGCCGATCTTCAGCAGCATCGCCTTGGCGATTTCCTGCTCGCCCATGATCACGACATTGGCGCCGTGATATTTGAGATGCGCGACTTCCTCGTCGGAATGCGCGCGGGCGATGATCGGCAGCGTCGGATTGAGCGCACGCGCCTTGGCGACGATCTGGCCGCCCTCGAATGCATCAGGGATCGCAACGAGCAAGCCGCTGGCCTGGGCGATATTCGCCGCCTGCAACATGTCCGGCGCAGCGGCATTGCCGGTGATCACATCGACGTGGTTCTCGCGTAAACGCTCGACCACGCCGGGCGTGTCCTCGATGACAAGGAACGGCATCTTCGCCGCACGCAGGGCCGTCGAAACAACACTGCCGACGCGGCCGTGGCCGACCAGAATGACGTGATTGGTCAGCTCGGAGATCGGCGGCGGATCGCGCACCACTGGCTTGGCCGGATCCGGCGGACCGACCGGCTGCGGCTCGGCTTCTTCCTTGGCGACAATGCGATCGAGGATCGCGAAGAACACCGGATTGATCATGATCGAAATGATTGCACCGGCCAGCACGAGATCGCGGCCGCGATCCGGCAACAGCGCGAGGCTGACGCCGAGGCCGACGAGGATGAAGGAGAATTCGCCGATCTGCGCCAGCGAGGCGGAAATCGTCAGCGCGGTCGATTGCGGATAACCGAACAGACGGACGATCCCGAACGCGGCCACCGACTTGCCGATCAGGATGATGAACACGGTGGCGATCAGCGGCAACGGATCGCGCAGCAGGATCGACGGATCGACCAGCATGCCGACCGAGACGAAGAACAGCACCGCAAAGGCGTCACGCAGCGGCAGCGTCTCGTTGGCGGCGCGCTGGCTGAGCTCGGATTCGCTGAGGATCATGCCGGCGAAGAAAGCGCCGAGCGCGAAGGACACATCGAACACCACGGCCGCACCGAAGGCGACACCGAGCGAGATCGCGAAAACAGCGAGGCGAAACAGTTCGCGCGAACCGGTATGCGCCACGTAATGCAACATTGCCGGAATGACGCGGCGGCCGACCACCAGCATGAAGATAACGAAGCCGGCGACTTTGCCGAGCGTGACCAGCAGCGGCCACACCAGCGCCGACAGGTCGCCGCCGCCCTGCCCTTTCAGCAGCGGCGCAATGGCCGGAAGCAGCACAAGCGTCAGAACCATGGCAAGGTCTTCGACGATCAACCAGCCGATGGCAATACGCCCGCGCTCGCTATCCAGCAGACGGCGTTCCTGCAAGGCGCGGAGCAACACGACGGTCGATGCCACCGACAGCGCCAGACCGAACACCAGACCGCCGCCGAGACCCCAGCCCATCAATTCGCCGAGGCCGATGCCCAGCACCGTCGCCACCGCGATTTGCACGATCGCACCGGGAATCGCGATGTTCTTGACCGAGAGCAAATCCTTCAACGAGAAATGCAGACCGACACCGAACATCAGAAGGATGATGCCGATTTCGGCGAGTTCGTTGGCGAGCTTCTGATCGGCGACATAGCCCGGCGTGAACGGACCCATCAGCACACCGGCGAGGAGATAGCCCACAAGCGGCGAGACGCGTATTCGCTGTGCAACCACACCGAGAATGAAAGCCAGCACGAGGCCGACGACGACGGTCGAAATCAGAGGGGTATTGTGCTCCATGCCGCTTTTTGCCGCATGGCAGGCTGGGATGCCAGCGTCATGTGAGGCTACTCATGGTCGCAGGCGCAAACATTCGCGTTATCGCGAGATGCGGTTGCGAATACGCAACCGAATACCCAACTATCTGAGTTAAAGTGCTCGTCCTTTGCGAGCCCTGACGAATTGCAAAGCAATTCGCTTGGACGAAGCAATCCAGAAGGCCAAGAACTGGATTGCTTCGTCGCAAGTGCTCTTCGCAATGACGACTTACTTTGCCAACGCCGCCTCGATCGCCTTCAGCGCATCGTCGGCCTTGGCGCCATCGGGACCGCCTGCCTGCGCCATATCGGGACGGCCACCACCGCCCTTGCCGCCCAGCGCCTCGGACGCGATCTTCACCAGGTCCACGGCAGACAACTGCTTGGTTAAGTCTTCGGTAACGCCGACCACGACGCCGGCCTTGCCGTCCTCGCCAACATTGATGATGGCCACCACGCCGGAGCCGATCTGTTTCTTGCCGGCGTCCGCAAGGCTCTTGAGGTCCTTCATCTCGATGCCCGAGACAGACTTTGCCATCAGCTTGATGCCGTTCACGTCGCGAACATCGCCGCCGCCTGCGCCCGCCGCAGCGCCAGCACTTCCGCCCATGGCGATGGTCTTCTTGGCCTCGGAGAGTTCGCGTTCGAGCTTCTTGCGCTCTTCCATCAGCGCGGCGATTCGCGCCGGCATGTCATCGAGCGTGGTGCGCAGCTCATTGGCTGCACTCTTTGCGAGTGCCATCGTGTCATTGGCGTGATGACGGGCCTGGGTGCCGGTGAGCGCCTCGATACGGCGGACGCCGGAGGCCACCGCGCTTTCCGCCGTGACCGAGATCATGCCGATATCGCCGGTGCGCTTCACATGAGTGCCGCCGCAGAGTTCGACCGACCAGCCGAGTGCGTTGCTGCCGCTGTCACGCGGCATCTTGCCCATGGAAACGACGCGAACTTCATCGCCATACTTCTCGCCGAACAGCGCGCGGGCGCCGGCCTCACGGGCATCATCCACCGCCATCAGGCGCGTGGTGACTTCGTCGTTTTCCAGCACGACATTGTTGGCGATGTCCTCGACCTGACGCAGCTCTTCCGGCGTGATCGGCTTCTGATGCACGAAGTCGAAGCGCAGGCGCTTGTCGTCCACCGACGAACCCTTTTGCGCGATGTGATCGCCGAGCACCTGACGCAGCGCTTCGTGCAGCAGATGCGTTGCCGAGTGATTGGCGCGAATCGCCGAGCGACGGGTGTGATCGACGTCGAGCGCGAGCGCGGTGCCGAGCTTGAGTTCGCCGCTCTCCACCGTGCCGAGATGCACGAACAGATCGCCGGCGCGCTTCTGGGTATCGGTGACGCGGAAGCTCACGCCTTCACCGGTGAGGACACCGAGATCGCCGACCTGGCCGCCGGACTCCGCATAGAAAGGCGTCTGGTTCAGCACGATGGCGCCGGTCTCGCCGGCCTTCAGGCTCTCGACTTCATTGCCATCTTTCACCAGCGCGGTGACAGCGCCTTCGGCGCTTTCGGTCTCGTAGCCAAGAAATTCAGTAGCGCCGAGCTTTTCGCGCAGGCCGAACCAAACGGTCTCGGTGGCCGCTTCGCCCGAACCGGACCACGAGGCGCGTGCCTTCTGCTTCTGCCGCTCCATCGCGTCGGTGAAGGAGGCGATATCAACGGATATGCCGCGATTGCGCAGCGCATCCTGGGTGAGATCGAGCGGGAAGCCAAAAGTGTCGTAGAGCGTGAAGGCGGTCTCGCCGTCGAACATGTCGCCCTGCTTCAGCGTGGCGCTCTTGGTGTCGAGAATGCCGAGCCCCTTTTCCAGCGTGCGACGGAAGCGGGTCTCTTCGAGACGCAGTGTCTCCTCGATCAGCGAGCGGGCGCGCTGTAGCTCCGGATAGGCTTCGCCCATCTCGCGCACGAGCGTGGCGACGAGCTTCCACATGATCGGCTCGCGTGCGCCGAGCAACTGGCCATGGCGCATGGCGCGGCGCATGATGCGGCGGAGCACATAGCCGCGGCCTTCATTGGACGGCAGCACGCCATCGGCAATCAGGAAGGACGAGGCGCGCAGATGGTCGGCGATCACGCGCAGCGACGCCTTCATCGGGCCCTGCGGATCGGCACCGGTGAGATCGGCGATGGCGCGGATCAGCGCCACGAACAGATCGATGTCGTAATTGTCGTGCTTGCCTTGCAGCACCGCAGCGATGCGCTCGAGGCCCATGCCGGTGTCGATCGACGGTTTTGGCAGCGCGAGACGGTTGCCCGGCGCAATCTGCTCGAACTGCATGAAAACGAGATTCCAGATCTCGATGAAACGGTCGCCGTCTTCATCGGGCGAACCGGGAGGACCACCGGGGATCTTGTCGCCATGGTCGAAGAAGATTTCCGAGCACGGGCCGCAGGGGCCGGTATCGCCCATCTGCCAAAAGTTGTCCGAGGTCGGGATGCGGATGATCTTCGATTCGGAGAGGCCGGCGACCTTCTTCCAAAGACCAAAAGCTTCATCGTCTTCCGAATAGACGGTGACGAGCAGCTTGTCCTTCGGGAGGCCGTATTCCTTGGTGATCAGGTTCCAGGCGAGCTCGATGGCGCGTTCCTTGAAGTAATCGCCGAACGAGAAGTTGCCGAGCATCTCGAAGAAGGTATGATGGCGCGCGGTATAGCCGACATTGTCGAGATCGTTATGCTTGCCGCCGGCGCGCACGCATTTCTGCGAAGTGGTGGCGCGCTGATAGGGCCGCTTCTCGATACCGGTAAAAACGTTCTTGAACTGCACCATGCCGGCATTGGTGAACATCAGCGTGGGGTCGTTGCGCGGCACCAGCGGCGACGACGACACGATGTCGTGGCCGTTCTTGGCGAAGTAATTCAGAAATGCCGATCTGATCTCGTTAACGCCGCTCATACCCGTCCAATCACGCTCAGAAAGCGGCCACGGCAAATCCCGCGGCCTCAAGCCACAACCGGTAGCTTTTAGACCGGGGGGTACGCCGCTGTCCAGAAACTGTGCAGGATAATCATGGGGTTGCCGCATCAGCACAAGCCGTTGATAGATGCTGCAACCGCGTTGACAGGCTCAAGGAACGTATGGTTGTTTGCGGGCGTTGAACGACGTCACGTCGGGAGAGACCGGCCCTCGCTTTGGGTCGGCGCCGAAGGAGCAACCGCCCCGGAAACTCTCAGGCAAAAGGACCGCGTGACGGACTAAGCATCTGGAAAGAGACGCTGCGGGTACTCCGTGGGCGTCCGCCGACGGGATAATACTCTCAGGCACAGCGACAGATGGGGCTTCTGCGACACCCGCCGGGAATCTGCCCGGGGGAACCGCGAGGGCCCCTATCGATGCTTGCGACCGACAACAATTCAACTTTGAAGCAAACGCCGCTCCATGCGCTGCATGTCGCGCGCGGTGGCAAGATGGTGCCATTCGCCGGCTATGACATGCCGGTGCAATATGCCACCGGCGTGCTGAAGGAACACCTCCACACCCGCACAAATGCCGGCCTGTTCGATGTGTCCCATATGGGCCAGATCGTGCTGCGGGCGAAATCCGGCAAGGTCGAGGACGCCGCGCTGGCGCTGGAAAAGCTGGTGCCGATGGACATCCTGGCCCTCGCCCCAGGCCGCCAGCGCTATGCCCAGTTTACCAACGAAGCCGGCGGCATTCTCGACGATCTGATGGTGGCGAATTTCGGTGACCACCTTTTTCTGGTCGTCAACGCTGCCTGCAAGACCGAGGACGAGGCGCATCTGCGCCAGCATCTGTCCGACACCTGCATCATCGAGCCCCTCACCGACCGCGCACTGATCGCGCTACAGGGGCCGAAGGCCGCCGAGGTGCTGGCAAAGTTCTGCCCGGAAGCGCCGAACATGAAGTTCATGGATGCCGGGCCGCATCAGGTACACGGCATCGGCTGCTTCGTCTCGCGCTCCGGTTACACCGGCGAAGACGGCTATGAAATCTCCATCCCAAACGATCAGGCTGAAGCGCTGACCGCGGCCCTGCTCGATCATCCCGACGTGCTGCCCATCGGCCTCGGCGCCCGCGACAGCCTGCGGCTGGAAGCCGGCATGTGCCTCTACGGTCATGACATCGATACGACGACCACGCCCGTCGAAGGCAACCTGATTTGGTCGATCCAGAAGAGCCGCCGCACCGGCGGCGCGCGCGCTGGCGGCTTTTTCGGCAGCGACGCGATTCTCGCGCAACTCGATGGCGGCGCATCGCGCCAGCGCGTCGGCCTGAAGCCCGAAGGCCGTGCCCCGGTGCGCGAGGGCGTGCTGCTGTTTGCCGATGCCACCTCGACCGTTTCGATCGGCAAGGTCACGTCCGGCGGCTTCGGCCCGAGCATCTCGGCGCCGATCGCCATGGGCTATTTGCCCACGTCACATGCCAAAGACGGCACGACGGTGTTCGCCGAATTGCGCGGCCAGCGTTTGCCGATGACCGTCGCCCCCATGCCTTTCGTCCCGAACAACTACAAGCGTTGAGGAACTGACCCATGACCACCCTCTACACCGAAGACCACGAATGGCTTGAGATCAACGGCGACATCGTCACCGTCGGCATCACCGACTTCGCGCAGTCGCAGCTCGGCGACGTCGTCTTCGTCGAACTGCCGAAGATCGGCCGCGCGCTGAAGAAGGCGGAAGCCGCCGCCGTGGTGGAATCGGTGAAGGCCGCCTCCGACGTCTATGCGCCGATCACCGGCGAAGTCGTGGAGATCAATGACGGCCTTGCCGCCGAGCCGGCGCTGGTGAACTCAGATGCCGAAAGCAAGGCCTGGTTCTTCAAGCTGAAGCTTGCCGACAAGAGCGAACTCGACGGCCTGATGGATGCCGAAGCCTACAAAGCGCACAGCGCCTGATCTGTGATCCGTAGGGTGGGCAAAGCGCAGCGTGCCCACCTTCACCTGCACTGCACTTGAAGGTGGGCACGTCGCTTCGCTCCTTTGCCCACCCTACGAAATCCGAGGAACACGTAATGACCCTGAGCACTACCGCCGACGTCGCCACCGATTTCGTCCGCCGCCATCTCGGCCCCTCGCCCTCCGACATCCAGGCGATGTTGGAGACGGTGAGCGCAAAGAGCCTGTCGGGCTTGATGAGCGAGACACTGCCGGGCTCGATCCGGCAGAAAGCGCCGCTCGATACCGGACGCGCGCTCAGCGAGACCGAAGCGCTGGCGCATATGACGGAGCTGGCACAGGGCAACAAGGTCTTCACGTCACTGATCGGCCAAGGCTATCACGGCACGGTGCTGCCGACCGTGATCCAGCGCAACATCCTGGAAAATCCGGCCTGGTACACAGCCTATACGCCGTATCAGCCGGAGATCAGCCAGGGCCGCCTGGAAGCGCTGTTCAACTTCCAGACCATGATCTGCGATCTCACCGGCCTCGATGTCGCCAATGCGTCACTGCTCGATGAAGGCACCGCGGCTGCCGAAGCCATGGCGCTGGCGGAGCGCGCGTCATCGGTCCAGACCAAGACGTTCTTCGTCGATCATGAAGTGCATCCGCAGACGCTGGCCGTGCTGCGCACCCGCGCCGAGCCGCTCGGCTGGTCGCTGCAAGTGGGCAATCCCCTCACCGATCTCGATGGCGCAGACGTGTTCGGCGCGTTGCTGCAATATCCCGGCACGACCGGAGTGGTGCGCGATCTCAAGCCGGCGATTGCTACGCTGAAGGCCAAGGGCGCGCTCGCCACCATGGCTGCCGATCTTCTCGCGCTGACGCTGCTCGCCTCGCCCGGCGATCTTGGTGCCGATATTGCGGTGGGCTCGGCCCAGCGTTTTGGCGTGCCGATGGGCTATGGCGGTCCGCATGCCGGCTATATGTCGGTGCGCGATGCGATCAAGCGCTCGATCCCCGGCCGCCTCGTCGGCCTCTCCATCGATTCGCGCGGCGAGCCGGCCTATCGCCTGGCGCTGCAGACCCGCGAACAGCATATCCGCCGCGAAAAGGCGACGTCGAATATCTGCACCGCGCAGGTGCTGCTCGCCGTCATCGCGTCCATGTATGCGGTTTATCATGGCCCCGAAGGCCTCAAGCATATCGCACGCACCACGCATCGCCGTGCGCTGGCGCTGGCCGCAGGACTGAAGAAGCTCGGCTTCGCGCCGGAAAGCGACGCTTTCTTCGACACGATCACGATCAAGGTCGGCGATAAGCAGGCTGGTATCATCAAGGCTGCGCAGGCCGAGAAGATCAACCTGCATATCGGAAACGGCACCATCGGCATCGCGCTCGATGAGACGACGACGCCGGAGACTGTCGAAGCCATCTGGCGCGCATTCGGGGGCAAGCTCGGCTACAGCGAGATCGAACATGGCATCAGCGATGGCCTGCCCGCTTCGCTGAAGCGTTCGTCGCCATTCATGACGCATCCGGTCTTCCACAGCCACCGTTCGGAAACCGAATTGCTGCGCTACATGCGGAAGCTTTCGGACCGCGATCTCGCGCTCGATCGCGCCATGATCCCGCTCGGCTCCTGCACCATGAAGCTGAACGCCACCACCGAGATGATGCCGCTAACCTGGCCCGCCTGGGGCTCGCTGCATCCGTTCGTGCCGGCCGATCAGGCGCAGGGTTATCATCAGCTCTTCACCACGCTGGAGAAATGGCTGTGCGACATCACCGGCTATGACGCCGTGTCACTGCAGCCGAACTCCGGCGCGCAGGGCGAATATGCCGGCCTGCTCGCGATCCGCGGCTATCATGCCGCGCGCGGAGATCATCAACGCACGATCTGCCTGATCCCGTCGTCAGCCCACGGCACCAATCCGGCCTCCGCCGCGATGGTCGGCATGAGCGTCGTCGTCGTCGCCTGCGACAAGGACGGCAATGTCGATGTGGACGACCTGCGCGCCAAGGCGGAGAAGCACAGCGCCAATCTCGCGGCGATCATGATCACCTATCCGTCCACACACGGCGTGTTCGAGGAGCATATCCGCGAGATCTGCGACATCGTTCACGAACATGGCGGACAGGTCTATCTCGACGGCGCCAACATGAATGCGCAGGTCGGCCTCTCTCGCCCCGGCGAATACGGCGCCGATGTCAGCCATCTCAACCTGCACAAGACCTTCTGCATCCCGCATGGCGGCGGCGGACCGGGCATGGGCCCCATCGGCGTGAAGGCGCATCTGGCACCCTATCTGCCAGGCCATCCCGCGACCAAGGCTGATGCGCCTGTCGGTCCGGTCTCGGCTGCGCCTTATGGCTCGGCGTCGATCCTGACCATCTCTTACATCTACATCCTGATGATGGGTGGTGCCGGCCTCACCTCGGCCACCGAAGTCGCGATCCTGAATGCGAACTATGTCGCGGCACGGCTCGATCTGCATTTCCCAGTGCTGTATCGCAACCACAATGGCCGCGTGGCGCATGAGTGCATCATCGATCCGCGTCCGCTGAAAGCGACATCAGGTGTCACCGTCGATGACATCGCCAAGCGCCTGATCGATTACGGTTTCCATGCGCCGACCATGAGCTTCCCTGTCGCGGGCACGCTGATGATCGAACCGACGGAGTCGGAATCGAAGGCGGAGCTGGATCGCTTCTGCGATGCGATGATCGCGATCCGCAAGGAAATCGCCGATGTCGAGGGCGGCCGCTTCAAGATCGAGGCCTCGCCGCTGCGTCATGCACCGCATACGGTGCATGACATCGCGGAAGACGACTGGAAGCGCGCTTATACGCGTGCGGAAGGCTGCTTCCCGGCGGGGACATCGCGCACCGACAAATACTGGTGCCCGGTCGGCCGCGTGGACAATGTCTATGGCGACCGCAATCTGGTGTGCTCGTGTCCTCCGATGGAGGATTACGCACAGGCGGCGGAGTAAAACTCCCGTCATCCCGGCGAAAGCCGGGATCCATAGCCTCCGATGATGTCGTGAGGCTATGGCAGAGCCATTTGCGTCGCGTTTAAACTATATCGACAGCGTGTATGGGTCCCGGCGTTCGCCGGGACGACATTGGAGTTACGCCGCGAGCGACGTCTCCACCAGCTTCACCCAATAGGACGAACCATAGACGATGGCATCGTCGTTGAAGTTATAAGCGGGGTGATGCAGGCCGGCGCTGTCGCCATTGCCCATGAAGATGAAGGCACCCGGCCGCGCTTCGAGCATATAGGCGAAGTCTTCCGCGCCCATCACCGGCTCCATGTCGGTGGCCACATTGCTGGCGCCACCGACCTCGCTGGCGATCTTCGCTGCCAGCTCGGTTTCTGCGGGATGATTGACGACGACGGGATAGCCGCGATCGTAATTCAGCGCGATCCGCGCACCGGTCTGCAGCGCAATGCCGGCACAGACTTCGTTCATGCGCTTCTCGACGAGATCGCGCACGTCCTTGCGCAGCGTGCGCACGGTGCCGCGCAGTTCGGCGCTGGCCGGGATGACGTTGCTGGCATGGCCGGCGTGGAATTCGCAGATCGAGATGACGGCGGAATCCAGCGGGCTGACCGTACGCGAGACGATGGACTGGAACGCGACGATGAGCTGCGAGCCGGCGAGCACCGGATCGATGGTCTTGTGCGGATAGGCAGCGTGACCGCCGACGCCTTCGATGGTGATGGAGATGCGATCCATCGCCGCCATGATCGGGCCGGTGCGCATGGAGAACGAGCCGATCGGCATGCCCGGATTGTTGTGCATGCCATAGACCTTCTGGATGCCGAAGCGATCCATCAAGCCGTCCTTGATCATGGCATCGGCACCGGCACCGCCCTCTTCGGCTGGCTGGAAGATCACCACGGCATCGCCGGCGAAATTGCGGGTCTCGGCGAGATATTGCGCGGCGCCGAGCAGCATCGACGTGTGGCCATCATGGCCGCAGGCGTGCATCTTGCCGGGCGTCTTCGAGGCATAAGGCAGATTGGTCTGCTCCTCGATGGGCAGCGCATCCATATCGGCGCGCAGGCCGATGACCGCGCCTTTGCCTTGGCCCTTCTTGCCCTTGATGACCCCGACGACGCCGGTTCGGCCGATGCCCTCGACCACCTCATCGCAGCCGAACGCCTTCAGCTTTTCTGCCACGAAAGCCGCGGTGCGGTGCACATCGTAGAGCAGCTCCGGGTGTTGATGCAGGTCGCGGCGCCAGGCCGTGATCTCGGGCTGCAATTCGGCGATGCGGTCAATGATCGACATAGGTCAACTCGCTGGCAATGATATCTGCTGGTGAGAGCCTAGCACGCGACGTGCCAACTGCCCAAGCCGGCCCGCTATGCGATGGTCGCCTGTACAGGGCCGCGGCCGGCGGCTAAGCCGTCACAATACGGCAATGAACCGTGATTGGCGGGGAACGATGGCGCGGCTCGAAGGTGATTTCGACTATATCGTGGTGGGCGCAGGCACCGCAGGTTGCATCGTTGCCAACCGTCTCTCCGCCGATCCGAAGAAGCGCGTGCTGCTGCTGGAAGCCGGTGGTCGCGACAACTGGATCTGGTTTCACATCCCGGTCGGCTATCTCTTCGCCATCGGCAATCCCCGCTCCGACTGGATGTTTCGCACCGAGCCGGAGCCCGGCCTCAATGGCCGCTCGCTGGCCTATCCCCGCGGCAAGGTGATCGGCGGCTCCTCCGCCATCAATGCGATGATCTCCATGCGCGGCCACGCCGCCGATTACGATCACTGGCGCCAGCTTGGTCTCACCGGTTGGGGTTATGACGATGTGCTGAAATCCTTCCTCAAACTGGAAGATCATTTCCTCGGCAAGAGCGAGCATCACGGCGTCGGCGGTGGCTGGCGCATCGAGGCGCCGCGGCTGTCATGGGCTGTGCTCGATGCCGTGGCCGATGCGGCTTCGGAGATGGGCATCCGCCGTACCGACGATTTCAACATCGGCGACAATGAAGGCATCGGCTATTTCCATGTGAACCAGAAGCGCGGCCGGCGCTGGTCATCGGCGCGCGGCTTTCTCAAGCCGGTACTGAACCGTCCCAATCTGCGCCTCGAAACCGGCGTCATGGTCGATCGCCTGATCGTCGAGAATGGCCGCGCGGTCGGTGTGAAGTTCACGCAGAACGGCCAGCAGATCGAGGCGCGCGCCAAGGGCGAAGTGGTGCTGTGCGCCGGTGCCGTCGGCTCGCCGCATCTGCTGCAGCGCTCGGGTATCGGACCTGCGGAATGGCTGTCCGATGCAGGCGTTGACGTCGTGCTCGACAAGCAAGGCGTCGGACGCAATCTGCAGGACCATCTGCAGCAGCGCGCGATCTACAAGGTCTCCGGCGTGCGCACGCTGAACGAGACCTACTACAATCTATTCCGCCGCGGCTGGATGGGCATCGATTATGCGTTGCGTCGGCGTGGTCCGCTCACCATGGCGCCGTCGCAGCTCGGCATTTTCACGCGCTCGGATCCGCATCGCGAACGCGCCAATATCCAGTTTCACGTGCAGCCGCTGTCGCTCGACAAGTTTGGCGATCCCCTGCATCGCTTTCCGGCCATCACCGTCAGTGCCTGCAATCTGCGCCCGACCTCGCGCGGCGAGATCAAGCTGCGCTCGGGCAAGCCCGATGAAGCGCCGGCGATCGCGCCGCATTATCTCTCGACGGATGAAGATCGCCAGGTCGCCGCGGATGCGATCCGCGTGACGCGAAAACTGATGAAGCAGAAGGCGCTCGCCGCCTATCGGCCGGAAGAGTATCTGCCCGGCCCGTCGGTCGGCGATGATGCAGAGGCTTTGGCGAAAGCAGCCGGCGACATCGGCACCACGATCTTTCATCCTGTCGGCACCGCAAAGATGGGCACGGCGTCAGATGCGAGCGCTGTCGTCGATGAGCGCCTCCGCTTCTATGGCATCGATGGGTTGCGCATCGTCGATGCGTCGGTGATGCCGACGATTACGTCGGGCAACACGAATACGCCCACGGCGATGATCGCGGAAAAGGGTGCAGGAATGATCGTCGAGGATGGGCGCTAATTCGTAGGGTGGGTTGAGCGTCTTCGCGAAAACTCACCACCTCTCCCTGCGGCAAACTCCGCCGATGGGTTTTGCTTCGGCGCTGTCGCGCCTGCGCTCAACCCATCCTACCGCCTCGGCGTTAAGCCGACTTTCGCACGGCGTTGTCCACCAGCGTCTTGCCCAGCGACCAGATCGCGCCGGGCACCTTGTGGCTATCGGCGATGACCGTGCGGAACGAGTCCGTGATCCATTTGACGTCGTCCTCGTTCACCGTCAGCGGCGGCAGCAGCTTGATGGTGTGGCTGCCGTGACCCGATACCTGGGTCAGGATCTTCTGATCCTTGAACAGCGGCACCGTGATGAGCTGGCAGAACAGGCCCTTGCTGGCCGATTCCAGGATGTTCCACGACGCCTTCAGGCGCAGCGATTTCGGCGGGCCGAATTCGACGCCGATCATGAGTCCCTTGCCGCGCACTTCCTTCAACAACTCGAATTCGGGAATCATGTTCTGCAGAGCAAGACGGATCTCAGCGCCGCGCTTGGCTGAATTCTCGACCAGCTTCTCGTGCTTCATGATCTCGAGCGTCGCGATGCCCGCAGCCATGGCAAGATCGTTCTTGCCGAAGGTCGAGCCATGGACCAGCGAGCGATCCATGCGATTGAAGATCTTGTCGAAGATCGACTTGCGAGTCAGCAGTGCGCCGACCGGCACGTGGCCGCCCGATAGCGCCTTGGCGAGCAGGATCATGTCCGGCTCGATATTCCAGTGCTCGATGGCAAGGAACTTACCGGTGCGCCCGAGGCCGGTCTGGATTTCATCGGCGATGAACAGCGTGCCGTATTTACGGCACAGCGCCAGCGCACCGGACAGGAAGTCATCGGACGGCAGGTTGACGCCCTTGCCCTGGATCGGCTCGACGATGAAGGCCGCAACCTGCTTCGACGACAGCGCCTTCTCCAGCGCTTCGAGATCGTTGAACGGCACCACCGAACAGCCCTGCAGCAGCGGGCCGAAACCGGAGCGGAAATTGGTGTCGTCCGTCAGCGACAATGCGCCATAAGTCAGGCCGTGATAGGCGTGATCGCAATAGACGATCTCGTTGCGGCCCGTCGCGTTGCGAGCAAATTTGATCGCCGCTTCGACGGTCTCCGCGCCCGAATTCGCGTAGAACACTTTGTCCATGTAAGGGACATGTTCCAGCAGTTTTTCGGAAAGAATACCGGCGAGTGTGGAAACGTCCATCTGCACCAGATTGGGCAGATCCGCATCGATCACGCTCTTCAGCGCATCCCGCATCACAGGATGATTGCGACCAATCGCAAAAACGCCAAATCCGCTCAGTAGATCGAGGTAACGGGCGCCCTCCCGATCGAACAGATACTGGCCGGTGCCCTTCTGGAAGCCAACGTCGTATCCGATGGTCTTGAGGACGCGCACCATTTGTTCGTTGAGATGGCGCGTATGCATCGAGCTACGCTGCGCCTCCCTTTCGACAAACATCTCGGAGAAATCTAGATTTGGATATACCATGAGTTACATACGTCGGTTGATGGTCGCTTCGTCAACTGAAAACGGAAAATGCGGCGATTTGACCTTTCACGCAAAGCCTTTCGCCGAGAAACGCTACTTAAGCATAGGTTTGAACATGTTGCAGCGCCCACGCATTCCTACGCGCACTCTCACATATTGCGGAATCGTTTTTTCGGCAGGTTTGTTTTCAGCAGGGCTGGCTCCCGCATTTGCAGCTGATCCGACCGGAGACTGGAAAGTCGAGGACGGCGTGGCGCATGTCCGTATCGCCGAATGCGGCGGCAGCATGTGGGGCGCGATCTCCTGGGAGCAAACGCCCGGGATGACCGACAAGAACAACCCCGACGCCACCAAGAAGGCGCGCCCGACCCTTGGTCACGCGATGGTCCTCGACATGAAGCCCAATGCGGCGAAGGACAAGTGGTCCGGGCAAATCTACAACGCCAAGGACGGCAAGTTCTACAAGTCGAGCATCAAGCTCGGCGATACAACCAACGAGCTTGAAGTCGAAGGTTGTGTGCTCGGCTTCCTGTGCGGCGGCCAGACATGGGCCCGCGTCGGGCCGTCGATCCCGTCGAGCCCGTCCAATGCCACCGCAAAGAATGCCGTCGCAGCCAACGCCAAGGGTGCTCCAACGGGCGGCAAGATGACTCCAGCCCCCGCGCCCGGCAGCAATACGATGGCGAAAACCGCCCCGGCTCCGACCACCGGCGCCAAGGCGCCCGCAGGTCAGAAAGCAGGCGCAGCTTCGGCCGCTGGCGCTGCAGGGGCGCAAGCAAGCGCAGATATCGGCGATATCTGCCTGTTACCGGAGATCAACAAGGTGACGCACTGATCGCAGCGCCACCTCCCGGAATCAAAAAAGGCGCCCGTCGGGGCGCCTTTTCATTTTATTTGTTATTTGCTGTCGTCGCGCGGCTTGCCCATCAAGGCCGGCTGGAACAGCAACACCGCCGCGAGCGTCACCACGAAGGACATCGCCAGCAGCTTGCCCATGCTCGCCGTGCCCGGATGGTTTGACAGCCAGAGACTGCCAAAGGCCGTCGCAGTGGCCAGCGCGCTGAAGAAGATCGCACGGGTCAGCGACGACTGCAGCAGGTTCTTGTGACCGGCGCGCCAGGCCACGACATAGTAGATCTTGAACGCCACGCCGACACCGAGCAGGAGCGGAAGCGCGATGATATTGGCGAAGTTGAGCGGCAAGCCGATCAACACGCAAATCTCCAGCGTCACCGCACCCGCAACCAGCAAGGGCACCAAGGTCATCAACACGTCGGTGAACCGACGCAGAGCCAGCCACAGCAACAGCGAGATCGAAATCAGCGCCCAGAACCCGGCATGGATGAAGGCGGTGACGATGGTATCGCCCGACTTCAGGATAGAGACGGGACCACCGACTGCGAGCGGCTCCGACTTCAGCACGGCATCCGCGAACTTGCGCAGCGTATCGTTGTCGTTCGGATCGCCATTCGGCTGTGCTTCGACGCGGATCTGGCCGTCTTTCGTCTTCCACGAATTGACAAGCTCGGGCGGCAGATTCTCCAGCGTCACCGGCGCGGCCTGCATCAGATTGCGAAGCTGAGCGAGCGCGATCTTCAGCGGCACCACAAAGGTCGCCTGCACCTGATTGCGCACGGCCTCACTGGCCTCCGCCGTCTCGGCGAGCGCATCGGCAAGGCGCTTGGCAGCAACGGCGCCCGGCCCGGTCTGATTGCCCGCCAGCTTGCGCAGGCTGGCGGCCGAGTCCTTCAGCGACGTGACATTCTCTGCATCCGTCGGCGCCTGATCGATGGACTCAGGGTTGAGCGCGGGCTCCAGCACCTTCGCACCGGCCTGAATGGCGGCCAGCTTCGCCTGCTGGTCTTCCGGCACGAAACTGTTGAGCGAAATGGTGCGCGCGACTTCGGGCACCTTGGACAAACGCTCTTCGACGAGCTTTGCGCCGGCTTCATTGGGCGCCATGATGTTGACGGCGTTGGCGCCCGTATTCGGATCACGGCGCAGATCGAGGAAGGTCGCGATCGATTCCACGTTGGGATTGCGCAGATTGATCGGATTGAAATCGAAGCGCAGGTGATAGAGCAGCGGCAGGCCAGCGATGGTCAACGCCATGGTGACGCCGATGATCCAGAAGCGCTTTTCTTCTAGAAAACGATCGACCGGTGCCAGGAAGGCGTAGCCCACCGGCTCCTTCTCGCCCGCCGGATTGAACAGATCGAGCAGCGCCGGCAACACCGTGATGCTGGACAGGAACGCGATCACCATGCCGAGGCCCGCAATCTTCCCGAGCTCTGACACGCCCTTGTAGTCGGTCGGCAGGAACGACAGGAAGCCCGCCGCAGTCCCGAAAGCCGCAAGCGAAATCGGCACGGCGCAGTATCGCGCAGCCCTGCTCAGAGCCTCGCGGAGATCGTCGTGCTTGTAGCGCTCCGACCGATACCGCACGCTGAACTGGATGCCGAAATCCACACCGAGGCCGATAAACAGAACGGCGAATGCGATCGACAGCAGGTTCAGCGAGCCGACCATCATCAGGCCGAGGGCCGTCGTGAGCGCAAGGCCGACGAACAGATTGATGAACACCGCGCCAATGATCTTGGCGGAGTGCAGCGCCATCCAGAGGATGAGCAACACGGCAACGACGGTGGCGACGCCGTGCAGCACTGCACCATCCTGCACCGTGGAGAATTCTTCATTGGCGATCGGCACCGGCCCGGTCAGACGCACACGCGCGCCATACTCACCGGCGATATTGAGATCGACGGCAGCCTGACGGATCGCGTCGGTCGCGTTCTTGCCCGGCTCCAGTGCCGTGAAGTCCAGCACCGGCTTCACTTCGATAAAGGCGCGCTTGTCCGAATCGGTGAGCGGCTTGTCGCTGACGAGACCGCGCCAGGAGAAGCTCCCCTTCCCGTTCTTCAGCACGTCTTCGATAGTCCCGGCGACCGTGTTGAACGTGCCGGCAGCGCTATCGAGCTGCAGCTGACCACGACGGATACCGGTCAGGCCGGTTTCCAGCGCGCCGGTCAGGCCGCGCAGGCTGGGATCGCCCGCCATGATTTCCAGCAGCGGCGCCGCCTGCTGGAATTGGGCCGTCATGCCCTGCACTTCCTTGGTCGGCAGGAAAAGCAGGCCGTTCTTTTCGAAAAATTCGCCGCCATCGAGACGACGGACCGAATCGAAATCGGTCTTGTTCGGCTTCAGCTTCTTCTCGAGCGCATTCGCCGCCGCATTGGCGAATTCCGGCGTCGGCGCTTCCACCACGGCGATGATCAGGCGCTCCTGATCGAAGGCCTTGTCGAACGCCATGTCGCGCTGCCGCCAGTCCAGATTCGGCGAGATCAGCTTGTTGATGTCGGTGTTGATCGAGAAATTCTGCGCGGTGTAATAGGCCGATCCGATCGACAGCAGCACACCCACGATGACGGTCGGCAGTGCGAACCGGGTGCAGAAATTCACGATCGAGACGACTAGTCTTGTCAGCACGCTTTATCTTTCTATCTGGACGAGGCTTGCGATGAATGCGGCGCGCGTCGGTGGGTTCCGCAATTAGTGGGGTCGTAGCTGACAGGCTCTGCTGTCAGCAACGTGACGTGATGGCACAAAACGCAAGGTGGAACTTGAAGGAAACGACGACCGTCCTGTTATCCGCGCCGAGGTGCTCGGTAAAATGACGAACCGGTGAGATTTCGCTGCATTCTTTGGCCTAAATCCAAGATATCGTAAAGGTTTAGACTACAATCCGCGGGCAGAAACCACGTTCCCACTTCGTGATTGCACACTGAGTGATTTTTGTCACACAGGGCGGCTCAAATTCCTCACTGGGCTGGATATGTTCCTGATTGTGGTACACATTTATCGTTTGTCGAACTTTGAAATGGATTTTGTATCTCGTGCTTGATCGTCCCCGTCCCCTGGAAATCTACCTGGCTCAGCCTCGCGGATTTTGCGCAGGCGTGGTCCGGGCTATCGAGATCGTGGAACGGGCACTCGAGCGCTATGGCGCGCCGGTCTATGTCCGCCACGAGATCGTGCACAACAAGCATGTCGTCGAGACCCTCAAGGCCAAAGGCGCGGTTTTCGTCGAGGAACTCTCCGAAGTGCCCGACGGCGCCATGACTGTGTTCAGCGCCCATGGCGTGGCCCGGACGGTCGAGGAAGAGGCGGAGGCCCGTGGCCTGCCCGTTCTGGACGCCACCTGCCCCCTCGTCACCAAGGTCCACAATCAAGGCCGCCGCTATGTCGCCAAAGGCCGGACGGTGATCCTGATCGGTCACGCCGGGCATCCCGAGGTTGACGGTACCCTGGGACAGGTTCCCGGCCCCATCACCATCGTCCAGAGCATTGCGGACGTCGCTGCGCTCAAGATTCCGATGGATGAGCCGGTCGCTTACATCACCCAGACCACCCTGAGCGTGGATGACACACGCGACATCATTTCGGCTCTTCACGCAAGATTTAGCGATATTCAGGGCCCCGACACCCGCGATATCTGCTATGCGACACAAAACCGCCAATCTGCGGTAAGAGACCTCAGCCGGCTCGTGGACGTGATCCTGGTCGTGGGGGCGGCCAACAGTTCCAACTCCAACCGCCTCCGAGAAATCGGGACGGAGGTTGGTGTCGCGAGCTACCTCATCGCCGATGGCAGCCAGCTAGACCCCGAATGGTTGAGGGGCGCGCGGACTGTCGGCATAACTGCTGGTGCTTCGGCGCCAGAAGTGCTTGTAGACGACGTGATTGAAACCCTGCGGCGCATCGGACCGGTATCGGTGTCGGTATTGCCGGGTCTGGAAGAAACTATCGAATTTCGACTGCCCGCTGAACTGACCGCGGTTTGATCCACCTTCGAGCTCGCTTCGACAGCGAAGCTGCCCAGAGAGAAAATTGGTATGGCAATTCCGTTCTTTAAAGAAATCAAAATCGGCGGCTATCTGATGAAGCAGAAGCTGCTGGGCCGGAAGCGCTACCCGCTTGTGCTGATGCTCGAGCCCCTGTTTCGCTGCAACCTCGCCTGCGTCGGCTGCGGCAAGATCGACTATCCCAATGCCATCCTGAACCGCCGCATGAGCGCGCAGGAGTGCTGGGACGCGGCCGAAGAGTGCGGCGCGCCGATGGTCGCGATCCCGGGCGGCGAGCCGCTGATTCATAAGGAGATCGGCGAGATCGTACGCGGCCTGGTCGAGCGCAAGAAGTTCGTGTCGCTCTGCACCAACGCGCTGCTGCTGGAGAAGAAGCTCGATCTGTTCGAGCCCTCGCCCTATCTGTTCTTCTCCGTGCATCTGGACGGCCTCAAGGACCACCACGACAAGGCCGTGTCGCAGGAAGGCGTGTTCGACAAGGCCGTCTCCGCGATCAAGGCTGCCAAGGCCCGCGGCTTCTCGGTGAACGTCAACGCGACCATCTTCGACGGCCACTCGGCCGAGGAGATCGCGAAGTATCTCGACTTCACCACCGAGCTCGGCGTCGGTGTCTCGATGTCGCCCGGCTATGCCTATGAGCGCGCGCCGGATCAGGAGCACTTCCTGAACCGCAAGAAGACCAAGAAGCTGTTCCGCGACGTCTTCGCGCTCGGCAAGGGCAAGAAGTGGAACTTCATGCATTCCGGCCTGTTCCTCGACTTCCTCGCAGGCAACCAGGAATACGAGTGCAAGCCGTGGGGCATGCCCGCCCGCAACATCTTCGGCTGGCAGAAGCCCTGCTACCTGCTCGGTGAAGGCTATACGCAGACCTTCAAGGAGCTGATGGACACCACCGACTGGGACACCTATGGCACCGGCAAGTATGAAAAGTGCGCCGACTGTATGGCCCACTGCGGTTACGAGCCGACCGCGGCCGACGCAGCGCTGACCAATCCGCTGAAAGCGATGTGGGTTGCGATCCGCGGCGTGAAGACCGAAGGCCCGATGGCGCCGGAAATCGACCTCAGCAAGCAGCGCCCGGCGCAGTATGTGTTCTCGTCGGAAGTGCAGAAGCGCCTGTCGGAAATCCGCAAGGAAGAAGCTGTCGCCGCTGCCGAGAAGGCCGCTGCAAAGGCCGCGAAGGCGGAAGCCGCAGCTTCGGCATCGACGGCTGCGTAAGCGCGGTTACATACGAACAGCAAAAGGGCGCGATGCAGATCGCGCCCTTTTTTGTTAGCTGCATGAGTATTCAGCCGCCTACTCCGCCCTCATCCTGAGGAGCGGCCGCTTGGCCGCGTCTCGAAGGATGGCCGCAAGCTCGAAGCCAGGCGATCTCATGGTTCGAGACGGCGCTGCGCGCCTCCTCACCATGAGGGACGGAGTATGGGTCGGCTAGGTTACGCTTCCGCTTGCGCCAGCCCGATGCGGCTCAGCAGATAGCTGCGGCAATCCTTCAGGCTGCGCAGCGCGCGGTTGAAGTCGCGGCCGGTGGAGACCAAAGCGCGGATCACCAGCGGGTTACGCGCGATGCCACGCAGCACCTTGCCGAGATCGACATCGCCATTCGGCTTGATGGCGCTGGTGGCAATCTCCGGCAAAGCGCGATGGGCGGGATCGCTGACCACGCGCAGGGCGGCGAAAGGCAGCCCGGCAAGCGCGGCGAATTCGGCGGCGATATGGCTTTCCATATCGACGGCCGCCGCGCCGAATTCCGAGCGCAAAGCGGCCTTGCCCGCCTGCCCCGTGATGACCTTTTCGACGCCGACCAGACCGCCGCGCACCACCGTCTGGTTACCGACGCCGGAGCCGGCGAGCAGTTCAGCGCTGAGCTGTTCGGAAGCGGTCCAGACCTGTCCGGCTGCCACCACTTCGGTGGCCAGCACGACGGTGCCGGTCTTGAGCGCGGGATCGAGGCCGCCGGCGACGCCGAAGGAGATCACGCCACGAATGCTGGCCGAATCGATATCCGCGAGCAGGCTGCGGAGCTGGACGGGATCGCTGGAGGAACAGATGACGGTCATTCCCGGCCCGGCTGCGATCTTCGCTTCCTGAACCAGTCCCGTCACGATCAATACCGGCCGCGGATCCATTGAGGTTGCCGCGGAGATCCCAGTCGCCAAAATCACATTCCGACTCCGACCGTCCTGCTATTGGTGCTCTGCAAATTCCGGAACCGCGCCAAAGCCCAGAGCGGAAAGAATTTCGAGTAGCCATGATATCGCAGATAAAACACCCGCGGGAAGCCGGTGGCGGTGTATCGGGCCTCGTCCCACAGTCCTTTTTCGTTCTGTGTGGCCATTAGGTATCGCATTCCGCGTTCCACCGCCGGGTTATCGGCCTCGCCTGCAGCCATCAAGGCTAGCAAAGCCCATGCCGACTGCGACGCCGTGGACGGGGCGCCTTCGAATCCCTGGTAGTCGAGACGGTAACTGACGGCATCTTCGCCCCAACCGCCATCCGCATTCTGGATCGAATAGAGCCAGGCGACAGCCTTTCGGAACGCCGGATCCTGATGGCTGACGCCGGCCATGTTGAGACCGCACAGGACCGACCAGGTTCCGTAGATATAGTTCAGACCCCAGCGGCCGTACCAAGAGCCTTCGGCAAGCTGGGTGCGGCGGAGATACTCCACCGCGTCCGCCAGCGGCTTCGACGTCTGCACGGTATCGCCAAGCTGCGCCAGCATCGAGACGCAGCGCGCGGTGACGTCCTCGGTCGGCGGATCGAGCAGCGCACCGTGATCCGAGAACGGGATGTTGTTGAGATAGTAGTGGTGATTGTCGACGTCGAAGGCCGCGAAGCCGCCGTCGCTGCTCTGCATGCCAAGGATCCACTCCTTGCCACGATCGATGGCCTGGTCGTAATCCTTGGTGCCGGTCTGCCGGCGCGCGCGGTCCATCGCCATCATCACGACTGCGGTGTCGTCGAGATCGGGATAATGCGCGTTGTTATACTGGAACGCCCAGCCGCCCGGACGAAGGTCCGGCCGCTTGTCGGCCCAGTCACCCTTCACTTCAAGCTCCTGACGCGGCACCAGCCAGTCAAGACCGCGCTTGGCCTGCGCGAACGTATCCTCGCCGCCTGCTTCCAGCATCGCATGGGCGGTCAGCGCGGTGTCCCACACCGGCGAGACGCAAGGCTGGCAATAGGCCTCGTGCTCGTGAACGACGAGCAGCTTGTCGATACCACGGCGCTGGATCGCGCGCGGCGGATGATCCTCGGGATAGCCGAGGATGTCGTAGATCATGACCGCATTGGCCATCGGCGGGAAAATGGCGCCAACGCCGTCTTCGCCGTTCAGGCGTTCCTCGAAGAAGGCGATCGCCTTGTCGACGGCACTCTGGCGAAACTTCTTCGGAAAATACGGTTCGGCGACACGGAGCAGCCAGTCCACGCCGGAGAAGAATGCAAACCACGCACGGTTCTGGTGCGGCGCGCGGGCCAGCGTGCCGATGGTCTTCGGATCCTGCAGAAAAAGTTCGTCGACGCTGATGCCCTTCGGATTCTTGGCCCGCGCCTTCTTGGCCGCAAGCACCACCAGGGTCGCAACGGTCGTGCGCGCCCAATAGGACATTTTGTTGAGGTGGAACGGAAACCACGCCGGCAGATGCATGATCTCCACCGGCAGCACCGGAACGCTGCGCCAGGTGGTCACACCGAACATCGACAGCAGAAAACGCGTGAAGACATTGGCATTGATCGCGCCGCCGCGCGCCAGCGCCGCCTCACGTGCGCGCTTCATATGCGGCGCATCGATATCGTCGCCGATCATCTTCAACGCAAAATAGGCCTTCACCGTCGCGCTCATGTCGAACGGGCCGTCATGCACCAGCGGCCAACCGCCGTGCTCGCCCTGGATGCGACGCAGATAGTTGGCGATCTTGCCTTCCAGCACGGCATCGACGGGTTCGGCGAGGAAGTGCCGCATCAACACATATTCAGCCGGAATCGTGGCATCGGCTTCGAGTTCGAACACCCAGTGGCCATCGCTCTGCTGGAATTCCAGCAGGCTCTTCTTGGCCGATGCGATGCTGCCCTCTAGCTTCGCCTTGTCGATGGTGATCTCAGAAGTGGTCGATGACATGATGTTTGCTTGATCTCCGTAACAGTCGTGACGCTTGGATGGCCTGAACCGCGTTTTGGTTCAGACCTTTCCGAGCGCCATGTCGGCGGCGCGATCGCCGGAGCGGATCGAGCCTTCGATGGTGGCGGGCAGACCGGTGTCGGTCCAGTCGCCAGCCAGGAACAGGTTCTTGAAATCGGTGCGCGTGCCCGCGCGCAACGCATTTTGTGCTGGTGTCGCGGCAAATGTCGCGCGGCGCTCGCGCACGATCTGCCATTTCGGCAGCGGCGCAGTGATGTTCGAGACCTGGCAGATCTCGTCCCAGATCTGCTGTGCGAACTCTTCACGCGGCGTGTTCACGAAGCGATCGCCATTGCTGATGGTGATCGACAGGCGATTGTCGAAGGCGAACAGCCATTCGACGATGCCGCCGACCACACCGATCAGCGGCGGATGGCCAGCCGGCGGCACGTGAGCAAAATGCGCATTGACGATGGCGCGCATTTCCGTCGGCGTTTTGACGCCCGGCAGCAGGTTCTTTGCCGACCATGCCGGCACGGCCATGATGACCACATCCTCGGCACCGAGTGTGATCGTATCTTCGGTACCGAACTTCAATTCGCTGACACGCTCGCCGGCCATGGTGAAGCTGCGCAACTCGTGACCGAAGTGAATGCCCGCGCCCTTGTTGCGCAGCATCTCGATCGCGGGTTCGACCAGCACGTCACTGAGGCCGGAGCGCGCGATCAGCGGGCGGCACGCCTGCCCGCCTGCCAGCAGCGTTTCACGCACGATGGCGCCGGCGAGACCCGCGGAGCCTTCCGGCGGATCGACATTGAGCGCCGCCAGCAATAGTGGCTGCACAAGACGGTCGTACAGCACGCCTTCGCATTTGATGGTGTCGCCGACGAGCTTGTCATTGCCGGCCCAGAGCAGCGGCGTCAGCGCAAAATAATCGCCGACCGACGTATCGGGCACGCGGCGCGACGCATCGAACAGCCAGGTCGGGATGCGACCATCGCCGAGATCGAGCTGCCAGTGCTTGCCTGTCTTGACGTCAGCAAAAGCAAACTGCGCGCGCGCGGGGCCGACAAGGCCCGCTTCGGTGCCGATCGACTTCGCGTAATTGATGACATGGCTGTTGCCCGACAGGACAAGGTGATTGCCGTTGTCGATGGTGAGGCCGGTCTGCGCATCGAAATAGGAGCGGCAGCGGCCACCGGCCTGCTGGGTCGCTTCGTGCACATGGACCTGATAGCCGGCATTGTTGAGACGCACGGCAGCGGCGAGGCCGGACACGCCGGCACCAATGATATGAGCGGTTTTGGACATCAGATGATCGCGTATCGCAGCAGGATCGCTATCTTGGAGGCCTTGCCGAGACGAACGGGATCGCGCGGCAGAGCAAAGCCGCGTTTCACCAGCAATTCCAGGATGGCGTGGTAGTATTTCGACATGATCCGCGGCGCGCGCACAGCGCGGCGTTTGTTGCGGGCCATGATCTTGTCGGATTCCTTGAAATGGTCTTGCGCACGGCGGACGAGCGGCGCGGCCACTTTCGGCAGCGCCTTCTCCTTGATCACCACCTGGGGATCGCTGGAGGTGATGCCGGCGTGATAGAGCAGCTCGCGCGGCAGATAGAGACGGCCGAGCGTGGCGTCTTCATCGATGTCGCGGAGAATGTTCGTGATTTGCAGCGCGCGGCCAAGATGATGCGCGAGCAACACGCCATCTTCGTCGGGCATGCCGAATACCTTCACCGACAGACGGCCGACTGCGCTCGCGACGCGATCGCAATAGAGATCGAAGGTCGCTTCGTCCGGCGCGCGGATATCGGCGGGAATGTCCATCTCCATGCCGTCGATGACGGCAAGATAGTCTTCCTTGAGCATACCGAAGCGCTTGATCGGCTCGACGTAATCGCGCACGCGCGGCGGCGGATTGCCGGCATAGAGCGCTTCGATATCCTCGCGCCACTGCTGCATCTGGCTGAGGCGCAAGTCGCGCGCTTCGTGGCTATCGGCGATGTCATCGACCTGACGGCAGAAGCTATAGATCTGGAACATCGCATCGCGCTGTTCACGCGGCAGGATGCGCATCGCCGAATAGAACGATGAGCTGGCGGCGACGCCCTGAACTTCGCTGGTGTCGGTCTGGGTGTTCATCTGATTCATTTGCCAGCTGCCGGACGGGAGATCGGCGCAGACGTGGTGGCGCGGCGCCACAGGCAGCCGGCCATGGCGGCGAGCGCGTGGCCGGCCATGCTGCCCTTGGAGAGATGCACCTTCTCGGTCAGCGGATCACGGACTCGCAAGAGCTTCGAAATTTCCCAGGCGAACTTCTCGATGACAGCGATGTTGCAGGCGAAACGGGTGTCGGCCATGTGGACTGTCAGGCTGTCGCCCTCGCGCAGTAAAGCCTCGTTGCGGGCAACGAGATCGCGCAGGCAGGCCAGCAATTCCGGCGATGATTTCGGCTTGTCCAGCGCTTCGACGCTGACGCCATGGCGCTGCATGATGTCCTGCGGGAGATAGACGCGATCGAGATCGCGATAGTCCTTCGCACAGTCCTGCAGGTGATTGTTGATCTGCAGCGCCGCGCAGATCGCATCAGACGCCGGCCAGGTCGCTTTGTCCTCGCCATGCACTTCAAGCATGAAACGGCCGACCGGCATGGCCGAGAACGAGCAGTAATGAATCAGCTCGTCCCAATCCGCGTAACGCAGCTTGGTGACGTCCATCCGGAATGCAGTGAGCAGATCGAGCGCATGGCGCGGCGGCATGCCACGCTCGGCAAAGGCAGCGCGCAGCGTATTCGCCTCGACTTGCTCGTCGTGCTGGCCAAGCAGTCCGGTCTCCAGTTCGTCCAGCATGGTCAGCTTGGTCGACGCATCGAGCAGCGCGTGGTCGGCGATATCGTCGGCGGTACGGACGAAATTATAGAACGCCAGAATCAGCGCCCGATGACGCTTGTGGATGATCCAGGACGCGACCGGGAAATTCTCGTCGCGATCGGTCTTGCCGGATCGCAGCTCGCTCGCAGGGGTCATCAATCTGGGCTTCGTTCAATCAGGACTGGGGTGAAAACTGGGGGCTGTCACGGTCCGGGAATACCGGCCGGCGGGACGCCGCTGCGCCCCATATAGGCCAAATCGGCCAGCAAAACCAATGCCAATATGCCGCCCTCGGCCGCAGCCTGAGCCGGGCCGGAACACCTTTCCGGGCGGCCTGCGGCATCAGCCACAGGCCCGAATTCGCGGATGGACGCTTACTGGCCGTGGCTCACCAGCACGGCGTTGCAGGCCTTGCTGATCTTGGGACGATTTTCCTTGAGGCAGGACAGGATCACCAGATCGCCCTGATCCATCACGTTGCGGCAGAGCTTCTGCACATCGCGCGAGCAAGCCTTCTGCTCGGCGTCGGTGCCGCTGCGGCCTTGGATCTGCTGGGCCAATGCGCCGGTCGAGGCAGATACGGTGATCACGGTCAAAGCCAGGAGAATTTTACGCATTGTCGTCCTTCAATTGAGCAAGCGAGAGTCAGCCCGCCGGGTGCATAGCATAATCAGTAACGATCACACCTCTGGAGCGATCCCAAACAATGGCAGTTTCCTCACATTCATCGCGAGGGATGCATGGGAGCCACAGGCGGCAAACTTGTTAACCCGCAGAATGCGGCCAAAGGTTGCAGCGGGCGCGTGAACGCAACGGCCGAGAACTGCACTTTCCTGCACCAGCTCCGTGTCAGCCCGCCCTGCCAGGACGGCACGGCGCAGTATTCAATCGGCAAAGCTTCAGATACCGTTGGAACCGGAAGCGATGGTGACAGCATACGCTTTTGTGATCGAGCATGATTGCCGAATTGAACCTGTTCCGACCGCCACGACACTCACGTCCGAAGCGTCGCGGCACCATATTGCCGACGCGGTGCAAACCTTCTGGGGATACCAAACATGACGATTCAATCTGCCAAGCTGCTCGGTCACGCCCTCACGGCCGCCGGCGCTGGCGCACTTCTGATGCTGTCTGTCTCGGCGAGCCATGCCCAGTCCGCTGCTTTTGCCGGCTTCGATGGCAGCTGGAACGGCAATGGTACGGTGACGATGTCGGACGGTTCGTCCGAAAAGATCCGATGCCGCGCGACCTACAAAGTCGGCGGTGGCGGCAACGCCCTTGAACAGACCCTGCGCTGCGCCAGCGACAGCTACAAATTCGACCTCGCAAGCAATGTGAAGAGCGACGGCGGCAACGTCTCCGGCAGCTGGAGCGAAGCGAGCCGGAATGTCTATGGCAACCTGAACGGCAAAGCCGGCGGCGGCCAGATCGATGTGTTCGTCGAAGCCGCAGGCTTTGCAGCAAACATCACGCTGACCACCAAGGGCAACAAGCAGAACGTCTCGATCTCATCCAAGGGCGAGATTCGCGGCGTGAATATCAGCATGACCAAAGGCTGAAACCCAGATTCCGATTGAAACAAAAAAGCCCCGGACATCGTCCGGGGCTTCTTGCTGTGTCATCTGCGTTGACGCTCAGTCCGTCTTCGCCAGCGTCGACTTTCCCGTCAGCTTCTGTTGCATCTGGATCAGCCACATCGAGGTCGGGCGCAGGATGAAGAGGTCGGCGACCAGCGCCGCCACCATCGAGAACGCGCTGAGCCAGCCGAACAGCCGCAGCGACGGCAGATCCGAGAACACCGTCACCACCAGGCCGCAAGCCAGCACCACCGTGGTGAGGATCAGCGCCGGGCCGACCAGAACGGTCGCGCGTTCGACGGCGACGGCGGGATCGGTGCCGGGCGTATCTTCAAGGCGCAAGCGGTTCAGGAAGTGGATGGTCGCTGACAGGCCGAGGCCGAACGACACGGTGAGCGCCACCACGCTGGCGAATTGCAGCCCCTCCCCGAGCAGCCACAACACAAAGCCTGCGAGCACCACCGGGAAGATGCCCGGCAGGATGCAGGCCAGCATCACCACCCAGGAGCGGAATGCCAGACCGATGAAGATCGCCACCAGACCGAATTCGATGGTCAGGCCATGATTGAGCTTCTCGATCATGCCGGCGCTATTTCGCGCGGCGATCGCGGACAGACCCGTGACGGCGATCTCATAACCGGGATGCGCGCTGCGAACGGTGTTCAGCGCGTTGTCGAGCTTGTCGACCACCGGAAGGATCTTGCTCGAATCGCTGTCGGGCACGCGACCGGACACCACCACCGCGGTCTGGTCGGCCGAGATGAAGCGGCGCACCAGATGCTCCGGGATGACGCTCACATATTCCTTCAGCGTCGCCACATCGGTCGAGCCGGCTTTCTCCGCCAGCCAGCGCCGCAGCGTTTCCAGCGACCAGACATTGCCGACGCCAGCCTGCTTCTCGACCATGGCGTGAACCTGGGCGATGGTATCCAGCGTGTCCTTTGAATAGAGATCGGCGCCCTTGGGGAATTCGATCAGGATATCGATGGGATTGGCGCCGGTGAGCTTGGCGTCGAGACGCCCGCTGGCGGCGACAGCCTGTTCCTTGTCCGGCACCTGATCGGCGAGGCGATAGCGCGGCTCCAGGCTCGCATAGACGGTGCCGAGGCCGACCACGACGATCAGCGAGATAAGGCTGAACATTCCGGGACGGCCGACCATGCGCACCGCGATCCAGTAGCAGAACGCGCGCAGCGCCTGCACGCCCGCATCGGCTGCCTGGAACTTCTGCGCGAACAGCTTTTCATTGCGCACCAACAGCACGCCGAACACAGGCACCAGCGACAGCACCGCGACCAGCGCGATGATGGTTGCCGTCAGGCCCGCTTCACCGAAAGCGCGGATCAGATCGGAGTCCGAGAATTGCAAAGCGAGAAAAGAGATGCCGGCGGTGCCATGCGTCAGCACGCAGGCCGGACCAACCACGCGAACCGCATTGGTGAAGGCCGAATATTTGTCCTCGCCGGCAATCAAGCGATCGCGCGCGGCGAAGGTCAACTGCATGGAGTCCGCAAAACTGATCACCATGATCAGCGGCGTCATCACATTGAGGAACATGTTGAGGCTGAAGCCGGCCCAGCCGAGCGCGCCCAGCGAGAGCAGGATCGCCAGCAGCGGTGGAAATGCCGCGACGATCATGAAGGAGATCTTGCGGAAGAAGATGATGGCGATGAGGCAGCCGGCAAGAATGCCGATTACATTGTACATCAGACCGTCGCGCTCGACCGCATTGCGGATTTCGAGCTGCATCACCGGCACGCCCGACAATTCCTTGGTCAGGCCGCTATCTGCCAGATCCTCATTCATCGTCTTGCGGATATTGGCGATCACGTCGGAAAGCTTGTTGTTGCTGACCACCGCGGGATCGAGCGACAGCACGACCAGCGCCAGTGTGCCATCATCCGACAACAGCTTGCCGCGGATCAACTCGTTCTGCTTCACCGTCTCGATGAACTGGTCATAGGCAGCGCCTTCGGGAAGCTCGTTCGGGAACAGAGCCGCCGGCAATTTCCCGGGCGCTGGCGTCTGCCGTGCCGAGAAAATCGAGATCAGACCGCGCACGCCATCGACAAGCTGCATATCGGTGACGAGGTCGCGCATCTTTTCGAGATTGTCGCGCGCCAGCAGCGTCTTGCCTTCAATCACCACCAGCACGTCGAATTCGGTGGACGGGAAGCGCTTCGTCACTTCCTCATATTGCTGATATTCCTTGCTGTCGGAGCGGAACAGCTGGCTCAGCGAATCGTCGATCTTGATGCGCTGGATGCCGAAAATGGCGCCGATCACCAGCGCCAGCAGGATGATGCAGGACAGGATCGGCGCCTTGACCGCGATCAGGCCCATGCGCTCCAGACCGAATGCGATGCTGGACGGCCCACGCCCCAATTTCTTGATATCGGCGTCGTGGGAGCTCATCTGGTCCATGCCGTGTCCTGTAACCGTTTGTCTGGATTGAGCAATTGCGCGGTAAATTCGCTGGCGGGTGTAGCAGTTCTATATGACTATTCGCAAGGCGACGCTGGCGCAGGGCTTGCACTTCCAGGTCACGATTTGCGGCGATATCTGTCCTAGTCAGGCTTCGACGTCGGTGCGGCCAATTGTAGCCCGCTTTCGTCCTTCAAGGTCACACCGGTGATACCGCGTCGCAGGCCCTCGCGCGCGAGCCACGCGATCTTGATGGCCGCCTCATCGAAACTCAGCCCCGCCGCCTGGATATTGGAGACGCAATTGCGCTCGGCATCGCTGCGGCCGGGTTTTGGCGCAACGGTGACATAGGCGCCGAGGCTGTGCGGCGCCGACAGGCCTGGCCGCTCGCCGATCACCATGATGGTCATCCGCGCCTTGAGCAATGCACCGATCTCGTCGCCCAGCGCAACCCGCGCGCCGCTGGCGACGACGATCGGCCCAAGCGACAGACCGTCGAGCTTCGGGAGCAGTGCCGCGACCAGGCTCAGCGCATGCGCATTGATCGCGGCAGGCGATAGACCATCAGCGATGACGAGGGAGATATCACAAGCGCCGCTGCCCTGCCCTTCGACCGCCACGCGCGATTCAAGCGCAAGCTTGCGGCCGAGATCAGGACGCTTGAGGTAATCGGCGCGGTCGGCGACGAGACTGGACACGATCAACGCAGATGCACCCCGCTCGTTCAGTGCTGCAGCGATAGCGGGCGCTTCGAACGACGCATGGACCGCGTCGCGGGCGCGCGCATGGTCCAGCGTGAATTCGAGCAAAGCTTGTGTCGTCAGGCTCGCGCCCGCGCGACCAAGACCGACGCGCGCCGGGGTGAGCCGACGCAGATCGCTGATCGACCGATCGGGAGCGTCCGGCATTAGAGCGCCACGACTATTCATACGCAATTCCGTCAACGTTGCCGCCAAGAATTCCGCCTCCATGGTGAGCAAGCGGCCCTTCGGCGCCATCTCGCACCATGACAGGAGCACGCCGCCATCCTTCGAGACGCCGTTGCGCGGCTTCTCAGGATGAGGGCAGCGTTACTCAGCCGGCACCGCTGGCGCGACGGCGGCGTCCTGCAGCTTCATGGAATAATAGGACGCATTGGTCACGCCGCCCGACGCATCGCGTGCGAAATTGATCAGATGATGCGCGACCATGATGGACGAGATCAGATATTCGATTTCGCCCCGCGAGATGCGCCTGAAGGCGAACTTCCAGAACGCGCGCTTGTAATCGCCGAGCACGCCCACCTTCCAGAAGATATTGCGCAGCATCACCAGGCCAAGACGGATGTTCTTCGCCGTCAACATGGCGCCGACCGGCGGCTTGATGCGGTGCGGATAGGTATGCGTGATCTGGTATTCGAAACGCTCGAGCAGTTTTTCCGGCACATAGGCTGCGCCCATGGCGCGGCGCCAGCTCTTCACTACGTCCTCATAGGGCAGCAGGAAGTCGACATTGGAATCGCGGCCTTCCTCTTCGTTGAGGCGACCTTCTTTCTTGAGCCGATCCCACAGCGGCGTCTGCGGCAACGCCTGCAGCAAATTGATGGTGAGCAGCGGGATCTGAGACGCATCGACGAAATCGAGCAGCGCCTGCCCGGTTTCCGGGCGATCGGTGTCGAGCCCAAGGATGATCCCGGAGACCACCTCCATGCCGAACGAGTTCAGCACCTCGATGGACTCCATGATCGGCAGGACCATGTTGTGGTCCTTCTTCATCGCCTTCAGGGCGACGGGATCCGGCGTCTCGATGCCGCAGAAGATGGTGCCGAACCAGGCGTCGCGCATCAGCCCGAGGATTTCCGGCCGCTTGGCGATGTTGAGTGTCGCTTCGCAGGAGAGGCGCAGAACATAGCCGGTCTTCTTCTGCCATTCGACCAGGTGCGGCAGCAGGTCGAGCGCAGCCTTGCGGTTGCCGATGAAGTTGTCATCGACGAAATAGACGGAGCCGTTGATGCCGCATTCCAGCAGCTTGTCGAGTTCGGCCGTGATCTGCTGCGGCGTCTTCAGGCGCGGATTGCGGCCATAGAGGCCCGGGATGTCGCAGAATTCGCACTGATACGGACAGCCCGACGAATACTGGATCGAGCCCAGGAAATAGCGCGGGATATCCGCCAGCTCATAGGCCGGAATCGGAAACTCGGTCATGTCCAGGCGGTCGGCCGTCTTCAGCACGACCTGACGCTCGGGGCGCTTGGTGTCGTTTGCCAGAATATCGATCAGACGATCGGTGGCGTCGCCGAGTTCGCCGACATGCAGATAGTCGAAAGCCGGATAGTATTCCGGGCACGAAGACACGGACGGGCCACCGATGGCGACCGGAAGATCGTAGGAATGCGCACGATGGCAGATGTCGTTCATCTGCGCGCGCTGGATGTGCATACCGCTGACCAGAACGGCTTCGGCCCAGAGGAAATCGTTCGGTGTGGCGCTGCGGATGTTCTCGTCGATGAACCGGACGTCCCAATTGTCCGGCATATAGGCCGCGATCAGGAGCAATCCCTGCGGCGGCATGAAGGCCTGTACGCCGTCGGTCAGGGGGTAGGAATATTCAAACGTGCCGAATGAAGACGTGTATCGCGGAAATACGCATAGAATGCGCCGCGCCGTCTGCCTGCCCTCAGCTCTCATTAAAAAACCTCTGCGAATGCATCAGCGGTCCCCTCGCTGAACTTTCAACAACGTCGCTGAGTTAAAACCGTTCCACTCCCGTTCGCATAGCTTGTCCAAATCTAATCACGTGGGGTGAATCTGGGCCAGAATTTCTTCAATATTGTGACGGCTGGTGACGCGGACGTGATGCGACCGAACGCGCGTCAGGCAATCAGCCTGGCCGCAAAATCCGGCAAGCTGCCGCCTTGATCGCGAATGCGCAAATCGCCATCGGCAATTCCGGCCTGCACCAGCCAGGCGTCGAATTCCGGGGCGCGCTTGAGGCCGAACAGATCGCGCAAATAGAGCGCATCGTGGAAAGACGTGGACTGGTAATTCAGCATGACGTCATCCGCACCGGGCACGCCCATGATGAAATTGACGCCGGCCGCCGCCAATAGCGTCAGGAGATTGTCCATGTCGTCCTGATCGGCCTCGGCATGGTTGGTGTAACAGACATCGACGCCGAGCGGCAGCCCGAGCAGCTTGCCGCAGAAATGATCTTCAAGCCCGGCGCGGATGATTTCCTTGCCGTCATAAAGATATTCCGGACCGATGAAGCCGACCACGCTGTTCACCAACAGCGGCGAATAAGCGCGCGCCACCGCATAAGCGCGCGCCTCCAGCGTTTGCTGATCGACGCCGTGATGGGCATCGGCCGACAAAGCCGAGCCCTGCCCGGTCTCGAAATACATGACATTGTCGCCGACGGTGCCACGCTTCAGCGATAGACCTGCTTCATGCGCTTGCTTCAGCAATGCGAGGTCGATGCCAAAGCTCTTATTGGCAGCTTCGGTGCCGGCGATGGACTGGAAAACCAGATCGACCGGCGCGCCTTGTGCGATCAGGTCGATCGAGGTCGTCACATGCGTCAGCACGCAGCTCTGCGTCGGAATGCCGAGTTTGACGATGACGTCGTCCAGCATGCGCACAAGCTGGCCGAGCACCGCTGGATCGTCGCTCGCCGGATTGATGCCGATACAGGCATCGCCGGCGCCGAGCATCAGGCCGTCGAGCGTCGAGGCGGCGATGCCTCTGACATCGTCGAACGGATGGTTCGGTTGCAGGCGCACGCTCATGCGACCGCGCAGACCGATGGTGTTGCGAAAGCGGGTGACGACCTCGCATTTCTTCGCCGCGAGGATGAGATCCTGGTTGCGCATGAGCTTCGACACGGCCGCCGCCATTTCCGGCGTCACGCCGGGTGCGAGCGCTCTCAGCGCCTCGGGCGTCGCCGCATCCGACAGCAGCCAATCGCGAAAATCGCCGACGGTAAGCGATGCGACCGACGCAAAGGCTGCCGCGTCGTGGCTATCGACGATCAGGCGCGTGACCTCATCGCTCTCATAGGGGATGACGGCTTCAAGGAGGAATTGCTTGAGCGGCAGATCGGCCAGCGCCATGCGCGCGGCGATCATCTGCTCGGCCGTCTCCGCCGCGACACCCGCGAGACGATCGCCCGAGCGCGGCGGTGTGGCCTTGGCGAGCAGATCGCGCAGGTCTGTAAAGGTGTACGTCGTGTGGCCGATCGTATGGCGATAGGTCACATCCTGCTCCTGCACGCACCGGACCATTCCGGCGCGTGCAGCGTAGCATGTCGCGGCTGCTTATGCAGCCTTCACGGTCGCCAGGAATTTGTCGAGCTCGACACGCAGTTTTTCGGACTGGCGCGACAATTCGGATGCCGAGCTCTGCACATGATTTGCGGCAGTGCCGGTTTCATTGGCAACGCGCGTGATATCCGAGACATTGCTGGAGACATCGCCGGTGCCCTTTGCGGCATCCTGCACGCTGCGAGAGATCTCGTTGGTCGCGGCATCCTGCTCTTCGACGGCGGCAGAGATCGCCGCCGAAATCTCGCTCAGCGACTTGATCACCGTGGTGATGCCGCCGATCGCCGTGACCGAATCCGATGTGGAGGCCTGGATATCGCCGACCTGCTCGCCGATCTCTGCCGTCGCCTTTGCGGTCTGCTCGGCCAGCGACTTCACCTCCTGCGCCACGACGGCAAAGCCGCGGCCGGCTTCGCCTGCGCGTGCAGCTTCGATGGTCGCATTGAGTGCGAGGAGATTGGTCTGCCCCGCGATGGAGCTGATCAGTTCGACAACCGCGCCGATCTTTTGCGCAGCTTCGGACAGCCGGCGCATGGTTGCCGAGGTTTCGTCGGCATTGCGCACGGCCTCCCCGGCAATGCGCGCGGAATCATTGACCTGGCGGGAGATCTCGCGGATCGAGCTGGACAGCTGTTCGGTCGCGACAGCCACGGCCTGAACGCCCGCCGACGCATCACGCGACGCGGATTCGACGACACCGGACTGGCGCACCGAGGTTTCCGCCGACACCGTCATGTTCTTCGCAGCAACATTGAGATCGCCGGAGGCATTCCCGATCGCATCGGCGACGCTGCCGATCATCTGCTGGAAGTCGTTGCCGAGCTTGTCGAGCACGGCGCGACGATCGCGACGGCCTTCCTCGATATAGACCGAGATCGCCAGATCCATGTCGAGCATCGCTGCCTTGATCACCGCAGCCTGGATCGCCGCCTTCTGCTTGCCGGCCGAGCGATCGAACAGTTTTGTCGGCATCTGGTCGATGGCAGCGATCAGCCCCGTGACCAGCGCATTGTAGCCGCCGATATACCAGCGCGGTTCGAGACCGAGCTTGTTGTGAACCTGACCGATCTTGTTGACGGACGCTTCGTAGCTCTCGTCGAAACGGGCATCGAGAATGCGCGACCAGTGTTCGATCTGCATCTTCTTGGCGTGCATCATGTGCTCGCGGTTCTTGAAGAATGCATTGGTCTGCGGGAATTTTGCGACGTGATCGTAAAAGCGATCAAGGATCGCCGGCAGCTCGCCGAGAATGAAGGGCTTGGCAACGCGCAAGGCAGCGACACTGTCGCTATCGATACAGTTGAAACGAAGACGGTCTGAAATTGCAGATTGGGCCGACATGGAAATCCCCGATTGAATGATTCGACCATGCACGCAATTGATTTAGAACAAATTGATTCAAGACAATTCGGGGCATGCCATTTCGGCCGACCGGCAAGCTTCGCTCGCGCCTGTTGCCGGCCCGCATCACCCATATTGGTTACATCGTCGCGCCCAGCACCCATGGCGCGAATTCGGCGCTGCCGACATCGAAGCTTTCGCTCTTGGTGCGCTGGCCGGAGGCCGTTGCGAGCATCAGCTCAAAAATGCGCTGGCCGCATTCCTGCACGGTCTCGTCGCCATCGAGCACGGTGCCGCAATTGATGTCCATGTCGTCTTCCATGCGCTTGAACATCGGCGAATTGGTCGCGAGCTTGATGGATGGCGCCGGCTTGCAGCCGAACACGCTGCCGCGGCCGGTGGTGAAGCACACCATATTGGCGCCGCCGGCGACTTGCCCTGTCGCGGCGACGGGGTCGTAGCCGGGCGTGTCCATGAAGACAAAGCCTTTCTTGGTGATGGTTTCGGCGTAGTTCAGCACATCGACGAGATTGGTCGAGCCGGCCTTGGCCATGGCGCCGAGCGATTTTTCGAGGATCGTGGTGAGACCACCGGCCTTGTTGCCCGGCGACGGATTGGCGTTCATCTCGGCGCCTTCCCGCTCGCAATATTTTTCCCACCAGCGCATCAGGCCGACCAGCTTTTCACCGACCTCGCGCGAGACAGCGCGGCGCGTGAGGAGATGTTCGGCGCCGTAAGTCTCCGGCGTTTCCGACAGCACCACCGTGCCGCCGTGACGGACGAGCAGATCGCTGGCCGCGCCGAGCGCCGGATTGGCCGAGATGCCGGAATAGCCATCCGAACCGCCGCATTGAAGCGCCACAGTCAGTTCGCTGGCCGAGACTTCCTCGCGCGTGACCTTGTTGCTATCGGCTAGCGCTTCCTTGACGAAGGCGATGCCTGCTTCGGTCGTTTTGCGGGTGCCGCCGATGTCCTGGATCTGCATCTCGCGCAGCCGGCCGGCGAGCTTCTGCTCCTGCATCAAGCCACCGATCTGGTTGATCTCGCAGCCGAGGCCGAGCACGACCACATGCGAGAAATTCACGTGGCGCGCATAGCCGCCGAGCGTGCGGCGAAGCAGTGTCAGCGGCTCGTCCTGCGTCATGCCGCAGCCGGTCTTGTGCGTGAGTGCGACGACGCCATCGACATTGGGATAGTCGGCGAGCGGATCATGGCCCGAGAACGGATTGCGCTTGAACACGTCGGCGACCAGGCTCGCCACATGCGCGCTGCAATTCACCGAGGTCAGCAGGCCGATATAGTTGCGCGTGGCGACGCGGCCGTCGCTGCGCCTGATGCCCATGAAACTCGCGGGCAGATCGAAATTCGGCGTCGGCTTCACATCGACGCCGTAGGCATAGTCGCGATCGAATTCGCCCATGCCGCAATTCTGCGTATGCACATGCTGGCCCGGCGCAATCGGCTGGGTGGCGAAGCCGATGATCTGGCCGTAGCGATAGATCGGCTCGTTCACGGCGATGGGGCGGATCGCCACCTTGTGGCCGGCGGGAATGCGCTCCGATGTGGTGACGCCTTTGGTCACCTCGACGCCCGGCAGCAGCGTGCTGCGCGCAATCAGCACGGCGTCGTCGGGATGCAGGCGGATGACGGGAGACGGAGCCGAAGACGACATGACGGGATTTCCTCGCGCGAGCTTATTGTTTGGAATGAGTCTAGCCCGTAGCCCGGATGAAGCGAAGCGTAATCCGGGGACCGCAGATATGCGGAAGCGCCGGTCCCCGGATTGCGCTGCGCTTCATCCGGGCTACGAAATCCTCACCAGACATGCGTCATCACCCCTATTGTTTGCGGCGCGGGGGCGCCGTCGTTCTCCGCATTCCCGCCCTCCCGAAAGAGGGCGCGCGGAACGCCGGGTGCCCGATGCACCCGTTGGTGCCTGATGCCGATGCGGTACTCCGCAAGGATATGCATCAGGACTTTCGGAATGATCGAGCACGAACTCGACGTTCCGCACGCGGTGTTTGGGGGCCGCTGCCTGCCCAGGG